>NZ_CP022600.1:1967487-2295401 GCF_002952215.1 Porphyrobacter sp. HT-58-2 | reverse complement strand
CGCACCGCTGGTTAGCACATCATCGACCAGTATCACGTGTCGACCAGCCAGCCGTTCTGCTTTTGCCGCATGAAGGGTGATCGAACCCCTGAGCACGTGTTCACGCGCCTCCCGCCCCAGCCCCCCCAGGCTTGGCGTGCGGCGATTGCGCCGCAAGCCGTCGACAAGCGCCTCTCCGCACCCAAGTCGCTCCAGTTCCTTGGCCAGCAAGGCAGCCTGATTGAAACCGCGGCTCCACAATCGCCAGGGATGCAGCGGAACCGGAACCAGCAACGGCGGTGCGTCTCCAGCAGGAACCCCGGGTAGCCGCGCTGCGATCAATTGGGCCAGAAGTTTAGCGAGCGCGATGCGTCCACCATGCTTGAATGCCAGAACCAGCTTGCGTGATGTGTCACCGTACAGGCTTGCTGCGTAAACCGGAATTCCGGCGTCATCGGTCATAGCCACCGCCGGCACTTCCAGCGTACTCCAGCATTCCCCGCACAAGCCGGCTTGACGTGCAATCGCGATCCCGCACGCCGGACAGCGCGGCGGATAGAGCACATCCACCACGGGCGCGAGCTGTCGGGCAAGTTGAGCGACCACTGCCATAACCTGCTTGTCGCACGGCTTGCTCTCTTCAAGCAAGCACGGCAGGGGAGCCGCATGACCGTCAATCAGGTTCCCACGATATTCTCCGAAGCGCGGCGCGTGGCGCGTGCATTTCGATCGGCGGCACGCAGGAAAGACAGTGCCGACGCGGCAAGCTTTCTGATTGAGGACATGGCGGATGACATGATCGACCGCCTGTCTTTCGTCCGACACAGACCGCAAATCTCGCTGATGATCGGCGACTGCCCCCCGCCTCTGGCGAGCTATCTCAGGCAAGATGGCGCGTCCCTTTCGGTAAGCGCCACAGCAAACCCGGCCGAGCCTCTGATCGGTGGGCCTTACGACTTCATCGGAGTTATCGGACAGCTCGACGCCGTCAACGATCTCCCGGGCGCGCTGATCCACCTGCGCCATGCTCTGAAGCCCGGTGGCCTCGTTATTGCGAGCTTCATTGGCGGCCAGAGCCTGTTCGCGCTGCGTGCCGCGATGCTCGCTGCCGAGCCCGACCGGCCCGCAGCGCGCATCCACCCGCTGGTCGATGCCCGCGCCGCCCCCGGCCTGATGCAGCGTGCCGGGTGGAAGGACCCAGTGGTCGACACCCACACGCTAAGTGTGCGCTATGGATCGCTCGACCGGTTGATTTCCGATCTGCGCGACCAGGGTCTCGGCAATGTGCTGGCGCGCGCCGCCCCGCCGCTCGGCAGAGCCGCCCTCGCCCGCGCCCGCGCCGCCTTTGCCGCGCGCGCCGAAGATGACGGCAAGACCCCCGAGACTTTCGAGATCGTCACCCTTACGGGGCGACGCTCGCTCGCCGGAACCTAGCCTCGCGCCAGCGCGGCCTGCGCCGCGGCCAAACGCGCAATCGGCACGCGGTAGGGCGAGGCGCTGACGTAATCGAGGCCCACACCCTCGCAGAAGGCAATGCTCGCCGGATCGCCGCCATGCTCGCCGCAGATGCCGAGCTTGATGTCGGGCCGGGTCGCCCTGCCCCGCTCCGCAGCCAGTTCCACCAGCTGGCCGACGCCCTCGATATCGAGGCTGACGAAGGGATCACGCGGGAAGATGCCCTTGTCGACATAGACGCTGAGGAACCGCGCCGCATCGTCGCGGCTGACGCCCAGCGTGGTCTGGGTCAGGTCGTTCGTGCCGAAGGAGAAGAACGCGCCTTCCTCGGCAATCTCACCCGCCATCAACGCGGCGCGCGGCAGCTCGATCATCGTGCCGACGAGGTAATCAACCCGCACCCCGGTTTCGAGAAACACCGCGTCGGCCGTCCGGTCGACCAGCGCGCGCAGGATAGCCAGTTCGCGTTTGGTGGCGACCAGAGGGATCATGATTTCCGGCAGCGGCGCTTCGCCTGACGCCTGCTTGACCGCGCAGGCCGCCTCGAAGATCGCGCGCGCCTGCATCTCGTAGATTTCCGGGAAGGTAATCCCCAATCGGCAGCCACGGTGTCCGAGCATCGGGTTGAACTCGTGCAGCTCGCCCGCGCGGCGCTTCAAATGGTCGACCCCGAGGCCGGTCGCGTCCGCCAACTCGGCGAATTCCTCGTCCGCGTGCGGCAGGAATTCGTGGAGCGGCGGATCGAGCAGGCGGATGGTGCACGGCAGGCCGGCCATCACCTCGAAGATCGCGGTGAAATCGGCGCGCTGTTCCGGCAGCAGCTTGTCGAGCGCACGGCGGCGTCCGGTCTCGTCGTCGGCAAGAATCATCTGGCGAACCAGCGAGATGCGCGAGGCTTCGAAGAACATGTGTTCGGTACGGCAGAGCCCGATGCCCTCGGCCCCGAACTGGCGCGCCATGCGGCAGTCGTCGGGCGTTTCGGCATTGGTGCGCACGCGCATCCTGCGCAGCTTGTCGGCCCACACCATCAGCGTCCCGAAATCACCCGCCAGCTCCGGCTCGACCGTGGGGACGATGCCGAGCATCACCTGTCCGGTCGCTCCATCGAGGGTGATCGCATCGCCTTCCTTCAGTTCGGTCGAGCCGATCCGCAGCGTGCGGCTGTTGCGGTCAATCGACACCGCTCCGGCACCCGAGACGCAAGGCCGCCCCATCCCGCGCGCCACGACCGCAGCGTGGCTGGTCATCCCGCCGCGGGCGGTAAGGATGCCCTGCGCTGCGTGCATCCCGTGGATGTCCTCCGGCGAGGTCTCAACCCGCACCAGAATGACCTTCTCGCCTCGACCCGCCCATTGTTCGGCGGTGTCGGCATCGAGCACGATCTTGCCCGCAGCCGCCCCTGGCGAAGCCGGAAGGCCCGTCGTCAGCACATGCCGCTCGGCCTTGGGATCGAGCGTCGGGTGGAGCAACTGGTCGAGCGCCATCGGATCGACCCGCCGCACCGCCTCGCGCTCATCGATCAGCCCTTCGCCGACCATGTCCACTGCCATCTTGAGCGCGGCCTTGGCGGTGCGCTTGCCCGAGCGGGTCTGGAGCATCCACAGCTTGCCGCGTTCCACCGTGAATTCAATGTCCTGCATGTCCTTGTAGTGGAGCTCCAGCAGGTCGAACACGCGGGCCAGCTCGGCGTAGGCATCCGGCAGTGCCTCTTCCATCGACAGCGGTTTGGCCCCCGCCGCCTCGCGCGCGGCCTTGGTGAGGTATTGCGGGGTGCGGATCCCCGCGACCACGTCCTCGCCCTGCGCGTTGATCAGGTATTCGCCGTAGTAGGCGCGGTTGCCCGTCGCCGGATCGCGGGTGAAGGCGACGCCGGTGGCGCTCGTTTCGCCCATATTGCCGAACACCATCGCCTGCACATTGACCGCCGTGCCCCAGTCCCCCGGAATATCGTTCAAGCGGCGATAGACCTTGGCGCGGTCCGAATCCCAGCTGTCGAACACCGCCCGGATCGCGCCCCACAACTGTTCGTGGACGTCCTGCGGGAACGGCTTGCCCAGCTCGTCGGCGACGATCGCCTTGTATTCCTTGACGAGCGCCTGCCAGTCGGCCGCGTTCATCTCGGTGTCGTTGTAGTAGTCCTTGTCTTCCTTGGCGATTTCGAGCGCTTCTTCGAACAGCCCGTGATCGAGCCCCAGCACCACGTCCGAGTACATCTGGATGAACCGGCGGTAGCTGTCCCAGGCAAAGCGCGCATCGCCGCTCGAGGTTGCCAGACCTTCTACCGTCGCATCGTTAAGGCCGAGGTTGAGGACAGTGTCCATCATCCCGGGCATCGACACCCGCGCGCCCGAGCGCACCGAGACCAGCAGCGGGTCAGCCGCATCACCGAAAGCCTTGCCCACCGTGGCTTCGACATGGGCGAGCGCGGCGGACACCGCACTTCGCAAGGCTTCGGAGAAGTCTGCCCCATCCTTCAGATAGGCAATGCATTCCTCGGTGGTGATGGTGAAGCCCGGTGGCACCGGCAGGCCGATGCTCGCCATTTCGGCAAGGTTCGCGCCCTTGCCCCCGACGACGGTCTTGTCCTTCTGGCGCGGATCGGAGTGGTCGGCAGCGCCCCCGAATACATAGACCGTCTTCAATGTCATGGTTCTTCCCGCTTGATGTGATCAGCTTGACAAACTTGACAGGGTGTCAAGCGACTATTCGACAGTATTCCCTTGAAATACATAACTATTCATCTGCTTGACGGACAGGGGAGAGGGGGCCTTCATCCCTCGATCCGGCTGAAATCGGCGACCCGGTGGACGGCATCGCGGAACGCCGCCAGCAGGGCAAGGCGGCTCGCGCGCTTGTTCGCATCGGCATCGTTGACGGTCACCTCTTCAAAGAACCGGTCGATGGGTGCGCGCAAGGTGGCCAGCGCAGCCATCGCATCGGCGAACTTCTCCGCTTCCACGGCCTCGGCAGCGCGAGGGGCAGCGGCGGCGAGCGCGTCGATCAGCGCCTTTTCCGCCGGTTCGGGGGTGTAGGAAAGCGCTCCCATCCCGTTCGCGTCGAGCGCAGTCGAGACGTCCTCACCACCGGTCTCTCGACTACGCTCGAGACGAACGGAGGTGGGTTCGACACCTTCCTTCTTGAGGATATTCGCCGCCCGCTTGTAGCCTGCAAGGAGGTTGGCGCCGTCCTCGGTGGTGACGAAGGCCTGGAGCGCATGGACACGGGCGAGCAGGCGGACGAGATCGTCCTCCCCGCCGAGCGCAAACACCGCGTCGATCAGATCGTGGCGGACGCCCGCCTCGCGCTGCTGGACCTTGAGGCGGTCGGCGAGGAAGTCGAGGAGGTCAGTAACAGCGCCCAAAACCTTCTCGTCAAACTTTCCTGTTTTAAGATCGGAAGAAACTTGATCGACCATCTTCTGATAGCTGTCGCGCTTATCATCGTCGGACATCGGGTCACCAGCTTCCGCCCGAGCCTTTGCAAGGTTCTCAACCTTGTAAATAAACTCCAGATGGCGAACCCGTCCTGTCGCTGCGCCCGTCGCAATCGCCATCGGAAGCAAAAGCGGCAAACGAATGCCATTCGCCACCAAGAGAGCAAGCAGCCCAATCGCCGCGCGTCGAAGAGCAAATGGGTCTTTCGAGCCGGTCGGCGCCATATCGGCATAAAAGAAGCAAGCCAGCGTATCCAGCTTGTCCGCCAGCGACACCGCCACCGTCACCGGCGCCGTCGGCACATCGTCGCCCTGCCCGACCGGCTTGTAGTGATCGCGGATCGCCTCGGCGACTTCGACCGGCAGGCCTTCCTTGGCGGCGTAGTAGCCGCCCATCAGGCCCTGCAATTCGGGGAACTCGCCGACCATTTCGGTGACGAGATCGGCCTTGCACAGGCGTGCGGCCTGCTCGGCCATGTCGGCCAGCTTGCGCACCTCATCCCCGTTCGCCTCGAGCGTAGTCGAGAGGCCGCTCTCGGTGTCTCGATTACGCTCGACACGAACGGAGGCGGGGCTAACAACCCCCTCCTCGCACAACCACCGCGCCAGCTTGGCCACCCGCTCGACCTTGTCGGCGACGGTGCCGAGCTTCTCGTGGAAGGTGATGCGCGACAGCTTTTCGGCATGAACCGCCAGCGGCGTCTTCTGGTCCTGTTCCCAGAAGAAGCGCGCATCCGACAGCCGCGCGGCGAGGACCTTGCGGTTGCCGTCGACCACCACGGCGGGGTCACGCGGGTCGATATTCGCGGTGCAGACAAAGGCGTTGGCGAGCTTGCCGTCCGGCCCTTCGCACACGAAATACTTCTGGTTCACCCGCGCGGTGAGCTGGATGACTTCGGGGGGGACATCCAGAAACGCCTCGTCGAAGCGGCCGAGCAGCGGCACGGGCCATTCGGTCAGCCCGGCGTTCTCGATCACCAGGCCTTCATCGGCGACCAGCGTCAGCCCAGCATCAGCCGCAGCCTTGGCCGCGCCTTCGCGGATAATCCGGCATCGTTCGGAGAAATGGACGATCACGTGCGCGGCGCGCAGGGTTTCGACATAGGAACCGGCGTCGGCGATTTCGACCGGGCCGGAATGGTGGAAACGGTGGCCCATGGTGGTGCGGCCGCTTGCGATCCCGTCCACCGCGAACGGTACAACTTCGCCATCGAGCAGCGCAATGATCCCCGAGAGCGGGCGCACCCAGCGCAAGGATTCAGTGGTGATCGAAGCGGCGCCCCAGCGCATCGACTTGGGCCAGGGGAAGGCACGGATGATCGCCGGGATGGCTTCGGCCAGCACCTCTGCCGTATCGCGCCCCGGCTTTTCGACCACGGCGAAGTATACGCCGTCGCGCTGGGTCAGTTGATCTTCCGACAAGCCAAGCTTGCGCAGGAAGCCCTCCAGCGCCTGCGGCGGCGCACCAACCTTGGGCCCCTTGGTCTCTTCGCTGACAGCCTCGGTCGCCAGCGGCAGGCTCTTCGCGATCAGGGCAAGGCGGCGCGGCGTGGCGAAGGCCTCGACGCTCTCCGCCTGCAATCCGGCCTTGGCCAGCGCATCGGTGAACAGCCGCGCCAGATCCTCCTTGGCCTTGGGCTGCATCCGGGCGGGGATTTCCTCGCACAGCAGTTCGAGCAGGAAGTCGGCCATCAGACGAGACTCCACCCGGGATATTTCGCCTGCCATTCGGGCGTCATCTTGGTCGCATAGGCCTCGCAGGACGAGCGCGCCAAGTCGCGCACCCGGCCCATGTAGCTGGCGCGTTCCTGCACCGAGATCACGCCGCGCGCCTGCAACAGGTTGAACAGGTGGCTGGCCTCGATCGCCTGTTCATAGGCGGCAATCGGCACCCCGGCTTCGAGCGAGCGCAGGCACTCGGCCTCGGCGCGGCGGAAGCCTTCGAACAGGGTTTCGGTATCCGCGACCTCGAAGTTCCACTTCGACATCTGGCGCTCGTTTTCGAGAAACACCTCGCCATAGGTGACGATTCCTTGTTGGCCTACCGCTTCGCTACTTGAGGCCGGGGGGCTATTAAAAACAAGATCATAGACGTTGTCGACGCCCTGGATGTACATTGCGAGGCGCTCGAGCCCGTAGGTGAGCTCGCCCGCGACCGGCTTGCAGTCGAAGCCGCCCATCTGCTGGAAATAGGTGAACTGGGTGACTTCCATCCCGTCGCACCACACTTCCCAGCCCAGCCCCCAGGCGCCGAGCGTGGGCGATTCCCAGTCGTCCTCGACAAAGCGGATGTCGTGCGCCAGCGGGTCGATGCCGATCGCGGCGAGGCTCTTGAGATAGAGCGCCTGGATGTCGGGCGGGGACGGCTTCAGGATCACCTGATACTGGTAGTAATGCTGCAGCCGGTTCGGGTTCTCGCCATAGCGCCCGTCGGTCGGGCGGCGGCAGGGCTGGACGAAGGCCGCGTTCCACGGCTCCGGCCCGAGCGCGCGCAGGGTGGTCGCGGTGTGGAACGTCCCTGCCCCCATGCGCATGTCATAGGGCTGAAGGATCACGCAGGAGCCGTGCTCGCTCCAGAAGTCGTGAAGCGTCAGGATCATGTCCTGAAACGAGCGCGAAGGATCGCGCTGAGACGGCGTGAAGGTGGGAGCGGCACTCATGGCGGCTCGCCATGGCCGAACACCCCGGCAGCGTCAATGCCGCAGCGCAGCATGGTCCCCAGTGGACCGCAAGATCACGGCGCGCTTGACTCCGTGCGTCAGGCCGTCTGCATTGAAATCCTGCATGAATCGGACAAGGAACCGGCTGTGAGATCGTTTATCCGCGAGGCAACCGGGCTTGTCGCCGCCCTCTCGCTGCTGGGCTTGCCGATGGCGCCCGCCGCGGCCACGCAGGCCGCTCCCGACGATGCCGCCCCGGCTCCGGTCTGCCGCACCATTCACGCTGTACGGCAACAACCCGGCGCGGTGGTGCTGCCGGTTCAGGACTACGAGCCTGCACCAGCGCTGTGGAAACTGTCTGACGAGGACACCACGATCTACATCTTTGGGACGTTTCATATCCTGCCCGAAGGCTTTCGCTGGCGCACTGCGCTGCTCGACAAGCTGATCGCCGAGACGGACGAGGTCGTGTTTGAATCCGTGGAGGAACCTAGAGCGGATGACGCTACCCCGACAGCAGAGGAGGTCGCCTTTGCCGCCCTGTTCGAGCAATTTCGCAGCGACATTCCGCTCAGCCAGCGCATCGCCGAACGCAACCGCGGCAAGCTTCAGCGGATGCTCGATCTGGCCGGTGTAACGCTTGCCGATGTCGAGCGCGCGCGCCGCACTGGTCACGCTGTTTGCCATCTCGCTGGCGAGTTCGGAAGCCGAAGGCTCGCAGCGCAGCCTCGGGGTCGAAACAGTGATCGAGCAGGAATACCGGGCCACTGGCCGCCCCGTCACCGCGATCGAGGATCCGGTGGCGGTGATGGCCAAGCTGTTCACCATCGATGAAGCCCAGATGGTCACCTTGCTCGATCAGGCGCTTGATGAATGGAATGGCTGCGGGCTGGTGCAGGCAGGACAGACCGACTGGAGCAGCGAACATGGCTGGGCCAAGGGCCAGCTTGGCGAGGAAGAACTCGCGGAAATGATGGAGGACCCGTTCTCGCGGGCGCTCTACGATATCCTGCTGGTCGACCGCAACCGCGCCTGGAGCGACTGGCTGGCAGAGCGGATGACCCGGCCGGGCAATGTGCTGCTGGCGGTTGGCGCGGGCCATATGGCGGGGCCGGATTCGGTTCTGACGATGATCGAGGCGCGCGGGTTGAAAGCCGAACGGATTCAGTAGGTTTCCTTGGGATGTGTCCTGCTATCATGACTTAAAGTCAGGTTATCTTGACATAGTCAGCGAATCGCGACATATAGTCATGCATACCTGACATATGGTCAGGCTAACCTGATGGAGGCACGCCATGGATTTTCTTTCCAAGACTGTCTGCGTGAAGCAGTGGCTGGTATTCGTGATGCTCGGGGCTTCGGGCTTTGCGGCCGGCACTCTGGCAGCCAAGATCAGCAACGCGCTGGGGTTTTGACCTGGTGAAAAACCGCCTCAAAGTGCTGCGCGCCGAACGCGATTGGTCGCAGGCGGAACTTGCCGGGCGGCTGGATGTCTCGCGCCAGGCGGTCAATGCCATCGAGACCGGCAAGCACGATCCTTCACTGCCCCTCGCCTTTCGTATTGCCCGCCTGTTCGACATGCGGATCGAGGAGATTTTCGATGATGGAGACCATCATGACGCTTGAGAAAACCCGCCCGCTGGGCCCCGGCGAGGAACGCACCCGCCAGCGTCGACGCAACCAGATCGTGTTCCTCGTTGTCGCAGGCGTGATCGGCGGCGTGATCGGCTTTGGCACCGGCTTTTTCGACGAAGGCCAGGGCAACCTGTTTGCGGGCGATTGGGAAAAGCTCAAGCTGCCCCCGGCGCTGGCGGCAGGCCTTGCGCTACTGCTGCTGGCAGGGTTCCTCGCCCTGCCGCTCTACGGCTTCCGCATGATTGATGATTACAAGCGCGAGCAGAACCTCGTCGCCTTTACCGGCGGATGTCTGGGCGTGTTGGCGGGCTTTCCCGTGTGGGCCGTGCTCCACGCTGGCGGCTTCCTGCCTGCGCCCCATGCCTTCGGCGTGTTTGCCATCGCCTATGTCTCGATGTTCGTGAGTTTCCTGTTTGCCCGCTGGCGGCTGTAATTCCCACTCCCAAGCCAGCACCCCTTGCACAATCCCCTGAATACCCCGAAAACCTCTTTTTCCTGAAAGGAATACCGATGAAACTTGCTGCATTTCTTGGCCTGACCGTTGCCCCTTTCGCCTTGCTGGCAGCCAATCCGGCGCTGGCTGAAGAACAGGCGGCCCCCGCCACTGTTGCCGCTGCCGCAACCGGCCCGGCGCTGTGGAAGGTCGCGGATGAGGACACCACCATCTACCTGTTCGGAACGGTTCACGTGCTGCCGCAGGGGATCGACTGGTACGACACCACCATCGAGACGGCGCTGACCGGATCGGACATGATCGTGACCGAAATCCCCATGGATCCCGCTGCCGAAGCCGAACTGCAGCAGCTGACCATGGCCAAGGGGATGCTTCCTGCCGGTACCACGCTGCGGTCGCTGCTGACGCCGGAGCAGACCGAGACTTACAGCACCGCGCTGGGCAAGATCGGCGTGCCGGCTGAGGCGTTCGATCCCCTCAAGCCCTGGCTCGTCGGCCTGACCATGTCACTCGTCCCGCTGATGCAGCAGGGCTATGATCCCAGCAGCGGGGTCGAGAAGGTGCTTCTTTCGAAGGTTCCCGGCAAGGAAACCGGCGCGCTTGAAACCGCCGAGTTTCAGCTCGGGATTTTCGACGGCATGACCCAGGAAGCCCAGGTTGCCTTCATGATGGAAGCGGCAGAGGGCATCGATGAGGCCAAGCCGATGCTTGACCGCATGGTGGCCGAGTGGGCCGCGGGCGATGCCGAAGGGCTTGCCGAGGTGATGAACGAAGGCATGACCGATCCGGCCGTCGCTGAAGCCCTGCTCTACACGCGCAATGCCAACTGGGCCGAATGGATCGACGCACGGCTTGACCAGCCCGGCTCGGTGTTCATCGCCGTCGGCGCAGGCCACCTTGCCGGCCCCAAGAGCGTGCAGGACTACCTTGCCGAAAAGGGCATCGTGGTCACGCGGGTCAAATAAGCGCGGCGCGCAGCAATGACAGGCGGCATCAGGGCAATGATCGCTGATGGTTGGCGAACTGTCGCCGCCGCGATCATTGGCCTGGCCCTTGCCCTCAGCCTCGCCGGGTGCAGCAATGGTCCCGGCGAGGTGGGAGCAGAAGGCCCCCCAGCAAACCCGCTGTTCTATGAAATCGCCAGTGCCGATGGCACGGTCGAAGGCTGGATGCTTGGCACCATCCACGCCCTTCCCGATGGCACCCGCTGGCGCACAACCGAGATCGGCCGTGTCATCGACGCGGCCGATTTCCTTGTGGTCGAAATCAGCGAACCAAGGGGGCCTGACGAAAGGACTTCGATCTATCTCGGCCTTGCGCAGAGCCCGGATCAGCCGGAAATCGGCTCCCGGCTTCCGGCGCACTTGCGTCCAATGCTTGCCGGCATGATGAAGCGCGGCGACCTTGATGATCGCGACTTCTTGCAGCTTGAAACATGGGCCGCGGCGATCACGCTTGCGCGGGGGGATGCCACCGGCAATCCTGCGAACGGGGTTGACCGCGCGCTGATGGCCGATTTCGCCGATCGCCCCGTGCGCGAGCTTGAGGGAATGCGCGGACAGCTTGCGATCTTCGACCGCCTGCCCGAGCTCGATCAACGTGCCATGCTGGCTGCCGTCGTGAGCGAAAGCGAGCGCACGCGCAGGGATCCTGCCCGGCTGCAGCGGGCCTGGCTGGCGGGGGATGCAGTGATCATCGAGACCGCGACGCACGAGGGTTTTCTTGCTGTGCCAGCCTTGCGCGAGGCGCTGCTGACCGGGCGCAACCAGCGCTGGGCAGAGGCGATCGTGCCGATGCTGGCCGAACGCCCTCGCCCTCTCATCGCAGTCGGCGCGGCGCATCTGGTTGGCCCTGATGGTCTGGCCGCGCTGCTTGAAGCGCAGGGTTATCGGATACGCCGCCTGCCCTAAAGCGGTTGCCAAACCGGCCTTCTCTCTCTAAGGGGCCGCGCTTCGGCGCTTTCCGGTCATCCCTGGAGGCGGCTTGCGCCGTGTGACTACTCTTCAAACACGCATTCGAAAGGCACGATTATGAGCGAAGCTCTGAACCTGCCGGCCGAAGCGCGCGAACGGGCTGGCAAGGGAGCCTCCCGAGCACTTCGCCGCGATGGTCGGACCCCTGCTGTCATCTATGGCGGCAAGGAAGAACCCACCCTGATCCACGTCGAGCAGAAGGAACTGGTGCGTCAGCTGATGACCGGCCACTTCATGAACTCGATCGTCAACATCGAGATCGGTGGCAAGACCGTTCGCACCCTGCCCAAGGATGTCGCGTTCCACCCGGTGACCGACCGTCCGACCCATGTCGATTTCCTGCGCCTGACCGGCGATGCCAAGGTCGAAGTTGCGGTGCCGGTGGTGTTCATCAACGAAGAAAAGTCGCCCGGCCTCAAGAAGGGCGGCGTGCTCAACATCGTTCGGCACGAGCTTGAACTGGTCTGTGCCAGCGACGCGATCCCCGACGAAATCCACGTCGATGTGACCGGCAAGGACGTGGGCGATGCAATCCACATCAGCGAAGTGACCCTGCCCAAGGGCGTCACCAGCGCGATCACCGACCGCGATTTCACCATCGCCACGCTTGTCGCCCCCTCGGCGCTCAAGAGCAGCGAAGGTGACACCACTACAGAAGCAGCTGACGCCGAGTAATTGCGCGTCACCGACGGCTTTTGAACGCCGGGCTTCCTTCGCGGGAAGTCCGGCGTTTCGTTTTGTGCAGAGGAACGATAGGTAACACGTCATGCAAATATGGGTCGGCCTCGGAAATCCCGGACCGCGCTATGCGCTCCACCGGCACAATGTCGGCTTCATGGCCGTGGACGTGATCGCGGACATGCACGGCTTCGGGCCGGTGCAGACCAAGTTTCAAGGCTGGGTGCAGGAAGGCCGGATCGGCAGCCAGAAGGTGCTGCTGCTGAAGCCCGCCACCTTCATGAACGAAAGCGGCCGCGCGGTGGGGGAGGCGCTGCGCTTCTACAAGCTTGGCACTGAGGCGCTCACGGTGTTCCATGACGAGCTCGACCTTGCCCCCTTCAAGGTGAAGGTGAAGCAGGGCGGCGGCCATGCGGGGCATAATGGCCTGCGCTCCATTGACCAGCATTGCGGAGCCGAGTTCCGCCGCATCCGTCTCGGCATCGGCCATCCCGGCCACAAGGATCGCGTCACCGGCCACGTCCTCGGCAATTTCGCCAAGGACGAACAGGACGATCTTGTGGCCATGCTCGGCGCGATTGGCGCTGAGGCCGAATGGCTCGCCAAGGGCGACGACGTGCGCTTCATGAATGATGTGGCTTTGAGGATGCAGGGCTGAGGTGGTGGACGGCAAGGTGACCGTCATCAAGATGCGCTGGTGGGGGCATCTTGGGGTAATTTGCATTGTGGCGGTAGTCGGCACTCTTGCCGCCGCGATGGGCTGGGCCGGCACCAGTTTGTTGGCCGCGCCAGATGGTTCCTGGAGGGGGCTGCTGCTGATCTTTTCCGCCGCCTTCATGCTGTTTATTGTGCTGCTCCATCTCAATGTGCTGTTCACCTACCGCCTGGAGATTGGCGCCAGCGGCGTGCACATGGTGGGAAATTTCTGGACTCACCATTTCACATGGCAGGAAATCACGGGCATTAGAAAGCGTCTCAACTATCGCGCGCTGGGCTATCACGTTCTGATCGAGGTTGATGGCTCGCACCTGCCGCGCCGACACTGGACCCACCTGGGAGCAGGAGGCTATCAAATCCCCACCCCGATGGAGAAAGGCCCGACTGAGCTGAACGCTTATCTCAAGCGCAAGCGGCGCGAATATCTGAAGCGCGCGCAAGCGAACCCGGCAAGCATCGACGGCTGAACCTGCAGGCCTTGCACAATGGCGCAGAGCCAATAGTCTGCGCTCGACCCGCGTTTCAGCCAAGGACCACCCCATGAGCCTCGACCGCCGTGCCCTGCTAGCCGGAGCCGCCGCCACCGCTGCCCTCGCCGCCCAGCGCGCCCAAGCCGTAGAGCCGGTCTACACGCCGCAGCTGAACTTCAAGGGCAAGAGCGTGCTGATCACCGGCTGCTCGTCAGGTTTCGGACGGATCGCGGCGGAACTGCTGGCACGGCAGGGGGCGAAGGTCTTCGCCACGATGCGAGGCCTCCCCCGCGCTGAGGCGGATAGCCTGCGGATGATGGCCTTGAAGGACCGGCTTGATCTCCATGTGATCGAAATTGACGTGACTTCAGACCAGCAGGTAGCAGAAGGCGTCGCGCAGGCCGAACTGGCGGCGGGCGGCGCGATCGATGTCCTCGTCAACAATGCCGGGATCGGCATCACCTCGCCGGTCGAGGTGCAGGACATGGAGGCCACCCGCCTGATGTTCGAGACCAACGTCTTCGGCCCCCACCGCATGGCGCGCGCGGTGCTGCCGGGGATGCGCAAGAAGGGCGCCGGCCAGATCATCCAGATTTCCAGCCAGCTGGGGCGCGTCATCTCGCCCTATTCGGGGCATTACTCAGCGACCAAGTTCGCGCTGGAGGCGATGAGCGAGCAGCTCGCCTACGAACTGGTGCCGCACAAGATCGACGTTTCGATCATCGAGCCCGGCGGCTATCCCACCAAGGTCTGGGTCAACCGCAACGCCTATTCGCAGGCTCTGAAAGAGCGCGCCGAGGCGCAGCACACCGACGGCTATCCGCAGCAGGTCGCCGCCATGGGAACCGAGGACGGATCGGGCCGCAGCAATGATCCGGCTGATGTGGCGAAGGCCATTGCGGGCCTGATCGCCCTGCCCCCCGGCACCCGCCCGCTGCGACTGCCCGTTGCGCCCGGCAACAAGCCGCAGGTGCCGATCAACGAAGTGACGGCGCGGGTGCAAGTCGACTGGCTCGGCAATTCGCGCGCCGGGCCGCTGGTGCGCGCCGTGCATGAGCGGTGAGGCTCTAGCCAGCGCCGCGCCTGCCCGCTAAGGGCCGCGCTTTCCAGATAGCCAAGGCACAATCATCATGGGTTTCCGTTGCGGGATCGTCGGCCTGCCCAATGTGGGCAAGTCCACTCTGTTCAATGCGCTCACCGAGACGCAGGCGGCGCAGGCGGCGAACTATCCCTTCTGCACCATCGAGCCCAATGTCGGGCAGGTCGCGGTGCCGGATGAACGCCTGCAGAAGATCGCCGCCATCGCCAAGAGCGCCAAGATCATCGAAACGCAGTTGGGCTTCGTCGACATCGCGGGCCTCGTGAAGGGCGCGAGCAAGGGCGAAGGCCTCGGCAACCAGTTCCTCGGCAATATCCGCGAGGTGGACGCCATCGTCCACGTGCTGCGCTGCTTCGAGGATGACGACATCCAGCACGTCGCCAACAAGGTCGATCCGATCGCCGATGCCGAAGTGGTCGAGACCGAGCTGATGCTCTCCGATCTCGAAAGCCTCGAAAAGCGCGTCCCCGCGGCGGCCAAGCGCGCCACCGGCGGCGACAAGGAAGCCAAGGCAATGGCGAGCGTGCTGGGGCAGGCGCTCGAACTGCTTCGCGACGGCAAGCCCGCGCGCCTCACCGTGCCGAACGACGACGAGGAAGCGCGCCTGTTCAAGCAGGCGCAACTGCTCACCGCCAAGCCCGTGCTTTACGTGTGCAACGTCGCCGAAGAAGACGCCGCCACCGGCAATGCCCTGTCCGCCAAGGTGTTCGAAAAGGCCGCGGCTGAGGGCGCACAGGCCGTGGTCGTCTCCGCCGCGATCGAAGCCGAACTGGTGGCCATGCCGGTGGAAGACCGGGGCGAATTTCTCGAAGCGCTGGGTCTTGAGGAGAGCGGCCTCGCCCGCGTGATCCGCGCCGGGTATAAGCTCCTGGGGCTGAAAACCTTCTTCACCGCCGGCCCCAAGGAAGCCCGCGCCTGGACCTTCCCCGATGGCGCCAAGGCCCCGCAGGCCGCGGGCGAGATCCATTCCGATTTCGAGCGCGGCTTCATCCGCGCCGAGACGATCGCTTACGAGGATTACATCGCGCTGGGCGGCGAAGCGGGCGCGAAGGAAGCGGGCAAGCTGCGGCAGGAAGGCAAGGAATACGTGGTGCAGGACGGGGACGTGCTGCTGTTCAAGTTCAACGTTTGAGGGGACTTATTGCCGCGCTCTATGCTCCAAGGCTTTCTCGGCTAAGAAGGCCTGAAGGTTATGCCATGCTTCGGTCAGGGTCGCATTGATACCTTTAAGCTCCTCAAGAACGCTTTGCCTGCCTTCAACCGTATCCATGCAGTCAACATAATCTGCGACGAAGTAGTGGATGAGACGCTTTCGCTTCTCGTTCAACAATGAGATTTGGCTGATTGTTTCCTCATCCAAGGCCCCCAGCGCTTCTAATTTCCCCTTCAATTGACCGAGGGTAAGTCGATCAACTTGTTCTAAAAATGCCCGAACCGCAGCCTCGTCCCTATCTCCATCAGGATTCTGAAATTGCGCGGGGTCGCCGGCCTCAACTGTGAGAAACAGAAGTAGGCTACCGACATTCATCTCGAAGCCCTGTGCTGCGAATACTGCTTCACCAAGAGCAGTCATGATTTCGTCCGTTGTTGCCATTTATCAATGCCGCCCGAACAGCTTTTCGACGTCTTCCATGCTGAGCTTCACCCAGGTCGGCCGCCCGTGGTTGCACTGGCCTGATCGGGGCGTCGCTTCCATTTCGCGCAGCAGGGCGTTCATCTCGGCAACGCTGAGCACCCGCCCTGCCCGCACCGATCCGTGGCAGGCCATCGTCGCCAGCACCAGTTCGAGCCGCTCGGCCAAGAGCAGCGCGCCGCTGTCTTCCTGACGCCCATGCTTGGCGATATCGTCGGCAAGGTCGGTCAGCAGCTTGGCCGTGTCCGCCTTGGCGATAGCAGAAGGCACAGCGCGCACCAGCATTGCCGATGGCCCGAAGCGTTCGATGACGAGACCGTAGCGCGCAAGGCCCTCGGCGGCGTCTTCCAACCGGTCGCAATCGACCTCGTCCATCTCGACCACGTCAGGCACCAGCAGGGCTTGGCTGCGGCGCACGCCTTCCTCCGCCCCCGCCGCGCGCAAGCGTTCGAGCACGAGGCGTTCGTGCGCGGCGTGCTGATCGACCAGCACCAGACCGTCCGCCGCCTCGGCGACGATATAGGTGTTGGCGACCTGCCCCCGCGCGATGCCCAGGGGGTAGGCTTGCGCCTGCTCGGGAATCGGCGCGGCTTCCTCGGCGCGGCCTTGGGGCCCGGCCAGCGGCGCGCTCCATTCAGGACGCGCCTCGCCAAGCCGGGCTTGCGGCGCTGTCCAGTCACGGCCGGAGAAAATGCTCTCCAGCATAGGCGCTGCGGGCGCAGGAGCAGAGGCGGTCGGTTCGCTCACCCACCGCGCCATTGCGCCGCGATCCGGCCCCTGCGCGCTCCGGCGATCCCCTGTCGCCAGCGCCTGCCGCAGCCCGGAGACGATAAACCCGCGCACCCCCGCCGAATCCCGGAACCGCACCTCGGTCTTGGCCGGATGCACGTTCACATCGACATCCTGCGGCGGCAGGTCGAGGAACAGCGCCAGCACCGCGTGGCGATCCCGCGCCAGCATGTCGGCATAGGCCCCGCGCACCGCACCCACCAGCAGCCGGTCCTTTACCGGGCGTCCATTGACGAAGAGATATTGGTGATCGGCGACCCCGCGGTTCCAGGTCGGCAGGCCCGCCACCCCGGTCAGGCGCATCACCCCGTGCGGCGTGTCGCGGGTGAGTTCGATCGGGACAGAATTGTCTTTCAGTTCATGCGCAATGATCCGCGCCACGCGGGTCGCCAGTTCCTCGCCCGCTTGCAGGGAGAACACGGTGCGCTTCGCCCCCTCCCCCGAGGTTTCAAGCGTAAAGGCAATGTCGGGCCGCGCCATCGCAAGGCGGCGCACCACATCGAGGCAGGCGGCATATTCGCTGCGCGCCGTGCGCAGGAACTTGCGGCGCGCCGGCACCTTGGCGAACAGTTCCTCCACCCGTACGCGCGTGCCGGGGGGAAGCGCGGCGGGTTCGTCTGCCAGCACCACGCCGTGATCAACCACCCGGCGCCAGCCTTCTGACGCACCTTGTTCGCGGCTTTCGATCGTAAGGCGCGCAACGCTGGCAATGCTGGGTAACGCCTCGCCCCGAAAGCCCAGCGTTGTTACCAGCTCGATGGCGCCATCCGGGCCGATCAGCGAATCAGGCAGTTTGGAAGTGGCGTGGCGTTCGAGCGCCAGCGCGAGTCCGTCCGCGCTCATGCCGCAGCCGTCGTCCACGACCTCGATGCGCGCCAGCCCCCCATCCGCCAGCACCACACCGATTCGCCGCGCGCCTGCATCAATCGCGTTCTCGACCAGTTCCTTGAGCGCCGCCGCCGGGCGTTCGACCACCTCGCCTGCGGCGATGCGGTTCACCAGAACGGACGGGAGGCGGCGGATTTCGGGCATTTGTCGCACGCTAGCCGTCAGCAGTCGCAATTTCGAGGGGATGCGCACAGAAAACACCGTAGCGGTGGACAAATATTTTGGCCTTTTGCGCGGGGATTCGCTAGGCGCGCGCTGTCATGTCATAACCGGGTCGAATTCCCCGCAGCCGATCCCCCCAAAGACGGCCGGCGGCTCCGCCCCGCCATCACTGGAACACCAACGCAGATGAGCTTCCTGTCCAATCTCTTCAAATTCGGTTCGCAGAACATGGCGATCGATCTCGGCACGGCCAATACCCTGGTCTATGTGCAGGATCAGGGCATCGTGCTGAATGAGCCTTCGGTGGTGGCGATCGAGACGATCAACGGGATCCGCCGGGTCAAGGCCGTGGGCGATGATGCAAAGATGATGATGGGCAAGACCCCGGACAGCATCGAGGCGATCCGGCCTCTGCGCGATGGCGTGATCGCGGACATCGAAGTGGCCGAACAGATGATCAAGCACTTCATCCAGAAGGTGCATGGCAAGAAGTCGATGTTCCGGTACCCCGAAATCGTGATCTGCGTGCCTTCGGGCTCGACCTCGGTCGAACGCCGCGCGATCCGCGATGCGGCCTCGAACGCGGGCGCATCGGATGTGCACCTGATCCTCGAACCGATGGCCGCGGCGATCGGCGCAGACATGCCGGTGACCGAGCCGGTCGGCTCGATGGTGGTCGATATCGGCGGCGGCACCACCGAAGTCGCCGTGCTCTCCTTGCGCGGTCTCGCCTACACCACCTCGGTGCGCACCGGGGGCGACAAGATGGACGAAGCCATCGTCAGCTATGTCCGCCGTCACCACAACCTGCTGATCGGCGATGCCACGGCCGAGCGCATCAAGAAGGATTACGGCATCGCCATGATCCCCGAAGATGGCGTTGGCGAGACGATCACCCTCAAGGGCCGTGACCTCGTCAATGGGGTGCCGAAGGAAATCACGATCAACCAGGCCCACGTTGCCGGGGCCCTGTCCGAACCGATTGGCGCCATCGTGGAAGGCGTCCGCATCGCGCTGGAAAACACCGCGCCTGAACTCGCGGCCGATATTGTCGATCAGGGCATCGTGCTGACTGGCGGCGGCGCGTTGATCCGCCGACTGGACGAGCATCTGCGCGAGGAAACGGGCCTCCCGGTTTCGGTCGCTGAAGACCCGCTGACTTGCGTTGCCATCGGAACTGGCCGGGCGATGGAAGATCCGGTCTACCGCGGCGTGCTGATGACCGCGTGACGCTGCTCGATGTAAGCCGGAAGGGGTTTTAAGCCATGGCGCCTCCCTCTTCGCGCCGCTCGGGCTTTTCGAAGAAGGCACAATACTCGGTCTTCACCGGCTACCTGCTGGCTGCGGTCGGGGCAGTCGCTGGGGTAGCGTTGCTGGCGCTGTCCTTGTGGCAGCCTGCGGCCTTTGCGCCGGTGCGCGGTGTGGCGAGCGATGCGGTGGCGCCTGCGGGCGAGGCTGCCGCCGTGACCCGGTCTGGCTCGCAAGGGGTGTTTGCGAGCATCACCGGCTATTTCAGAGCCGGACAGCAGAACGCCGACCTGCGGCGCGAAATGGAGCTTGCCCGGATCAAGCTGGCTGAGGCTGACGCGATCAAGGCCGAAAATCGCCGCCTCAAAGGGCTGCTTGGCCTGCGCGATGATGAAACCACGCCGGTTGCCGTTGCACGGCTCGTCGGTTCAACCGCAACCAGCGCGCGGCGTCTTGCCTATATCGGTGTGGGAAGCCGAAATGGTGTGGCGGCAGGAATGCCGGTGTTGTCCGAACGCGGCGTGATCGGCCGGGTGCTGGAGACCGGGCGCAGCTCTGCCCGCGTGTTGCTGCTCACTGATAGTGAGAGCGTCCTGCCGGTTCGCCGCGCCAAGGACGATGTGATTGCCTTTGCCGAAGGGCGCGGCGACGGGTTGCTGCGTGTCCGACTGGTCAATCTCGGGATCAATCCGCTCAAGGTCGGTGATCTGATGGTGACCAGCGGCGCAGGGGGGTATTATCGGCCAGGGGTCGCTGTCGCGGTGATTGCCAAGCTCACCCCCGATGGCGGAATTGCCCGCCTCGTGGCAGAGCCCGCAGCAACCAACTTCGTCGCGGTCGAGCCGGTACATCAGCCGGCAGCTGTTGCCGATCTGGCCGATCCCTCGGAAAGCTTCCCGTCATCCGCAGCATCGGCCTCGACATCGGCAACGGCTGAACCTGGCGCAGCAACTGCCGGCAGCGAATGATGGAGCGGCTCGATCCTCGCGCCCGCTCCGATATCTATGGACGGCGCATCAACCGTGCGCCCTACCCCTGGCGGGTTCGCAGCGTGCCTTATCTGTCGATCATGCTGGGTTCATTGCTGCCCGTGCTGCTGGTCGCTGATCTGATGCCGCTTTTGCCATCCCTCGGCTTCATGATGCTGCTGGCCTGGCGCATGGTGCGGCCCGGTCTGCTCCCCCTGTGGGCAGGTGCGCCGCTAGGGGCGTTCGATGATCTGGTAAGTGGTCAGCCTTTCGGCAGTGCAATCCTTCTCTGGTCGCTGGCGATGATCGCGATCGAACTTGCCGAAACCCGCTTTCCCTGGCGCGATTTCTGGCACGACTGGGTTACCGCCAGCACGCTTGCGGTTGCCTATTGGCTGGCGGCACTGTTGCTATCAGGTGCCAGCGTGACGCCGGAAATGCTGATGGTCGCAGGGCCGCAGGCCTTGCTGTCGGTGCTGCTCTATCCGATACTGGCACGCATGGTCGCTGGTCTTGATCGGTTCCGTCTTGCCCGGGCGCGGAAGCTCGACTGATGAAAATCCCCTTCCTGCGCGATGGGCCAGAACGCCCTTCCCGGATGATCAATGCATCGATCCTGCGCAGCAGTTTCGAGCGCAGGGCGGTTGTGATCGGAGCGGTGCAAGGCGGGATCGGGGTGTTGCTGGCCCTGCGCCTTGGCTATCTCGCGATTGCCGAGAACGAGAAATACCGGCTCGAATCCGAAAGCAACCGCGTCAATCTCACGCTGATCCCGCCGCGCCGGGGCTGGATCCTCGATCGCAATGGTGCGCCGCTTGCCTCGAACCGCGCCGATTTTCGCGTTGATGTCATCCCGGAACGGATGATCAACCCCGAAGCGACGATCGAACAGCTTGGCGTGTTGCTCGATCTCAAGCCCACGCGGATTGCCGACATCAAGGACAAGATCAGCACTTCGCGCGGGTTTCAGCCGGTCGAGGTGGCAAGTGGCCTGCGATACGAACAATTCGCGGCCCTTAGCGTGCGGCTGCCCGATCTGCCCGGCGTGGTGCCGCAGCGCGGCTTTTCGCGCTTCTACCCGACCGCCTCCAGCGTCGGTCATCTCATCGGCTATGTCGGCCCGGCATCGGCCGAGGAGTATGAGAAAGACCCCAATCCCATTCTGATCACGCCGGGCTACAAGATCGGCAAGGATGGTCTGGAAAAACAGTTCGAGAAGGAACTGCGTGGCATTCCCGGTGCGCGGCGCGTGGAAGTGACCGCGAGAGGCCGCATTGTACGCGATCTTGAAACGCGCGAGGATGTGCAAGGTGCGCCCGTCCGCCTGACCATCGACGGCCCGCTTCAGGATTACGCCGCGCGCCGGATCGGGCTGGAGAGCGGATCTGTCGTGGTGATGGACTGCCGCACCGGCGACCTTCTGTGCATGGCCTCCATGCCGAGCTTTGATCCCAATTCCTTTTCGGACGGAATCGGCGGCGTGGAATATGCCATGCTGCGCGAGGACGAACGCGTGCCGCTGCGCAACAAGGTGCTCAAAGGCCTTTATCCGCCGGGCTCCACCGTCAAGCCGATGGTTTCGATGGCGCTGATGGAACAGGGCATCGACCCGAACGAGACGGTCTACTGCGGCGGTGGGCTCAGAGTGGGCAACCGCGTCTTTGGCTGCTGGAACCGGCGCGGGCATGGCGCGGTCGATATGGCGAAGGCCATCTACCAGAGCTGCGATGTCTATTTCTACGCCATGGCGCAGCGCACCGGCATGGACCCGATTGCAGCGATGGCGCGGCGCTGCGGGATGGGTCAGGAATTCCCCCTGCCCGTCACCAGCCAGTTCTACGGCACTGTGCCTGACCCCGAATGGAAGATGAAGAAGTGGGGGCGTGAGTGGCAGGCCTTCGACACGGTCAACGCCACCATTGGCCAGGGTTACATGCTCTCCAGTCCCTTGCAGCTGGCGGTCATGGCCTCGCGCCTTGCCACCGGACGCCATGTGATGCCGCGCCTGACCCTCGACACCAAACCAAAGGGCTTCGAGACCATCGACTTCCCCGCCGAACAGGTCGATTATGTCCAGCGCGCAATGAGCGACGTGGTCAATGGCCCCGGTACTGCAGGCCGCGCCAGGCTCCCCATTGAAGGCGTGCAAATGGCTGGCAAGACGGGAACCGCACAGGTCGTCTCGCTCTCGATTTCGAACGGCAAGTCGGGGCCATGGAAGTACCGTGACCACGGCTTGTTCATCTTTTTCGCCCCCTACGACAAACCGCGCTATGCCGGGGCGGTGGTGATCGAACACGGCGGCGGATCAGGCGCAGCATATCCGATCGCCCGCGATGTGATGACGTTCATGTTCGATCCGGCCAAGGGCATGGAAGCCTTGACGGCCCTCGAAAAGCAGTGGGGCGGAACGGCGCAGCAGCGGCTCGATGCGCGCTATGCTGCCTATGCCGCCGAACGCGGTGCGACCGTAAGTCGCCCGCCACGCCGCGACGAGGACATCCTTGAACGGGTCGAGGCTGAGGCGCGCCTTGCGGCCGCGCGCACCGAAGCCATCGCTGATGACGTGATCGCACCGCGCCCTGAAGCCAATCCCTCTGCTGCCCCCGGGGCTCCGGCCCCCGATGTCCCGCAGGCCCAGGCGACAGCCGCTCCGCCAGCGGGCGACACTGGTCCGGCGGCGTCTGTCACGCCTGCGAACCCCAGCGAGGCGAGCCAATGAACACGCTTGCTTCACGCGGGATCGTTCCCGAACCGATCGCGCGTCAGCCATGGGACATGCTGATCCCGCTGGTGCTGCTCACCTGCTTCGGTGGCCTGGTGCTCTATTCGGCAGGCGGCGGGGCGATGCAGCCCTTTGCGCTGTCGCACTTCATCCGCTTCGGCGTGTTTTCGGTGATGGCGGCAATCATCGCCTCCATGCCGCGCGATGCAGTGCGCGTGCTGACCTATCCTGCCTATCTCGCCGTCTTGCTGTTGCTGCTGGCGGTGGAGATTGTCGGTCAGGTCGGTGGGTGGGAAGCCAGCGCTGGCTCGAATTCGGGCCGATCCGCATCCAGCCTTCGGAACTGATGAAGCCTGCCGTGGTGCTGGCGATGGCGCGCTTCTACGAAACCTTGCCTGCCGGACTGATCGGTTCCTGGCGTTCCCTCCTGCCATCGGGAATGCTGATCGTGCTGCCGATTTCGCTCGTGTTGCTGCAACCCGATCTCGGGACGTCGGTGGCAATTGCTTTCGGCGGTGTGGTCGTCATGTTCCTCGCCGGCCTGCCCCTGTGGTGGTTTCTGGCCGCCGGCGGGGTCGGCGTGGCGGCCCTTCCCCTTATCTATTTCTTCGCGCTCCACGATTACCAGCGCGCGCGCGTGACGACGTTTCTTGATCCGGAAAGCGACCCGCTTGGTGCGGGCTACCACATCGCCCAGTCCAAGATTGCCATCGGATCGGGCGGATTGTTCGGCAAGGGCTTCAACGAGGGCACCCAAAGCCATTTGAACTATCTGCCTGAACCGCACACGGATTTCGTGTTTGCAACGATGGCAGAGGAATGGGGTCTGATGGGCGGGTTGTTCGTGCTGTTGATGTACACCCTCATCCTGCGCTGGGGCTGGAAAGTAGCGAGCGAGGCACGCGATCGTTTCTGCGCCTTGCTCGCCGCCGGGGCGACGGCGACGATCTTCTTCTACATCGCGATCAACCTGCTGATGGTGATGGGCATGGCCCCTGCCAAGGGCATTCCTCTGCCGTGGATGAGCCACGGCGGCTCCTCGATGATGACGAACATGATCTGCATTGGCCTGCTGATGATGGTCAATCGCTGGAACCGCGAGGCTCCGCGGCGGGGACTGATGGTCTGATTTCCCGCAGTTGCGAAAAGGCCCTTGCCATCGGGGACTGACGCGCTAAATGCAGCGCCTCACGCGAATCGGGACATGGCTCAGGCCCTTCCGGATCGCGGTTCCGAGCGGATCGGAACGGACGCATAGCTCAGTTGGTAGAGCAGCTGACTCTTAATCAGCGGGTCCTAGGTTCGAGCCCTAGTGCGTCCACCACCCCCCCAATTTCGATGTCTGATCAGACCGCGTGCAACCGCTTTTGCGGGCTATCCTGCCATATTTGCCATATACTCATCGCTTGTAATCACATTTCGATGTGATAGAGCGGCCGCATGAGCACATCACTGATCACACGGGTTCGCGATCTCGTCACATCAGGCACCATGACGCGCGCCGGCCTTGCGCGTGCTGCGGGCCTCCACGCCAACACCTTGCGCGACTGCGCCGACGCGGGCTGGAACCCGACGGCAGAAACGCTCGCCAAGCTTGAGGCCTTCCTCGCGGCAAATGACGACAAGCCGGTGCTCGCCACGATCGAGGAAATCATCGACGAGGCCCGCAATGGGCGGATGTACATCCTTGTCGATGATGAAGATCGCGAAAACGAGGGCGATCTCATCATTCCCGCGCAGATGGCGACCCCGCAGGCCATCAACTTCATGGCGATGCACGGGCGCGGACTGATCTGCCTGGCACTGACCAAGGAGCGCGTCGACCACCTCGGATTGCAGCCGATGAGCCGCAACAACAAGGAATCGATGCAGACCGCCTTCACCATCTCGATCGAGGCAAAGGAAGGCGTCACCACGGGCATTTCCGCCGCAGACCGCGCGCGTACCATCTCGGTCGCGATCGATGCGGCCAAGGGCGCCGACGACCTCGTCACGCCGGGCCACGTCTTCCCGCTCATGGCACGTGACGGCGGCACGCTGGTGCGCGCGGGGCATACCGAAGCGGCCGTCGATATCTCGCGCCTTGCCGGCCTCAACCCCTCGGGGGTGATCTGCGAGATCATGAATGAGGACGGGACCATGGCCCGGCTCGACGATCTTATCGCCTTTGCCCGCAAGCACGACCTCAAGATCGGCACGATCCGCGACCTTATTGCCTATCGGATGCGGAACGATCACCTGGTCGAGCGGGTCGGCGAACGCAGCTTCGAAAGCGACTATGGTGGCCAATGGCGGATGATCACCTATCGCAACAGGGTTGAAGGCAACGAGGCCTATGTGCTCCAGAAGGGCCATGTCATCCCGGGCGAGCCGACCCTTGCCCGCGTTCACCCGATTTCGGTGTTCGACGACGTCCTCGGCGCACCGGGGCCGCGCAAGCGCACCTTGCAGCGGGCCATGCAGGCGATCGGCGATCATGGCTCAGGCGTGATCGTGATCCTGACAGGCCGCGTCGGCACCGGCGAATGGCGGCGTGACGAGGAACTGCGCAACATCGGCATCGGCTCTCAGATCCTTGTCGATCTCGGCGTGACCGAAATGGCGCTGCTGTCGAACAGCCGTCCCGATCTGGTCGCGCTCGAAGGCTATGGCCTGACCATTACCGACTTCCACCCCATTCCGGAGTAATCACCATGGCCGATATCCTCATCGTCGAAGCGCGCTTCTATGCCCATCTCAACGACATGCTGATCGCCGGCGCGCGTGCTGCACTGGAAGCCGAAGGGCACAATGTCGAGGTTCTTACCGTTCCGGGCGCGCTGGAAATCCCGGGCGCCATCGCGCTGGCGGCCGAGGCTGACCGCTATGATGCCTTCGTCGCCATCGGCGTGGTGATCCGCGGGGAGACCTATCATTTCGAGATCGTCGCGGGTGAAAGTGCGCGTGCAATCATGGCCTTGACCATGGACGGTATTGCGATCGGCAACGGTATCCTCACCACTGAGAACGAGGCACAGGCGCTGGTCAGAGCCGACCCGGCGCAGAAGGACAAGGGTGGAGAAGCCGCCAAGGCGGCGCTTGCGCTGCTGGCCTTGCAGGGCCGCTTCGGAAATTGAGGGCTCCCGCGCAATCTGTTTCATTCTGAAACTTGAACTCAACTACGTAGTTTCCCTCTGTAGATTCGCTTAAGGCATTAACGCGATATCCAACCAGCTTCCGCTGTTACCACCGCCTTGTCTGGGGTATCGGGGATGAAGATCGACAGGGTGGGATCTGACATTGGAAAACCGTTCATCAGGCGCGCCGGACAATAGCGGTGGTCAGCATGTTCTTATGCTGCTCGAACAACAGCTGCTGGCGTTGGACAAGCTAGGCGCACATATCGCTGCCGCACATCTGGATGCGGCAATCCAGCAGTTGCGGCTCGATCTCGCCCGTCGCTGACAGCCTAATTTAGCCTTGAGCAGCAAGGCGCCTTTCCGCTACGACTAACCAAACATCAGTATTGGCACGTAAAGCCTTCCCGCCCCGGCCCACCTATCATGCAGGCAGACAAACCCGTGGGCCGCAAGTCCGTGGCTTTCCTGAGGTCGGGACAATGGAAAATTCGTCAGGCGAGACCGCAGAATCGACTGAGGCCGACACCTCTTTCGCGCAGGAGACGCTACTCCAGCCCCTCGCTGATGAGCTGATGGCGATTGCGGAGCGACTGCGGAGCGCCGCTACCGCGAGCGATCCGCCCAAGGCCACTCCGGAACAGCCGCCAGCGACGCGCCAGCGCCTGCCGCGATCATCGGCAAGCCACCTTGCACTGGCCCGGCGGGCCTATGCCTTGCGGCGCAAGCGTGCGGCGATCTTCGGCAATCCCGATCTGTTCGGTGAACCGGCATGGGACATCTTGCTCGACCTGTTCATCGCCCATGCCGAGGGCAAGCCTGTCTCGGTATCAAGCGCGTGCATTGGCTCAGCCGCGCCCGCCACAACGGGTCTGCGCTGGCTCGGCGTGCTTGCCGATGAGGGACTGGTCGTGCGTGAGGGCGATGCCTCCGATCAGCGCCGCGTGCTTGTTCGCCTGACTGCGACGGGGTTGTCGGCGATGGAGCGCTTCTTCGACGAAGTGCAGGGGCCGGGATACTAGAACCGCGCCCCCCGCGCTACTGCCCTGCCCCGGTCAGCTCCGCGCGCCGAAGCAGGCTTTGCCGGCAAAGCTGGCGCTGTCGCCCAGCTCCTCCTCGATGCGGATCAGCTGGTTGTACTTGGCAAGCCGGTCGCTGCGCGCGAGGCTGCCGGTCTTGATCTGCCCGCAATTCGTCGCAACTGCGAGATCGGCAATGGTCGCATCCTCGGTCTCGCCAGAGCGGTGGCTCATCACACAGGTGTAGCGCGCACGGTGCGCCATATCGACCGCGGCAAGGGTTTCGGTGAGCGTGCCGATCTGGTTGACCTTCACCAGCAGCGAATTGGCCAGCCCGCGCCCGATCCCGTCCGACAGGCGCGCAGGGTTGGTGACGAACAGATCGTCGCCCACCAGCTGCACCTTGTCACCGAGCAGGCCGGTCAGCGCGGCCCAGCCCTCGAAATCGTCCTCGCTCATGCCGTCCTCGATCGAGCGGATCGGGTAGTCGGTGCACAGCTTGCCGAGGTAATCGGCCATTTCGTGCGGGGTGAGGCTGAGGCCTTCGCCGCTGATTTCGTACTTGCCGCCCTTGAAGAACTCGGTCGCCGCGCAGTCGAGCGCCAGCACGATGTCATCGCCGGGCTTGAACCCGGCCTTGGCGATGCTCTCCATGATGAAGTCGAGCGCGGCGCGGGTGCTGGCAAGGTCCGGCGCGAAGCCGCCCTCGTCGCCGACGCTGGTGGCAAGGCCCTTCTGCGCGAGGCCCTTTTTCAGCGTATGGAACACCTCCGCGCCCCAGCGCACGGCCTCGGCGATGGAATCCGCGCCCACTGGCATGATCATGAATTCCTGAATGTCGATCGGGTTGTCGGCATGTTCGCCGCCATTGATGATGTTCATCATCGGCACCGGCAGCATGTGCGCCGACACCCCGCCGAGATAGGAATAGAGCGGCAACCCGCGCGCATTGGCCGCTGCCTTGGCAACCGCCAGCGAGGTGCCGAGGATCGCATTCGCGCCCAGACGCGCCTTGTTGGGCGTGTCATCGAGCGCGATCAGTGCAAGGTCGATGTCGCGCTGATCCTCGGCGTCGAAATTGTCGATCAGCAGATCGCGGATCTCGGTGTTGACCGCTTCTACCGCCTTCAGCACGCCCTTGCCGAGATAGCGGGCAGCGTCCCCGTCGCGCAGTTCCACCGCCTCATGCGCGCCAGTCGACGCCCCGGAGGGTACCGCCGCGCGGCCGAAGCTGCCATCTTCCAGCAATACGTCGACCTCAACGGTCGGATTGCCGCGACTGTCGAGAATCTCGCGGCCGTGGATGTCGATGATCGCGGTCATGTTTGGCTCCGGCTGTAATGTGGTTTAGGTTGTTAAGACACTCAGGCCCTGTGCTAAGGATGTCGCACGATTCTGGCGTATGATTCCGGCATGGGGCGCTTGCGACATGTCCCTATGCGCGGGAGGTTCCCTGTGCAAGCGGATGACGCACGGCCCATGGGAACGCGAACAAGGACAAGGAGGACGGCAATGGCACAGACACCCGAACCGCAGAAAACCCCGGCGAAGAAGACCCCTGCCAAATCGGCAAAAGGTGCAACCGCCAAGACCACAGGCCCGGCCAAGGCGGCTCCGCGCAAGACCGGTGCGACCGCAAAGGCGCCCGATGCACCGACGCCGCCGGCCGTTGAAACCAAGAGCCGGTTCAACGCCGCGCTGGAAGAAGCCAAGGCTGGAGCGGCCGCCCTGCGCGCAGAGGCGGAAAACCGTCTCACCACTGTCAGCGGACAGGCCAAGGGCAAGGGCAGCGATCTTGTCGCCGATGCCAAGGCCTATGGCGAACAGGCCAAGGGCAAGGCCAGCGAGCTTGCGGTCGAAGGCAAGCAGGTCGCCAGCGATGCGATTGCCTCGGTCGGCAAGGCGATTGGTGAAAGCGCGGCACAGATCGACGAAAAGCTCGGCGAACAATATGGCGATTATGCCCGCAAGGCTTCGCGCAGTTTGCAGGAAACCTCCGCCAAGCTCGAATCCAAGAGCGTCGAGGAACTGGGCGAGGACGCGCGTGAAATGGTGCGCAAGAGCCCGGGCATGGCTGTCGGGATTGCCGCAGTGTTCGGCTTTTTCCTTGCGCGGATGCTGGGCGGCAGGAAGCGCTGAACCTGCCGCGCGGAACCCAGCCCATGCATGACAGCACCCCCGGCCTTGCGGATGCGCCTCAGGCAGACCCATCCTCGCTGGACGAGGAGGCCGGGAATGCCTTTGACAGTCTGCGCGATGACATCACGACACTGGTCGAAGACGCGCGCACCTATGCCGAAGCTGAAATCGCGTTCCAGAAGACCCGCGCCGGGATAGCGGGAAAGCGCGGTGCGCGGGCGCTGGTGCTGCTGGTGCTGGCGGTGGTGCTGCTTCACATTGCGCTCATCGCATTGGCGGTGGGTGCGGTGATCGCACTGGCGCCGCTGATAACGATCTGGGGGGCAATCGGACTTGTGGTGGGCGTGATGCTGCTGGGTGTGGCGCTGCTGGTGATGGGCGCGGTGTCCGACGGCAAGCTGCTGGCGGCGATGTTCGGGTCTGAGGACGAGGCATGACCCGTCTGCCCGCCCGCTTCATCGAAGACCGCGCTCTGCGCGATGCGGCCCGCGCCGTGCTGATCGAGGACATCGAGCATCTGCGTGCGAGCCTTGCCGAGGAAGGGATCGCATCGCGCGTGTCATCGGGTGTGACCGGCACGATCTCCACACGCATCCGCACCGGCGCACGCGACGTGCTGGCGCAGGCGATGGCTCAGGCCAATGATTACAAGGGCGTGCTGGCCTTGCTGGTCGGCGCGATCATCCTGTTTCTGGCGCGCGGCCCGATCCTCGACTGGATCGAAACGCTCGGTCTGGACGAAGACGTAGAAGACAACCCGGGCGAGGCCGCGCCCGATGCAGAAGCCGCTGGAGGAGACGACGAATGAGCACCCTGCCCCGCCCCACTGTCGATAGCCGCGATGCCCTGCGCGCGCGGATCGAGGCGGCCGAACGCCGCAATGCCGAACGCAGCATTGCCGAGCAGGCCCGCGATGTCGCTGCGGCAGCGGTGGATTACACCCGCGCCAATCCCTTGACGGTGATCGGCGGTGCGCTTGCGGCGGGTCTGGTGATCGGCCTGCTCACCCGCCCCGGTCGCAGGGTCGCAGGGCGTGCAATCGGTAACGCAGGCGAGGCAATTTCCGGTGCTGCTTCAAGCGCAACCTCTGGCGTCAAGAATGTCGCGGCACGCGGGGGTTCGCGGATCGGGACGATGCTGGGCGAGGCGGCGGTGGCCTATGTCCTCTCGCTGATCGACGATCTTGTCGAGACGGCTCGTGCGGGGCAGGAGCGTGCCGAAGAGTTGGGCGATGCCGCCGGCGCACAGGCGCGTAAGCTTTCTGCCAGTGCATCGGAGGCGGCCAGTTCAGCAGCGGATGGCACCCGCGCCCTCGCCCGCAAGGCGGTCAGTTCCGCCAGCAATCTGACACGCGGAACAAAGGGTTAGGTTTTTGCAACGTGCCAAGGGTTGCCCTTGGCGTGGCAGGCGCTAAGGGGCGCGCATCGTTCCTCCCCAAGGACTTTGCAGACATGGCAGAAACCACCCCCACCCAGCGCCTCCACCTCGTGATGGGCGGCCGCGTGAAAGATCCGCGCGGCATCGAATTCCAGGATCCTGAAAGCATCCACGTCGTCGGCGTCTTCAGCTCCTACGACGCCGCGGTCGACGCCTGGCGCGCGCAGGCGCAGCGCACGGTTGATGATGCCGAAATGAAGTATGTGGTGGTCCACATCCACAAGCTGCTGACCCCGGAAGACTGAGCGCGCCTGCCCCCTTGTTTCACATGAAACACGCCCGCAAAGCCGGGCAAGAGGGGGTCTGGCACGGGTCTGACTGCGGCCTGACACCGGTCTGGCGGTGAGCAAGGCCGATCAGCGCAGGGCTGCAAAGGCCCCTGCGGCAGCGACCGCCAGCATGGTCAGCACCACCCTTGCCCGGCGATCGGAGCGCCTGTCGTGCCAGCGCTCCTCTTCCAGCCACCAGCGCCCTTGCCCGTCCGTCCTGAGCACGTCTGCGCCCTTCAGCCGATCGAAGGCGCGCTGACGGCTTGGTGTGGCTGGGGCAAAGGGAATGGCGTCGGCCATGCTGACCGCGCCAGCATCGCGAAAGTGCTGTACCAAGCGGCGTTCGGCCAGCGGTCTGACGGGCGGGACAGCCACGCCCCTGCGCCTCAGATGAACTCGATCTTTTCGACGAGGTAGAACTTTTCGCCCGAAGGCACCGTCACCTCGATCTCGTCGCCGACGATCTTGCCGATCAGCGCGCGCGCCAGCGGCGAATTGTACGAAATCCGCCCCTTGTTCGCATCCGCCTCGGTCTGGCCGACGATCTGGTAGCGGATCGGCTTGTCGTTCTCGTCAAGCAGGGTAACGGTGGCGCCGAAGATGATCTTGTCACCCGACAGCGTGGTGGGATCGATGATCTGCGCGCGGCTGACCTTGTCCTCAAGCTCGGCGATCTGCGCTTCGACCTGGCCCTGACGCTCCTTGGCGGCGTGATATTCGGCATTTTCCGACAGATCACCATGCGCCCGCGCTTCCTCGATCGCCTCGACGATTTTCGGGCGTTCCTCGCGCAGCACCTTGAGGTCAGCGGTCAGCCGCTCGTAACCCTCGGCCAGCATCGGGACCTTTTCCATCGTCGCCATAGCTTATCGTCTTTCCGTCCGTTGTGTCCTGCCCTGCCGGCCCAAGGAAAAGAAAGGGTTCAACGCCGACCAAGTGGCACGACGTCAGGCACTTTCGATTTCAGGGGGCAAGGCTCAGAGACTGCAAGTCAGCTTGCATAATAGTCCTGCAAGCTGCGGACTTCAAGCTGGTCGGGCCGGATCGCCGAAATCGCCGCCGCTGCTGCCACCGATGCGGCGGCGGTGGTGTAATACGGCACCCTGCCCGCCAGCGCCGCCTGGCGGATCGACTTGCTGTCCAGCAGCGACTGCCAGCCTTCGGTGGTGTTGAAGATCAGGGCGATGTCCCCGTCGATGATCTTGTCGACGATATGCGGCTGGCCTTCGGCGACCTTGTTGACCCGCTCCACCCTGAGCCCCTGTTCGGCAAGGTAGCTCTGCGTGCCGCCAGTGGCGACGATGGTGAAGCCATGTTCGATCAGGCGCCGCACACCCGGCACGATCGCTGCCTTGTCGGTGTTCTTGACGCTGACGAACACTGTCCCCGATTGCGGCGGCACCATCCCTGCCCCCAGCTGCGACTTGAGGAAGGCCGCCTCGAAGCTTGCATCAATCCCCATGACCTCGCCGGTGGACTTCATTTCGGGCGACAGCACCGGGTCGGCACCGGGGAAACGCGCGAAGGGGAACACGGCCTCTTTCACGGCCATGTAAGGCAGATCGCGCTTGAACGGCTCGAAATTGGCAAGCGGTTCGCCCGCCATGACCCGCGCGGCGATCTTGGCCACGGGTTGCCCGATGGCCTTGGCGACGAAAGGCACGGTGCGGCTGGCGCGCGGGTTGACTTCGATCAGGTAGACCGTGCCATCCTTCACCGCGAACTGGATGTTCATCAATCCTTTGACGCCCAGCGCAAAGGCCAGCGCTTCGGCCTGCCGCTCCATTTCCGCGATGATCTCGGGCGGCAGCGAATAGGGCGGGAGGGTGCAGGCGGAATCGCCCGAATGGACGCCCGCTTCCTCGATATGCTGCATCACGCCGGCGATCCGCACCTCGGTGCCATCGCACAGTGCATCGACGTCGCATTCGATCGCATCGCGCAGATACTGGTCGATCAGCACCGGGCTGTCGCCCGAGACGTTCACGGCGGTCGCAATGTAATTGTCGAGCTGCGCTTCGGAATCGACAATCTCCATCGCCCGGCCGCCCAGCACATAGGACGGGCGCAGCAGCACCGGATAGCCGATCCGCGCGGCCACCGCGGCGGCCTCATCGCGGCTGCGGGCGATGCCATTGTCGGGCTGCTTCAATTTCAGCTGGCTCACCAGCTTGGCAAAGCGTTCGCGGTCTTCGGCAAGGTCGATCGCGTCGGGCGAGGTGCCGAGGATGGGGATCCCCGCATCCTCCAGCGCCTGGGCCAGCTTCAGCGGGGTCTGCCCGCCGAACTGCACGATCACGCCAAGCAATTCGCCCCGCGACTGTTCCACCCGCAGGATTTCCAGCACGTCTTCAGCGGTCAGCGGCTCGAAATAGAGACGGTCGGAGGTGTCGTAATCGGTCGAGACGGTTTCCGGGTTGCAGTTGACCATGATCGTCTCGAAGCCTTGTTCCGCGAGCGCGAAGCAGGCGTGGACGCAGCAATAGTCGAACTCGATCCCCTGCCCGATCCGGTTCGGCCCGCCGCCGAGGATCACGATCTTTTTCCGGTCCGAAGGGGCTGCCTCGCACTCGGGTTCGCCGAAGCTGGGCGCTTCATAGGTCGAATACATGTAGGGCGTGATCGCCTCGAACTCGGCCGCGCAGGAATCGATGCGCTTGAACACCGGGGTGACGCCGAGCTTGTGGCGCAGCGCGCGCACTTCGTCGGCGCTGGTCGCGCCCGCCATGGCCACGAGCGCATCGTGGAGCAGCCCCGAACGCTTGGCCTGCGTCTCGGCCAGGCCGCCCGCAACGCCCACCGAACGCACCGCAAGGGTGGCGAGGCGCTTGTCGGAAAAGCCCATGGCCTTCAGCCGCCTGAGGCCGGCAGCATCGCGCGGCAGGCCATCCTTCTGCACCTCCCGTTCCGCGATGATGATCGCTTCGATATGGCGCAGGAACCATGGGTCGTAGTGAGTGACCGCGGCGATATCCTCGACACTCAGCCCCTCGCGGAAGGCTTGTCCGACTTTCAGCAGCCGGTCGGGCGTGCGGCGCGACAGGGCGGCGTTGATGACATCGCGGGGCTGGCCTTCCAGTTCCGGCACACGGTTGAACCCGTCGAGGCCCGTTTCCAGCCCCCGCAGCGCCTTCTGCATCGATTCCTGGAAATTGCGGCCGATGGCCATGACTTCGCCGACCGATTTCATTGCAGTCGACAGGTCGTTCGCGGCGCCCTTGAACTTCTCGAAGGCGAAGCGCGGGATCTTGGTGACGACGTAATCGATGGTGGGTTCGAAGCTGGCGGGCGTCGCGCCGGTGATCTCGTTGGTCAGCTCGTCGAGCGTGTAGCCGACCGCCAGCTTGGCCGCGACCCGGGCAATCGGGAAGCCCGTCGCCTTGGACGCCAGCGCCGAGGAGCGGCTGACGCGCGGGTTCATCTCGATCACGATCAGGCGGCCATCCTTGGGATTGACCGCGAACTGGACGTTGGAACCGCCCGTCTCCACCCCGATTTCACGCAGGCACGCGATGCTCGCGTTGCGCATGATCTGGTATTCCTTGTCGGTCAGCGTCAGCGCCGGGGCGACGGTGATGCTGTCGCCCGTGTGGACGCCCATCGGATCGACATTCTCGATCGAGCAGACAATGATCGCGTTATCCTTGCGGTCACGCACCACCTCCATCTCGAACTCCTTCCACCCGAGGAGCGATTCCTCGATCAGGACTTCGGTGGTGGGCGAGGCGTCGAGGCCTTCGCGCACGATCTGGTCGAATTCGGCCTTGTTGTAGGCAATCCCGCCACCGGTGCCGCCGAGCGTGAAGGAAGGGCGGATGATGCTCGGCAGGCCCGTGCGCTCAAGAATCTCGCGCGCCTGTTCGAGCGTGTTGGCAACGCCGGAGCGGGCGCTTTCCAGCCCGATCTTGTCCATCGCATCGCGGAACCGCTGGCGGTTCTCGGCCTTGTCGATGGCGTCGGCCTTGGCCCCGATCATCTCGACGCCGTATTCGGCGAGCACGCCCATCTCGTCGAGCTTCAGCGCGCAGTTCAGCGCGGTCTGCCCGCCCATCGTGGGGAGCAGCGCATCGGGGCGTTCCTTGGCGATGATCTTGGCGACGATTTCGGGCGTGATCGGCTCGATATAGGTCGCGTCGGCGAATTCCGGATCGGTCATGATCGTCGCCGGGTTGGAATTGACGAGGATGACGCGGTAGCCCTCCTCCTTCAACGCCTTGATCGCCTGCGTGCCGGAGTAATCGAACTCGCACGCCTGCCCGATGATGATGGGGCCAGCGCCAATGACGAGGATCGAGGAAATGTCGGTTCTTTTGGGCATTAGAAGTGCTTTTCGCCTAGCTTCATCAGTTGGTTAAACGCGCCCTCAGTGAGCCTTAGCGATTGAGAGAGTTTGTTCTGGAATTCTCGATCTTTGGAGCCGTACGTGTCGATCTGGATGAACTTCTCTCCATCCACCTCGATTGCCCTTATCACTCCAGAGCACTCAGTATGGCCAATCCGAGAGTTTTGAGGTTCGACCGAAAACTGTTTTACGACTGCCATTGCTTAGTCTCCCAGCCCCCCCACGAACTTCTCGAACAGGTAGAAGCTATCCTGTGGCCCCGGTGACGCCTCCGGATGATACTGCACCGCGAAGGCCTTCTTGCCCTTGATCGCGATCCCGCAATTCGTCCCGTCGAACAGCGAGACGTGGGTCTGCTCGACGTTCTCCGGCAGGGTTGCGGCGTCCACCGCGAAGCCGTGGTTCATCGAGGTGATCTCGACGAGGCCGGTGGTCTCGCCCCACCCTTCCCCGACGCGCTGGACGGGGTGGTTCGCGCCGCGGTGGCCCTGGTGCATCTTGATCGTCTTCGCCCCCGCCGCCAGCGCGAGCATCTGGTGGCCGAGGCAGATGCCGAACAGCGGCACATCGGCATCGAGCAGCGCCTTGATCACCGGCACGGCATATTCGCCGGTCGCCGCCGGATCGCCCGGGCCGTTGGACAGGAACACGCCGTCGGGCTGCAAGGCCATGATCTCGTCGAACGAGGTCTTCGCCGGCACCACCGTCACCCGCGCCCCGGCCTTCACCAGATTGCGGAAGATGTTGTCCTTCGCGCCGTAATCGATCGCGACCACGTGAGGGAGTTTCCCACCTCCGTTCGTGTCGAGCGTAGTCGAGACACCGCTCTCCGGCCTCTCGACTTCGCTCGAGGCGAACGGAACTGGCTTGGGCCAAGGCGCGCGCCCATAGCCCTTGCCCAACTGCCAAGCACCGCCGTCCCATCGTTCATCAGCGCCGCGCGTCACCCGCACCGCAAGATCCATGCCCTCAAGGCCCGGCCACTCCTGCGCCCGCTTGAGCAGCGCAGGCAGGTCGAACTTGCCGTCCGGCGCATGGGCGATCACCGCATTGGGCGCGCCGGACTGGCGGATGCGGCGGGTGAGCGCGCGGGTGTCGACGCCCGAAAGGCCGATCTTGCCGTTGCGCGCCATCCAGTCGGCGAACCGCTCGATCGAACGGAAGCTCGAAGGCTCGGTCACATCCTCGCGCACGATGCAACCGACTGCGCCTTCCACGCGGCTTTCCACGTCCTCGGCATTGGCGCCGACATTGCCGATGTGCGGGAAGGTGAAGGTGACGATCTGCGCGGCGTAGCTGGGATCGGTCATCACCTCCTGATAGCCGGTCATCGCGGTGTTGAAGCACACCTCGCCCACCGCGCTGCCCACGGCACCGAAGCCGCGCCCCCAGATCACCGTGCCATCAGCCAGAACCAGAACGCCGGTTGCCCCTGAAGGTTGCGCACGAAAAGTTGCGGGGTCGGCCATTGGGGCGCTCCGTTTGCGGGTGTTGCCAGCGATGTTGCTAAGTTTCGTCCGCTAGGGACATGCACCCCGCGCGTCAACCTAGGCTTGGCCCACTATTTGCGTTAGAGGCCCGCCCACGAAACCCATCCACAGGAAATGACCGAAAATGATCCGTGACGATATCAAGGCCGCCACCATCGCCGCGATGAAGGCGGGCGAAAAGGACCGCACCGCCGCGCTCCGCCAGATCAGCGCCAAGATCAAGGACCGCGACATCGAGGAACGCACCGCCGCTTCGCCCGTGAGCGATGATGATGTGCTGGTGACAAGCGTCCTCCAGAAGATGGCCAAGCAGCGCCGCGAATCGATCGAGATGTACGATGCGGGCGGGCGCGTGGAGCTGGCAGCCGTCGAGCGCGCGGAGCTGGCCGTGATCGAGGAATTCCTCCCCCAGATGATGGACGAGGCCGCCACCCGCGCCGCGATCGAAGCGATCAAGGCGGAGCTTGGCGCATCGAGCATGAAGGACATGGGCGCCGTGATGACCGAACTGCGCAATCGCCACGGCGCGGTGCTCGACGGCAAGCTGGCCAGCGGGCTGGTGAAGGCGGCGCTGAGCTAACACCCTCACCTTCCGTTCGTGTCGAGCGAAGTCGAGACACCCCTGGCCGTTCAGTGGTGGCCTCTCGACTTCGCTCGAGGCGAACGCGTATGAGTGTGACATGGCCTTCTGGTGCTACATTCTGCGCTGTTCCGACGGCAAATATTACACCGGACACACGGACAACCTGGAGCTACGCATGGCCGAGCATCAGCACGGCGGCTATTGCGGGTTCACGTCGAAGCGACGCCCCGTCACGCTCATATGGGCGCAGGATTTCCCTTCACGCGTCGAAGCGCTCCAAAGCGAGTTGACCATCAAGAAGTGGTATCGCGCGAAGAAGGAGGCGCTTGCACGGTCGGATTGGCAAGCCCTCTCACACTTCGCCAAGCCGCCCGCCGAACGATCCACAGGCACTCCACGACTAGATGTCTCGACTTCGCTCGACACGAACGGAGATGGGGGGCAGTAAAGGCCTATGGCCATCACCCCGCAATGGAAGGACGAACTGCGTGCGCGGATCACGCTGTCTTCGCTCGTCCAGCGGTCGGTCAAGCTGACCCGCGCGGGGCGCGAGTGGAAGGGGTGCTGCCCGTTCCATGAGGAAAAGACGCCGAGTTTCTACGTCAACGACCAAAAGCAGTTCTACCACTGCTTCGGCTGCGGCGCGCATGGCGATGCGATTTCGTGGATGGTGGACCAACAAGGCCTGCAATTCATGGACGCCATCAAGGAGCTGGCGGGCATGGCCGGGATGGAGGTTCCCGCGCCCGATCCGGTGCAGGCAAAGAAGGCCGAACAGCGGGCCAGCCTGATCGACGTGACCGAGGCAGCGCAGCGGTTCTTTGTGGACGCTCTCGGCGGCCCGTCGGGCGGAGCGGCGCGCGAATACCTGACGCGGCGCGGCTTCTCAGCGCAGATCATGGCGGAATTCGGCTTCGGCTGGGCGCCCGATGACCGGCAGGCGCTGCCACGCGCGCTTTCGCAATTCGGCGAGGAGATGCTCGAAGGCGCAGGGATGCGCGCCCACAATGAACAGGGCGAACGTTACGACCGCTTCCGCGGGCGGGTGATGCTGCCGATCCAGGACGCGCGCGGGCGGGTAATCGCTTTCGGAGGGCGCATCCTCGACAAGCGTGAGGGGGTGGCGAAATATCTGAATTCGCCCGACACCGAACTCTTCGATAAGGGCCGCACACTCTACAACCTCCACCGCGCCGCGCCTGCCGCGCGCCAGTCTGGCCGCGTGGTGGTGGTTGAAGGCTATATGGACGTGATCGCGCTCGCCAACGCGGGGATTGCCGATGCGGTCGCCCCGCTCGGCACGGCGCTCACCGAGATGCAGCTCGAACTGCTGTGGCGCATGGTCGAGGTGCCGGTCTTGTGCTTCGACGGCGATGCGGCAGGCCAGCGGGCGGCGATGCGGGCGATTGCGCGGGCGCTGCCGCTGCTCGCCCCGATGCGCTCGCTTTCGATTGTGCGCCTGCCCGCCGGGCTCGATCCCGATGATCTGATCAAGGCGCAGGGCAAGAGCGCGATGGAGAAACTCCTTGCCTCGCCTGCCACCCTCATCGACACGCTGTGGGAATTCGAACGCGATGCCCAGCCCCTCACCACCCCGGAGGCCAAGGCGGGATTGAAGGCGCGGCTGATGGCCCATGTCGAGACCATCGCCGACCCGGAAGTCAAGAGCCTCTACCGCCGCGAGCTGTCCGACCGCTTCTCCGCCTTCGCCTATCCCCCGCGCCCGCAGCGCCCGCTAACGAGCCAGCGCGGCGCGCCCTTCACGCGAGGTCGCAGCGGGCAGGTTCAGCCGCAGGGGCTCAGCGAAGGGGCCCGCGCGCAGCTTTCAGGGTTCAGGCCAGGCGCCCAGCGGCAAGGGTTGTTGCAGGCGGTGATTGCCGGGTTTGCCCGTTTTCCGCAGGCCATTGCGCGCCACACTGAAGCCCTCTCCGCCCTGGCGCGAGCCACCCCTGATGCGGCCCCGATGATCGAATCGCTGTTCGAACTTGCAGAAATGCTTGATTCGCAGCCGCCAACCGCCATATGCAGCGAGCAAGGCCAACCCGTCCCGTCGGCAGATATCCGATACGCCTTTCTTGATGAAGGCACCGATCCCGACGCTGCGTGCGAGGAACTGGCTGAAGCTGTGTCGCTGCTGGTCGAACGGCCAGCGCTGGAGGCTGCGCTTGCGGCCACCATTGCGCGTTTCGATAGCGATCCGGAAGGATCGTTTGCCGAACAGACGCGTCTGCGCGCGCAGCTCATGGCAGTCGAAGAACGCCTGAAAGCTTTCGGGCGCCGCAAGGCGGCCGCCGCCACGGGTGAAGACGCCGCCTGAGCGGCGGAGATGGGATTAACGGGTGGCCTGCTGCGGTGCGCAATGCGGCAGGCGACCCCTGAAACGGATTGACGAGAATTTATGGCCGAGAAGGAAGATGCCCCGCTGATCGACCTCAATGAGGCTTCGATCAAGAAGCTGATCAGCAAGGCGAAAAAGCGCGGCTATGTCACCTACGACGAGCTGAACGAGGCCCTGCCCTCCGGCGAGATGAGCCCCGACCAGATCGAAGACATCCAGACTGCCCTGTCCGAAATGGGCGTGCAGATCGTCGAAAGCGACGAGGAGGCCGAGGCCGAGGCGGAGGGCGAGGAATCGGAAGCCGAGGAGCTTGGCTCCGACGATGACGATGACGAGGATGATGACGGCGAAAAGAAGGGGCCCGCCAAGGATGCCCGCGCCGGCAACAAGAAGCTCGCCACGGGTGAGCGGACCGATGATCCGGTGCGCATGTACCTGCGCGAGATGGGCGCTGTCGAACTGCTTAGCCGCGAGGGCGAAATCGCCATCGCCAAGCGGATCGAGGCCGGGCGCGACATGATGATCATGGGGCTGTGCGAAAGCCCGATCACCTTCCACGCCATCATCCAGTGGTCCGAAGCGCTCAACAATGGCGACATGCAGCTGCGCGAGATCCTCGATCTGGATGCGATGCTCTCCAAGGAACCGCCGGCCGAGAAAATGGCCGAAGGCGCCGAGGATGACGACGACGACGAAATCTCCGAAGCCACCGCCGGGCCGACCATCCGCGAGGATGACGAGGTCGAGGAAGAGCCCGAAGAAAATGACGAGGACGAGGACGGCGAGCCCCGCGCCAAGCGCGAAGAGGACGAGGAAGAGGACAACACCCTTTCCCTTGCCCAGATGGAAGCCGCGCTGAAGCCCGAGGCGCTCGAACGTTTCGCGCGCATTACCACGCTGTTCAATGCCTTTGAAAAGCTTCAGGCCGAACGGGTCGAAACCCTTGCGGCGGGCAATGATTTCCCGGCTGCCAAGGAAAAGAAGTACGAATCGCTCAGTGAAGAACTCACCGCCGAAGTCGAAAGCGTGCAGTTCCACGCGACCAAGATCGAATTTCTGGTCGACAATCTCTACGCGTTCAACCGCCGGCTGACGACGCTGGGCGGTCAGATGCTGCGTCTGGCCGAGCGTCACAAGATCAAGCGCGTCGATTTCCTCGGGGCCTATGTCGGCAACGAAATGGATGACGCCTGGATCAAGGAGCGCGCGAAGAAGGACAAGAAGTGGGCCGCCTTCCTCGAACGCGAGGAAGACGCGATCGAGCGCATCCGCGCCGAAATCGCCGATATTGCCGCACAGACCGGCATGAGCCTCAACGAGTTCCGCCGCATCGTGAACATGGTGCAGAAGGGCGAGCGCGAGGCACGCATTGCCAAGAAGGAAATGGTCGAGGCAAACCTGCGTCTGGTGATTTCGATTGCCAAGAAATACACCAACCGCGGGTTGCAATTCCTTGATCTCATTCAGGAAGGTAACATCGGCCTGATGAAGGCGGTCGACAAGTTCGAATATCGCCGCGGTTACAAGTTCAGCACCTATGCGACATGGTGGATACGGCAGGCGATCACGCGTTCAATCGCCGATCAGGCGCGCACCATCCGCATTCCGGTGCACATGATCGAGACGATCAACAAACTGGTGCGCACCTCGCGCCAGTTCCTCCATGAAGAAGGCCGCGAGCCGACGCCGGAGGAAATGGCCGCGCGGCTTTCGATGCCGCTCGAAAAGGTGCGCAAGGTGATGAAGATCGCCAAGGAGCCGATCAGCCTCGAAACCCCCATCGGGGACGAGGAAGACAGCCACCTCGGCGATTTCATCGAAGACAAGAACGCGATCATCCCCGTGGACGCGGCGATCCAGGCAAACCTCAAGGAAACCGTGACCCGCGTGCTGGCTTCGCTGACTCCCCGCGAGGAGCGCGTGCTCCGGATGCGCTTCGGGATCGGGATGAACACCGATCACACGCTGGAAGAGGTGGGCCAGCAGTTCTCGGTGACGCGCGAGCGTATCCGGCAGATCGAAGCCAAGGCGCTGCGGAAGCTCAAGCATCCCTCACGCAGCCGCAAGATGCGGTCGTTCCTCGATCAGTAAGTGTCGAAAGACCCCGCTTCGGCGGGGTTTTTCACGCGCCATCTGCCTGCGGTCGAAAAGCCTGCGCGAAGGGGTGGAGAATCTCTCCCCCAGCGCGTATGGGGCTGCCATGCGCATTGCCATCTCCTCCGACCACGCCGCCGTGGAATTGAAAGCCGAACTTGCCGAATGGCTGGTTGAAGAAGGCCATGAGGTCGCCGATCTCGGGCCGGAACCCGGCCAGAGCGTCGACTACCCCGATTACGGCTACCGCCTCGCCGAGATCATCGCCGAAGGCACGGTCGAATACGGGATCGCGCTGTGCGGCTCGGGCATCGGCATCTCGATCAGCGTCAACCGTCACCCTGATGTGCGCTGCGCTTTGGTCTCCGAACCGCTCTCTGCCGCCCTCGCCCGCGAACATAATGATGCCAATTGCATCGCAATGGGCGCGCGGCTCGTAGGGATTGAGATGGCCAAGTCCTGCATCGCCACTTTCCTTGACACCGAATTCGCCGATGCCGGTGACCCCGCCGGGCGTCACCAGCGCCGGGTCGGCAAGCTTGGCCAGCCCCCGTTCTTCCCCGATCATATCGAGACCCATCAATGAGCACCGCCCCGATTGACTTCGCCGCCCGCGCCGGTTCCCCCATGGACGGGTTCTGGCACGATGACCTTGCCCACGCCGACCCCGAAATCGCGGCGGCCATCGCCAAGGAACTCGCTCGCCAGCGCGACAAGATCGAGCTGATCGCGTCCGAAAACATCGCCTCGCGCGCAGTGCTGGAAGCCGCCGGCAGCGTGTTCACCAACAAGTATGCCGAGGGCTATCCGGGCAAGCGCTACTATGGCGGCTGCGACTATGCCGACGTGGTCGAGACGCTTGCCATCGAGCGCGCCAAGCAGCTGTTCGGGTGCAACTTTGCCAATGTGCAGCCCAACTCTGGCTCGCAGATGAATCAGGCGGTGTTCCTCGCCCTGCTGAACCCGGGCGACACCTTCATGGGGCTGGATCTGAACTCCGGCGGTCATCTCACGCACGGCTCGCCCGTGAACATGAGCGGCAAGTGGTTCAACGTGGTCTCCTACGGCGTGTCGCGCGAAACTGAGACCATCGACATGGAAGAAGTCGCGACCAAGGCGCGCGAGCACAAGCCCAAGATTATTATCTGCGGCGGCACCGCCTATTCGCGCACCTGGGATTTCCCCGCCTTCCGCGCCATCGCCGATGAAGTGGGCGCGGTGCTGCTGTGCGACATGAGTCACATCTCCGGCCTCGTCGCGGGCGGCGCGCACCCCTCGCCCTTCCCGCATTGCGACATCGTCACCTCGACCACGCACAAGAGCTTGCGCGGTCCGCGTTCGGGCATCATCCTGTGGAATGACGAAAAGTATACCAAGCCGCTCAACATGGCGGTGTTCCCCGGCCTGCAGGGCGGCCCGCTGATGCACATCGTCGCGGCCAAGGCGGTGGCGTTCAAGGAAGCGCTTGATCCCTCTTTCCGCGATTACGCGCATCGCATCGTCGAAAACGCCCGTGCGCTGGCGGCGAGCCTTGAGGAAAACGGACTGCGGATCGTTTCGGGCGGCACGGACAACCACTCGATGCTGGTCGACCTGACGAGCAAGGACGTGACCGGCAAGGACGCCGAGAAGGGCCTCGATCGCGCCTTCCTCACTTGCAACAAGAACGGCATCCCCTACGACACCCGTTCGCCCTTCGTGACCAGCGGCATCCGCCTCGGCACGCCGGCCGGCACCACCCGCGGCTTCGGCCCGGAGGAGTTCCGCACGGTTGGCAAGCTCATCGCCGAAGTGGTTGAAGGTCTGTCGAAAAATGGCCCCGAGGGCGATGCACAGATCGAGGAAAGCGTGCGTGCGCGGGTGTCCGAACTGTGCGCGGCCTTCCCGGTCTATCCGGGCATGTAAGGCAGCCATCATGAGCGATCAGGGCCCCCGCCAGACCCCCGAATGGGTTGAGGATGTGACAGTCGAGGTCACCGGCATGGCAAGGGAAGGTTTGAACCACCCTTCGACCAAGCCGGTGCTGATCGGCACCGGAATCGGCGCGCTCGCCGGGGCGCTCATCGTCGGTGGCCCGATCCTTGGCGGTCTCGTCGGAGCGAGCTTCGCGCTGTATCAGAGGATCAGAAAGTAACCCCCTTAATGCGCTGCCCCTTCTGCGCCCATGATGATTCTCAGGTGAAGGATAGCCGCCCGACCGAGGATGGCACCTCGATCCGGCGACGGCGCCAGTGTTCGTCCTGCGGGGCGCGGTTCACCACCTTTGAACGCGTCCAACTGCGTGAGGTCGTGGTGGTGAAGTCCGGGGACCGGCGTGAGCCGTTCGAGCGCTCCAAGCTTGAACAGTCGGTCGCTCTCGCCTGTCGCAAGCGGGAAATCGAACAGGAGCGGCTCGACCAGCTGATTTCCGGGATCCAGCGGCAGGTTGAAACCTCGGGCGAGGCCGAAGTCGCATCCTCCCATATCGGCGAGCTGGTGATGGAAGGGCTCAGGCAGATCGACTCGGTCGCCTATATTCGCTTCGCCTCGGTGTATCGCGATTTCTCCGAAGCGCGCGACTTCGAAGAATTTGCCAGCACTGTCCAGCAAGCCGCGAAAGAATAATACTTAAATGTCTGATCTCAACAGACCTGTGATTGTGCTGGTGCGCCCGCAGCTGGGGGAGAATATCGGCAAGGCGGCGCGCGCGATGCTCAACTTCGGGCTGACCGAAATGCGGCTTGTGGCGCCGCGCGATGGTTGGCCCAACCCCTCGGCAGGGCCAGCGGCGGCAGGCGCGGACATTGTGCTGGAACAGGCCAGGGTGTTCGAGACCACCGCCGAAGCGGTCGCCGACTGCGCTCATGTCCATGCCACCACGGTCAGAAAGCGCGGCGTGACCAAGCCGGTGATCGGTGCTGACGAGGCGGGGCGGCAAGTCCACACCCTGCCCGGTCGCCACGCGATCATCTTCGGGCCGGAGCGTTCCGGGCTCGAAACCGAGGATGTGGCTCTGGCCCGCAACATCCTGACAATCCCGATCAATCCCGAGTTCGGCTCGCTCAATCTGGCGCAGGCGGTCATCCTGGTCGCCTATGAATGGTCGCGCATGGGACGCGAGATCGCCGATGCAGGTGGTTCGCTGGTGCAGCCGACGCTGGAGGACACCCTGCCCCCTGCCCCGCAGGAAGAACTTGAGGCGATGATCGCCCATTTCGAAAGACTGCTGGAACCGCGTGACTATTTCTTTCCGGAAAGCCGCGCCGAAGCGTCACGGCGCACCTTGCGCACATTGCTGACCAAACCGGGCTGGAACCACCTTGAGGTGCGCACGCTGCGCGGCATTCTCAGTACGCTGGAGCGCGAGCGGCGCGACTAGGCCATCCATGCTTGACTTCGCGCCCAGTCCTGCTAGGCGCGCGCCTTCGCAAATGGGCTCCGCACCCCGGTGAAGCGGCGGCCGCATCAGGACACACGTCCCGATGGAGCGATGCCGGGTTGAAGGCGACCAATGGGGTCGCTCAGCAATTTGAAGGATACGACTTATGTCGAAGCGCAAGAGCGCCAAGCACAAGCTTGATCGCCGTATGGGCGAGAACATCTGGGGCCGTCCCAATTCCCCGGTGAACAAGCGTTCCTACGGCCCCGGCCAACACGGTCAGCGCCGCAAGGGCAAGATGAGCGATTATGGCCTGCAGCTGCGCGCCAAGCAGAAGCTCAAGGGCTATTACGGCGACGTCACCGAAAAGCAGTTCAAGCGCAACTACCTTGAAGCCTCGCGCATGAAGGGCGACACGAGCCAGAACCTCATCGGCCTGCTCGAACAGCGTCTGGACATGGTCGTTTACCGCGCCAAGTTCGCGCCGACGATCTTCGCGGCTCGTCAGCTCGTCAGCCACGGCCACATCTATGTCAACGGCCAGAAGTGCAACATCGCCTCGCGCCGCGTCATGGTGGGCGATGTCGTCAGCCTGGGTGCCAAGGCCAAGGAAATGGCGCTGGTGATCGAAGCGCAGGGCCTCGCCGAGCGCGACATTCCCGATTACGTCATGCCCGACGGCAACGACAAGGTGACCTTCACCCGCGTGCCGAAGCTTGACGAAGTCCCCTACCCGGTGACGATGGAACCGAACCTGGTGGTGGAATTCTACTCGCGCTGATCCGGTTTCTCCGCTGAACAGCCAAGCAAGAGGGCGATCCTGCGGGGTCGCCCTTTTCTTTTGCCTTGCGCGCTGCAATTCTGGCCCAAACGGGAGCGATTGCGATGAAGGTGCTGCTGCTTGATGGCCATCCCGATGAAGGTCGGCTGACCACGCATCTGCTTGATGTCTACGCCGGCACTCTGCCCGCGACAGCGCAGGTGACGCGGGTGGCGGTGCGCGATCTCGCCTTTTCGCCGGTGCTGCGTCATGGCTACAAGCAGCGCACGGCCTGGGAACCCGATATCCAGCGTCTCGCCGAATTGCTCGACGCCTGCGATCATCTCGTGGTCGCCTTCCCGATGTGGTGGGGCGCGGAGCCCGCGGCGCTCAAGGGTTTGGTCGACCGCCTGTTCCTGCCCAAATTCACCTTCGCCTACCATGTCGGCGATCCGTGGTGGGACAAGCTGATGCAGGGCCGTTCAGCCGATCTGATCGCGACGATGGACACCCCGCCCTTCGTGCTCAGGTGGTATTACGGCAACCCGCTGATCCGGCGCTGGAAGGGACAGATCCTCGGCTTTTGCGGCTTTGCGCCAGTGCGCACAATATCGCTCGGCCCGGTGGGCGAGAACACCCCGCCGCGCAATCTTGCGAAGTGGGAAGCGCGGGTGGCGAAGCTGGCGCGGACAGTGCGGCAGAAAGCGCCAGAAAAGAAGCAGGCGCGGCTTGCCGCCTTTCTTGGGCAGGACGCGGTTAATCCCTGATCCGGTCCCACTCGGTGAATTCATAGGCGATGGAGCCTTCGACGAGGCGCTCCCAGATGTCCGCAATGACATCGGCGGGCAGGCCCTGCCCCTCGGCCTCGGCGACGGCAGCGGCGATCACACTGGCCTTGCGGGCTTCGTCGCGTACCGCATCGCGGCTTGACTTGATCCGGGCTGCTGCGCGCATGTAGCCGAAGCGCTTCGCCAGCAGCGCCACCAGTTCGCGATCGAGCGCATCGACGCCCTCGCGCACCTCGACCATGGTCTGACAGTCTTCAGGCAGTTTGGGCATCAATCGGAACTTCCAAGGTAATCGCGCCGAAACGTGGCGGCAAAATCGGCAAATGTGCCTGCCGCAATGGCAGTCCGCATCCCTTGCATCAAGGCCTGATAGAAGCTGAGATTGTGTTCGGTCACCAGCATCGCGCCGAGCATTTCGCCCGACTTCACGAGGTGGTGGATGTAGGCGCGGGAATAGGTGGTGCAGACCGGGCAGGTGCAGCGTTCGTCCAGCGGGCCAGTGTCCTCGGCAAAGCGGGCGTTCCTGAGGTTCAGCGGCCCGTTCCAGGTGAAGGCCTGTCCGTTTCGGCCTGACCGGGTCGGCAGCACGCAATCGAACATGTCGATCCCGCGTTCCACCGCGCCGACCAGATCGTCAGGCTTGCCCACGCCCATCAGATAGCGCGGTCGATCTGCCGGGAGCATGTCAGGGGCATAATCGAGCACGCCGAACATCGCCTCCTGCCCCTCGCCCACGGCAAGGCCTCCGACCGCATAGCCATCGAAGCCCACGTCGACCAGCTTGTCGGCGCTGATCCGCCTGAGGTCTTCGTGCAGCGCGCCCTGCTGGATACCGAACAGGGCGGCGCGGGCGGCGTGTTCCTCACCCGCATCAAAGCCCTCGCGGCTGCGTCTTGCCCAGCGCATCGAGAGTTCCATGCTCGCGGCGATCTCGTCGCGCGGACGGTCGGCGCGGGGGCATTCGTCGAAGGCCATGACAATGTCGGAGCCGAGCAGGCGCTGGATTTCCATCGAGCGTTCGGGGGTCAGCATGTGCTTCGACCCGTCGAGATGGCTGCGGAATTCGACTCCCTGTTCGGTCAGCTTGCGCAGTTCGGACAGGCTCATGACCTGATAGCCACCGCTGTCGGTCAGGATCGGGCGCTGCCAGTTCATGAAGCGGTGCAAGCCGCCAAGCCGCGCGACGCGCTCGGCGCCGGGGCGCAGCATCAGGTGATAGGTGTTGCCGAGGATGATGTCGGCCCCCGTCTGGCGCACCGCCTCGGGCTTCATGGCCTTGACCGTCGCCGCCGTGCCGACCGGCATGAAAGCAGGCGTGCGGATTTCGCCGCGCTGCATCTGGATCGTGCCGGTGCGCGCCTTGCCGTCGGTCGCATGAAGGGTGAAGGCAAATCGGGGAGAGGTCATGTCGTCCGCGCCCCTAGCGCCCCGGCGACGCCCTGTCACGCAGATGCAAGAAGGGGCAGGGAACCGTGCCTCGCGTCCCCTGCCCCTTGCGATATCAGCCTGAACGGATGGCTCAGAACTTGTAGAGCACGCCTACCGTGGCGCGGGTCGAATCGAAGGCGATGGTGTCGATCCCGGCGCGGAAGGCAATCGGGCTGTCGCCAAGACCGAATTCGACGCCGGCACCCACGAGGTAATCACCCGCAGTGGTATCGAAGCCCGGCGGCGGGTTCACACCGACGAGGTTGAACACGTCGATATCGACTTCCTGATAGCCACCGCGCACGAACACCTTGGCATTGTCGCCGACGCGCGCGCCAAGGCGGGCCGCAATGCCGTATTCATTGTCGATCGCACCGTCACCGAAGTGGAAATTGCCCTCGGCCCCGATGAAGACGGTATTGCCGACGGGAATGTCGACCCCGGCGACGACGCCGTAGATGCCGCCATCATCGTCCGGAATGCCGCTGCCCAGATCGTGGATACCGGCCGATGCGCCGATGAAGAATTCAGGCTGGTTGTCATTGGTCTGCGCCTGTGCGGCAGCCGGGAGAGCGATCGCGGCCATCGCTGCGCCGAGAACTGCGGGCGTGGTGAATGCGATTTTCCTCATGCGTGTATGTCCTTTTCTTGACCTGCCGCAAAAGTTGCGGCGGTGGCCAAGCAGTTAGGAATCCGACGCTTTCTGCGCAATGAATGAACGGACAAGTTGCCGTTCATGTCCGTTTGGAGGTGCATTCTGTCCGACCAATAGCATTGGCCGGACGCGCCCCGCTCATTCGCGCAGCCGCCATCCGGTGCGGAAGATCACCGCGATGATGATGGTACAAAGCGCAAGAAAGCCCAGCGTCAGTCCCAGCGACAGCGCAATCGGCACGTCCGATGTGCCGTAGAAGGTCCAGCGCAACCCGCTCACCAGAAAGGCGATGGGGTTGGCGAGCGCAAGTCCGTCCCACGGTGCCGGCAAATCGCCGATCGAATAGAAGGTGCCGCCAAGGAATGTCAGCGGCGTGAGAATCAGCAACGGGATGATGCCCAGCTTTTCGAAACTGTCAGCCCAGATGCCGAGGATAAATCCGAACAGCGCGAAGCTCGACGCCACCAGCATGATGTAACCGGCGGCGAAAACCGGATGGGCGATTTCGTAATCGACGAAAAAGGTCGCCGTGGCGAGGATGATCGCGGCAAGGATCAGCCCCTTGGTCATCGCCGCGCCAACGAAGCCTGCCAGTGTCTCGGCCACACCCACAGGAGCGGAAAGCAGTTCGTAGATCGTGCCGGTAAAGCGCGGCATGTAGATGCCGAAGCTGGCGTTGGAGGTCGTCTCGCCCAGCAGCGTCAGCATCAGCAGGCCGGGAATGATGAAGGCGCCGTAAGGCACACCGCCGATAGGCTCCATCCGCGCGCCGATCACGCTGCCAAACACCACGAAATAGAGCGAGGTTGTCAGCACTGGCGACAGGATCGACTGGAACGCGGTGCGGAACGCGCGGGCCATTTCGCGGCGGTAAATGGCATAGGCGCTGCGGAGATTGAAATGCATCACGCCGCCTCCCCCTGCGCGCCCAGCAGGCCGACGAATATGTCCTCCAGCGACGAATCGTGGATGTCGATGCTGGTGAAGGCAATTTCCGCTCGCGTTAGGGCCTGCACCAATTGCGCGACCTCGGCCCCGCCCCCGCCCGCGCCGCTACCGCCGCGATAGATGAGGCGCATACCGCCCTTGCCGAGCTCAACCGGGAAGGCGGCAATCGCTGGCGGCAGCGCGGGTAATGGCGCGGCGAGATCGATCACCGCTTCGGTCGTGCCGAGCCGCTCCATCATCGCGTGCTTGTCATCCACCATCAGGATGCGCCCGCCGCGGATGATTCCGACGCGGTCGGCCATTTCCTCGGCTTCCTCGATGTAATGGGTGGTGAGGATGATGGTGACGCCGCGTTCTTTCAGCGCCGCGATCTGTTCCCACATCCCCTTGCGCAATTCCACATCCACGCCAGCAGTGGGCTCATCGAGGAACAGTAGTTCGGGCTCATGCGCGAGCGCCTTGGCGATCAGCACGCGGCGCTTCATCCCGCCGGAGAGCGCGCGAATCTGCGTGTCGCGCTTGTCCCACAGCGAGAGGCTGTGCAGGATTTCTTCGATCCGCGCCGGATCGTGGGCCTTTCCGAACAGGCCCTGGGAATAGGTCACCGCGCGGCGCACGGTTTCGAACATGTCGGTGCTGAGTTCCTGCGGCACCAGCCCGATCCGCGCCCGCGCCCGGCGCCAGTCATGTGCGAGATCGTGCCCGAAGGCGTGCATCGTGCCGCCGGTGGGCCGTACCAGTCCGCACACCGCCCCGATCAGCGTCGTCTTGCCCGCGCCATTGGGCCCGAGCAGCGCGAAGATCTCGCCCTTGCGGATGTCGAGATCGACCCCGTCCAGCGCGCGGGTGCCGCCCTTATAGGTCTTGGTCAGGCCGCGGATCGACAGGATCGGTTCGTTCATGCCCCGGCGTTACGGGAGCAGTAGCGAGGAGTCACCATAGGAATAGAAGCGGTATTCATTTGCGATCGCATGGGCATAGGCGGCCATCATGCGATCACGCCCCATCAGCGCGCTGACGAGCATCATCAAGGTCGATTTGGGCAGGTGGAAATTGGTCATGAGCCCATCCACCGCCTTCAGCTTGTAGCCCGGCGTAATGAAGATGCTGGTGTCTCCGGCGAAGGGCTGGATCACGCCATTTTCGTCCACCGCGCTTTCGAGCAGACGCAGCACCGTGGTGCCGACCGCGATGATCCGGCCACCCCTCGCACGCGCTTCGTTGAGCTGAGCGGCGGTCGTCTGGGAGATACGCCCGAATTCGGCGTGCATCTGGTGGTCGTCGGTGTCCTCGGCCTTTACCGGCAGAAACGTCCCTGCCCCCACATGCAGCGTCAGGATCGCCCGGCCAACCCCGGCGGCGTCAATGGCATCGACCAGCCTTTGCGTGAAGTGCAGCGAGGCGGTCGGCGCCGCAACCGCGCCTTCCTCGCGCGCGAACATCGTCTGGTAGTCTTCGAGATCCTGTGCATCGACCCCGCGCTTCGACGCGATATAGGGCGGCAGCGGCATGGTGCCGGCACGGTCGAGCAAGACTTCGACGGGTTCCTCGCCTTCGAAGAACAGGGTGAGCGAGCCATCGGCGTGGCGTTCCTCGGCAATGGCGGTGACACCGCCGCCGAACACGAGGCTGTCGCCGATCTTCACGCGCTTGGCATTCTTGAGAAACGCCTGCCAGCGCCTGAGGTCGAGGCGCTTGTGCAGCGTCGCGCCGATCTTCGCCTCCCCGTCGGCGCGGCGGCCTTCGAGCTGGGCGGGGATCACGCGGGTGTCGTTGAAAACCAGCACATCGCCGGGGTTGAGCAATTGCGGCAGATCGCGCACGCCCCGATCCTCGAACGGCGCATCAGCTCCGCGCACCACCAGCATCCGCGCTGCATCGCGCGGGCGCACCGGCCGCAGCGCAATGCGCTCTGACGGCAATTCGAAATCGAACAGGTCTACCTTCATGGCGCGCGCCCCTAGCCGGTTGCCCGGCAGCGCGAAAGCCCTTTAGGACAGCGGCGCGCTCAACATGTCGGCCGAGATCGGGGCATCATCCACCGGCGCAGGGGGGGCGGCGGTGCCTTGTTGTCGGCTGCGATAGAGGCCTGCACGATATAGGTCGGCTCGCTCGGCGGCTCGCCCCGGTTGATCGCATCGACCGCTTCCATGTTCTCGATCACCCGGCCGAAATTGGTATATTTCTTGTCGAGGCTGAAGCGCGGATAGAAGACGATGAAGAACTGGCTGTTGGCGCTGTCTTCTTCGGATGCACGGGCCATCGACAGCGTGCCGCGCACATGCGGCATGGGATTGAATTCCGCCTTGAGGTCGGGAAGCTCGCTGCCGCCCTGGCCGGTGCCGGTCGGATCGCCGCCCTGCGCCATGAAGCCATCGATTACGCGGTGGAACACCACGCCATCATAAAAGCCGCGGCGCGTCAGCGTCTTGATGCGTTCGACATGGCCCGGCGCCCAGTCAGCCTGAAGCCGGATCTTGACCCTCTGGCCATTTGATAGGTCGAGCACCCAGATGTTTTCGGGATCGGCGGAAACATCGTAATTGATCGGTGCATAGGTGCGCATGGCCGCTGGTGCGGCCTCGTCCTCGTCCCCGTCCTTGTCGGCATCGTCGCCGAAGGCCACAGGCGGCGTATCGTCGCGCTGTGCCTGCGCGCTCGCAGCGTGAGGCGCGGCCATCATGAGAAGAGCGGCAAGAGCAGGCGAGAGCTTCACTGTGATCATCGTTCCATCCGGTTTCGCGAGGCCGTTTAGCCCTGCCCGGCTGACACTTCAATGAATGAAGCGCCCTTACCGACAGGGACAACGCCTAACGACCGCCCTTGAGCCCCTGTTGGCGAACCCGGGCCATAACGTCCGCGCACACCGCAGGGCTGACAAACTTGGCAATATCGCCGCCATAAAGCGCGATTTCCTTGACCAATCGGCTGGCGATCGGCTGGAGGCTGACATCCGCCATCAGGAAGATCGTTTCCACCTTGTCGTTGAGCTGCCGGTTCATGCCGGTGAGCTGATATTCATATTCGAAGTCGGTCACCCCGCGAATACCGCGCACCACGACCGAGGCGCCTTGCGCATCGGCAAAGTCAACCAGCAAGGCATTGAACCCAACGACCTCGACATTGGCGAGACCGAGGCTGGCGACTTCACGCTCGACCATGGCAATGCGTTCAGCGTCCGAGAACATCGGGCTTTTCGCGATGTTGGTGGTGACACCGATGATCAGGTGATCGACCAGCTTGGAGCCGCGCCGGATAATGTCGGCATGGCCAAGGGTGATGGGGTCGAAAGTCCCGGGATAGATCCCGACGCGGCGTGTCATGGCAGGTATCCTCTCTTTCGGCGCGGCGCCCGGTGGTTGCGTCCGGGTCAGTGGTCGCGTTCGACGATATAGCGAGCCAGCGCGCGCAGCACGTCCGCCTCGCTGCCGTAGGAAGACAGCCGCTGGATTGCCTGGTCGACCAGCGCACGCGCCTGTTCCCGCGCCCGGTCCACGCCAAGCAAGGTAACGAAGGTCTGCTTGCCCTGCTCGTCATCCTTGCGCAGCGCCTTGCCCGCCTTGTCCTGATCGCCCTCCACATCCAGCAGATCGTCGGCAATCTGGAATGCGAGGCCAATATCGCGGGCATAGGCCCGCAGATGCGCGCGGCCTGGCGGGGAAACCTTGCCGAGAACCGCCCCCATCTCGACACTGGCGGCCAGCAACGCGCCGGTTTTCAGCTGTTGCAGGCGGGTGATGGTGTGGAGATCGTACTGAACGCCCTCTTCATCGGCGACCATGTCCATCATCTGGCCGCCCGCCATGCCGTGCATGCCGCTGGCCTTGCCCAGCGTCAGGATCAACTCGCTGCGGGTGAAGGGGTCTTCGCTGGTGGCATCATCGGCGAGGATTTCAAACGCCAGCGCGTGGAGCGCATCGCCAGCCAGCACGGCTGTCGCCTCGTCATAGACCTTGTGCAGCGTAGGCTTGCCGTGACGCAGATCGTCATTGTCCATGCAGGGCAAATCATCGTGGATCAGCGAATAGACATGGATCGCCTCGATCGCCGCGCCCGCGCGCAGTGCCGCATCGCGCGAGACGCCGAACAGGGCGGCGGTGCTGACCACCAGCAGCGGGCGCACCCGCTTGCCCCCGCCGATCGCGGCATAGCGCATGGCCTCGATCAGGCGCGCGCTGGTATCGTCCGGCACGGGCAGCAACGCATCGAACAGCGAATCGATCTCGGACTGGACCCGCTTGATCGCATCGCTAAGCACCGTGCTCTGGGTATCGGCGAGCATGGCGTTCAACTTTCCGTGTCGAACGCGGCCGTGCCGGTCGCCCGGCCATCGGCGGCGGTGACGATCCGCTCGATCCGCGCCTGCGCTGCATCGAGTCGCTGCTGACACGCCGCCCGCAGCGCCTCGCCGCGTTCATACAGCCCGATCGACTGATCAAGCGGCACGTCGCCGCGTTCAAGCTGCTGCACGATCCCTTCGAGCGCAGCGAGCGCCTCCTCGAAGCTCATACGCGAAATGTCCGGCGCGCTGGTCGCCGGTGATGCTGTGCCCTCGTCCATGGCGGCAAGCATTGACGGGGCGCAGCGGTGCGGTCAAGGCTGGCGGTGACGGGCGGGCTCAGGAAACACAGGGATATTCTGCGAATGTTGAAATGGATCATCGCCTATGGCGTTGCAGCAGTGTCGTTTCTGGCGCTTGACGCGGTGTGGCTGCGCTGGGCCTCGGTCAATCTCTACCGGCCGGTGATCGGCGAGATCATGGCCAAGGATTTCAACCTGCCGGCAGCGGTTGCCTTCTACCTCATCTACATTGCCGGGATCTGCTGGTTCGCGATCAAGCCCGGCCTTGCAGGCGGCGGCGTTCAGGCGGCCATGCTCAACGGAATTCTGCTCGGCGCACTGTGCTATGCCACCTTTGACCTCACCTCGCAGGCGGTGATGAAGGTGTGGGCGACCCATGTCAGCGTGCTCGATATCCTGTGGGGTGCCTTTGTGACCGGCGCGGCGAGCGCGATCGCGTGCTGGGCAGTGCTGCGCTTCGTCCCGACAGCGCCTGCCGCCTGAAATGTTCATCGGCCACTTCGCCCCGGCCTTTATCGCCGCTGCCGTCACCCCTGATCGGCCGCGGCTTGGGGCGATGTTCATCGCGGCGCAGCTGGTCGATTGGGGGTTCTTTGCTCTTGCTGCCATCGGCGTTGAACGGATGCGGATTGATCCGGCGGCAAGTGTGATGGTGCCATTCGATCTCTATCACATGCCCTACACCCATAGCCTTGTCGGCGCGGGTATCTGGGCTGCGGCGTTCCTGGGCATAGTGGGCATTCATCGCCGCGATCTCGCCGTAGGGCTGCTGGCCGGACTGGTCGTGCTGTCGCACTGGCTGCTCGACTGGCTCGTACATGTCCCCGATCTGACCATTGATGGCACGCCGCCCAAGTTCGGTCTGGGGCTGTGGAATTATCCCACGGTGGCCATGCCGCTCGAACTGCTGCTGACGCTGGGTGCCTTCGCGTTCTATATCCGCCGGACGCGTGGGCCTGCGGGGCCGCCCTTGGTGCTGCTGGGGGTGATGCTGCTGTTCCAGCTCGTCAACTGGTTCGCGCCGCACCCCCAAAGCGCAGGGCTGTTCCTGTATCTTCAGGCTTTGGTCGCCTTTGCCGTCCTGACAGTGATGGCCGCGTGGGTCGGGGAGAATCGCTGGTTCAGGAAACGCGGCGGCTTGGCCTTGTCGGCGCAGTGATCTAGGGGGCGGCGCAAGGAGTCCCTTGCCCATGTCCCAGACGCCCACCATCACCCCCGAAATCGTCGAACAGCACGGCCTTTCTCCCGAGGAATACGAGCGCGTCCTTCACGCTCTGGGCCGCGAGCCGAATCTGGTGGAGCTCGGCATCTTTTCGGTGATGTGGTCAGAGCATTGCAGCTACAAGTCCTCGCGCCTGCACCTCAAGAAGCTGCCGACCGAGGCGCCGTGGGTGATCTGCGGTCCGGGCGAGAACGCGGGCGTGATCGACATCGGTGACGGTCAGGCGGCGATCTTCAAGATGGAGAGCCACAACCACCCGAGTTACATTGAGCCCTATCAGGGCGCGGCCACCGGCGTCGGCGGCATCCTGCGCGATGTCTTCACCATGGGGGCGCGGCCGATGGCGAATGCCAATGCGCTGCGCTTCGGTCGGCCGGAACACCCCAAGATGAAGCATCTGGTGCAAGGTGTGGTCGCTGGGATTGGCGGCTATGGCAATTGCGTCGGCGTGCCGACCGTTGCGGGGGAGACCAATTTCCACCCGGCTTACGATGGCAACATCCTTGTGAACGCCATGACCGTGGGCGTCGCCGATCAGGACAAGATCTTCTATTCCGCCGCCACCGGCCTCGGAAACCCGATTGTCTATGTCGGCTCCAAGACCGGGCGCGACGGGATTCACGGCGCAACCATGGCGAGCGCCGATTTCGGCGAGGATGCCGAGGCCAAGCGCCCGACGGTGCAGGTCGGCGATCCCTTCACCGAAAAGCTGCTGATCGAAGCCTGCCTCGAACTGATGGCGACCGATGCCATCGTCGCGATTCAGGATATGGGCGCAGCAGGCCTGACCTCCTCCAGCGTCGAGATGGCGTCGAAGGGCGGCGCGGGCATCCGGCTCGACATGAACAAGGTGCCGTGCCGCGAAACCGGCATGACGCCTTACGAAATGATGCTTTCCGAAAGCCAGGAGCGGATGCTCATGGTGCTGAAGCCCGGCAAGGAAGCCATGGCCGAAGCGATCTTCAAGAAGTGGGAGCTGGACTTCGCGGTGATCGGCGAAGTCACTGATACCGGCCACATGGTACTAGAATTCAATGGCGAAGTGGTGTGCGACATTCCGCTGGCCCCGCTGGCCGATGAAGCCCCGCTCTATGACCGGCCTTATCTGTCGAAGGAGGAATATGCCGCATGGGCGGGCGTCAAGCCGCTGGGCGAAGTGCCTGCGACTGACGACGTGGCGGCGGACCTCCTCAAGCTGATGGCCTCGCCCGATCTCGCCTCGCGCGGCTGGATTGCCGAGCAGTATGATTCGCAGGTCGGTGCCGACACGCTTCAGACCGGCGGCGATGCGGGTGTGGTGCGGGTGCATGGAACGGGCAAGGCGCTCGCCATCACCACTGATTGCACGCCGCGCTATGTCTTCGCCGACCCCTATGAGGGTGGCAAGCAAGCGATTGCCGAGGCCTATCGCAACCTGTGTGCCGTGGGCGCACGGCCCTTGGCGGTGACCAACTGCCTCAACTTCGCCAATCCGCAGCGCCCCGAAATCATGGCGCAGATCGTCCACGCCCTCGACGGCATGGGCGATGCCTGCCGGGCATTGGACTTCCCCATCGTGTCGGGGAACGTCAGCCTTTACAACGAATCCAAGGCGACCGGGGGCGGCTCGGCAATTCTGCCCACCCCGGCCATCGGCGGCGTCGGCATCATCACTGACCTTGCGAAAATGATGACCATGCACTTCAAACAGGCGGGCGATGCGATCTACCTCGTCGGCCCGGAGTTCTGGGCCAAGCCCGATCCCACCCGCTCGCACCTCGGCCAGTCTCTGTGGCTGCGCGTGGTCAAGGGGATGGAGGCAGGACGCACCCCGCCGACCGACCTCACCGTGGAAAAGAACGCGGGCGAAATCATCCACGAGTTGATAGCCGATGGCCTCGTCAACGCGGTTCATGACCTTTCCGATGGCGGCCTTGCGGTCGCGCTCGCGGAGATGGCGCTGGCTGGCAACATTGGCGCCGAGGTCGAACCGGGGAACCCCGCCTATACCCCCGCCCAGTGGTGGTTCGGCGAGGATCAGGGACGCTATCTGGTGACTGTGCCGGACGTCGCCGCGCTCAACGCGGCGCTCGCCAAGGGCACCCGCAACGACGAGACCGCGCAGATCGGCTTCCAGCGGATCGGCACTGTGGGCGGAGACAAGGTGCTGGGCGTGCCGCTTAGCGAGCTGCGCGCTGCCAACCAGCGTTTCTTTGACGAATGGATGGAAGGGTAAGGTGGCCTAGGCCGCCTGCGCCCCCGCCCCGCCCAGCGTCAGCTCATCGCGCGCCACACCTTCGTCCTGAAGGATAGCGAGGCACTGGCGGTAAACCTCCGGCTTGCCGATACCGAGCCGCGCCCGCGCCGCGTCGATATCCTCGCGCATCAGCGCGGCGATGTCCTGATGCGCGATCTTCGCCGCAGCCTTGCCGAGCCTGCGCCCTTCCTTGATCGCGGCGAACACCGGCGCCTTGGTGCCGCTCACCTTCCTGATCTGGCGCGCGCCGGCATAGGCGATGAACAGGATGCCCTTGTTGTGGTTCTGCTCGTAGCTGAAGGCGAGCAGACTGGCCTCGCCCAGCGCATCGCGGCCATAGCCGGTCAGGACATGAAACAGATCATGCGTGTCGCGCAGGCGATCGAAATACCACTGGGTCTGGTCTTTCGGCAGGGTTTCGGGCGGCGCCCACTTGTGGCTTTCCGCCACCAGACCCGCCGCCGAAAGCCCTTCGCGCTTCATGAAGGCGATATAATGCGCGGCGACCGTGTTCGGGCCGCAATCGGCCCAGCGGTCGTGATCGTCGAGCATCGCGGGGATATCGACGCCTTCCCGCAGGAACCGCTGGCCTTCCGGCGAGCAGATGAAAGCATGGGCCTGCGCATGGCTGCGCCGCCCTTTGGTCGCCTCGATGATGTGGAACACCTGCTCGGTGTCTTCCTTGTCCTCGACCAGCTTGCCGAAGTGATGCAGCACCTTGAGCGGGCGAAAGCCCGATAGCTTGCGGTCGGGCGCGATCAGCGGAAGATCGGTGACAGCCATGCCTGTAACATCCTTGGTTCGAGTCGCGAATGCGCGCCAGGGTCAACAATTAACATGCGTGTCAGTTGATAGTCCATTACCCTTCCTGAAAGGTCAGGCCGATGCACGATCCCGAGACCCTGCCCTACAGCCTGCCCGCTTTGCCGGACGAAGAAGCTATCGCCCGCGCCCGCTTGATGGCCGCAAGGCTTCGCCAGCGCCGGACCTGCCGGTCGTTTTCCGATGGACCGGTGCCGCGTGCGGTGATCGAGGCGGCAATCGACGCGGCGGGCAGCGCACCATCCGGCGCCAATCACCAGCCCTGGCACTTCACGGCCATTGCCTCCCCGGAAAGGAAACGCGCGATCAGAGAGGCCGCCGAGGCTGAGGAGCGGCGCTTCTATGGCGCGGCGGGCGGTGACCCCAAGGCCAGCGCCGAATGGCTGGAGGCACTCGGCCCGCTTGGCACCGATGCCGACAAGCCCTTTCTGGAGACGGCACCTTGGTTGATCATCGTCTTTGCGCAACGCAAAGGCGGGATTGCCGAGGATGGCGTTACTCAGAACTACTACGTGAACGAAAGCGTCGGCATTGCTTGCGGGATGCTGCTGGCTACGTTGCACGAAGCGGGGCTGGCGACACTCACCCACACGCCCTCGCCGATGGGGTTCCTGCGCGAAATTTGTGGACGGCCCGAATGGGAAAAGCCGGTGATGATCATCGTCGCCGGTCATCCGGCAGCGGACGCAACCGTGCCTACCCACGCCCTGATCAAAAAGCCGCTGGAGCAGATCGCCAGCTGGCTTTGATCATGCGCGCTCAGGCCGCCAGCAACGCAGGTTCGTCAGTCTTGGCCTTTGTGGCCAGCAGGTCGTAGGGATCAATCCCTTCGGCCTGCCAGACGCGGTGGCATTCGCGATACTGGCTCGGTTCGGGGATGCGCAGTTCGGCCCGCACTTCATCGATCGGGCGCGCAAGCAGTTCGCGGATCGGCTGCGCCATCAGTTGCGGCGCGCCCTTGCCGGTCCGATGGGCCTGGCGCACAGCACCGAACACCGGCGCCTTGCTGCCCTTGATCATCTTGGCGATGTTCGCTGCCCCGGCATAACCGATCAGCAGATGCCCCTGACTGGGGGACTGGCCGTGCGTGAACAGCAGGACGCATTGTTCGCCCAGCGCATCGCGGCCATAGCCGGTCAGGACATGAAACAGATCATGCGTATCGCGCGAGCGTTCCATGAACCATTGCACGAGATCCGGGTACTTGGCGCGGCCAAGGCGCTCTGCCTCGGCCACAAGACCGGCGGCGCTCAGCCCTTCGCTCTCCATGAAATCGCAATAGGCGTGCGCAAGACTACCTTTGGGCGTGCGGCGCAGGGCGGCGTGGTCATCGAGAATTTCGGGCAGGCTGGGTTCGGTGGAACGCAGCATCTCGCCCTGCTCAGACAGCGCCAGATCGCGCACGCGGGGCATGAAGTCGTTCGACGGCAGCGATTCGAAGATCTTGAAGACCAGCGAAGTGTCTTCCTTGTCCTTGATCAGCGCCTGAAACGCCTTGACGGCGCGCAAGGGGCGATAACGTGCGGCCGGACGTTCGGGATGCAGCAGCACCGTGCCATCAGAGGCATGCAGCCGGGTGTAGGCATCGCGGGCGGAACGTTTCATCACTAATTGATCCTTCAAGACGGGCTGAGCCTAGCCTTACTTGCTTACATCAATGTTAATAGCCGATTCGGGTCATAAAAGAAAACCCATTTTTCAGCCGCACGTTCCGCGCCTGTCATCAAACCTCCCGCCACTGCGACCGCGGAACACCCAAAAGACGAAGCACCGCAGTAAGATCACCGGCATCGATCCGTCCATTGGCGGCCGCGCGCGCCTTGGGCTTGGCGCGATAAGCAAAGCCATAGGTTGCCGCCTCGATCATGGGAATGTCATTGGCGCCGTCTCCGGTTGCAAGGCTGTGGGCGCCCTCGCCTAGCTGAGCGGCTTCCTCCTTGAGGACCGCCGCCTTTACGGCGCTGTCCGTGACCGGACCAACCAGTCCGCCGGTGAGCTTACCACCCTCGACCGCGAGCCGGTTGCCGACGACACGGTGGAAGCCGAGCATTTCTGCGACTGGGTCCGCAAAGTGGTGGAAGCCTCCCGTCACCAGTACGGTGCGTGTTCCCAGTCCGGCCAGCGTGGCCACCAGCGTCGCTGCGCCCGGTGTTGCGCGGATCCGTTCAGCCAGACAGGTCGCAATCGCGGTTTCATCGAGTCCGGCAAGCAGGGCCACGCGTTCGCGCAAGGCCGCTTCGAAATCGAGTTCGCCTTGCATGGCGCGTTCGGTGATTTCGGCAATCTCGGGCTTGATCCCCGCGTAGTCGGCCAGCTCATCAATGCATTCCTGCCCGATCATGGTCGAATCCATGTCCGATACGAACAGACGCGGCACTTCGATGGCCCCGCGCGCCGCCAGCATATCAGTCGGATCGAACACCTTGTCGATCAGCGCCAGCACCGCCGCCGGATCGTCGGCAGCAATATGCAGTTCCAGCAAGCCGTCATCGTCTTCGGGCATGGCAGCAGCGGTCAACGGCATCCCTGCCGCCTGCAAAGCGCCCGAAAGCGTATCGAGACGCGTTTCACTTGTCGCCGTGTCTGCTATCAGCCGCGCGATGAGCATTTCCATTTCTCCAGCCTTGCCGGTCGCGCTCATTGCAGGGCCGACCGCTAGCGGCAAGAGCGCGTTTGCGCTAGCCCTCGCCCATCGTCTGGCAAAGGCCGGGCAGCGCGGCGTGATCATCAATGCCGATTCCGCACAGGTCTATGCCGATTTACAGGTGCTTTCTGCCCGCCCCTCCGAGGCGGAGATGGAAGGCGTCGAACACCGCCTGTTCGGCGCGTGGGACGGCAACGAGGCATGTTCCGCTGCCGCCTGGGCGGAAAGGGCCAAGGCCGAGATTGCCGATGTTCACGCATCCGGGGCCGTACCGATCCTTGTCGGCGGCACGGGGTTGTATCTGAAAGTGCTGCTGGAGGGCATTGCGCCGATCCCCGCCATCGACCCCGATATCCGCGCCGCTGTGCGCGCCCTGCCCGATGACGCGGCCTACAAGCTCCTTCAGATCGAAGACCCGCTGCGCGCTGCCGAACTTGATCCGGGCGACCGCCAGCGCATCGCCCGCGCGCTGGAAGTCAAACGCTCGACCGGCGTGACCCTGGCCGATTGGCAGCTCGCCAAGTCAGGTGGGATCGCCGAGGAGATCGCGCTGCACCCGCTGGTAATAGAACCCGATCGCACATGGCTTTACGACCGCTGCAACCATCGCTTCGCCGCGATGCTCGAAAACGGCGCCGTAGAGGAGGTCGAGAGCCTTCTGGCGCGCGGGCTCGATCCCGATCTGCCGGTGATGCATGCCATCGGTGTGCCGGAAATTGCCGCGATGCTGGAAGGCGTGCTGGACAAGGATGGGGTGATTGCAGCCGGCAGTCAGGCCACGCGCAACTATGCCAAGCGCCAGTTCACCTGGTTCCGACGGCAGCCGCCACCCGAATGGCCTCGGGCGACCATCGGACAGGGGCATGAAAATATCGACCTTAAGGCTCTTTTCGCATCATTATTGCGCAATTAAGGCTTGACCTATCAGATTATAACAGATAGCGGGCGTCTCTCTCGGCCCGATGCGCCCCCATGCGTCGGGCCGGTTTTGTTTATTCACGCCCCTGCGGCCCACTGCGGCCCCGAGGGTTCCGTCAGATGGAGTGCCTTGTGCCCGACAAGCCGGCCCCTACCCCGAACACCGCCGTCCCGGCGAACGAAACCGCGATGAGCGGCGCGGCGATCCTTGTTCAGTGCCTGATCGAACAGGGTGTCGAATTCGTGTTCGGCTATCCGGGCGGCGCGGTGCTGCCGATCTACGACGAATTGTTCGGCGATGAACGCATCCGCCATATTCTCGTACGCCACGAAGCAGGCGCGGCCCATGCCGCCGAAGGCTATGCGCGCGCGACCGGCAAGCCGGGCGTGGTGCTCGTCACCAGCGGTCCGGGGGCGACCAACGCGATCACCGGCATTGCGGACGCATGGATGGATTCGATCCCGATGGTGGTCATCACCGGACAGGTTCCGACTGCGCTGATTGGCACCGACGCTTTTCAGGAAGCCGACACCATCGGCATCACGCGGCACTGCACCAAGCATAATTATCTGGTGAAGGACCCGGCCGATCTCGCCGCGACGATCAAGGAGGCCTTCCTGATCGCGACCACCGGCAGGCCCGGTCCGGTCGTGATCGACATTCCCAAGAACGTCCAGATTGCCGTGCCTTCGGAACGCCGCGCGCTGGTGCGGGCCGGATCGCATCGCTACGCCCCGCAGACCGTCGCGCCGCCCGAACAGATCATCGAAGCGGTCGAAATGATCGCCGCAGCCCAGCGCCCGATTTTCTACACCGGCGGCGGGGTGATCAATTCCGGGCCTGAGGCCAGCGCGCTGCTGCGCCGGTTTCAGGACATCACCGGCGCACCCGTCACCTCGACCCTGATGGGCCTTGGTGCCTTTCCCTCGCAGCACCCCGATTGGCTCGGGATGCTGGGGATGCACGGCACCTATGAAGCCAATATGGCGATGAACCAGTGCGATGTGATGGTGTGCATCGGCGCGCGTTTCGATGACCGGGTGACGGGGCGGCTGGATGCCTTCTCGCCCAATTCCAAAAAGATCCACATCGATATCGACCGGTCCTCGATCAACAAGACAGTGCCGGTGGACATGGGCATTGTCGGCGACTGCGGCACGGTGTTGGCACAGCTGATCGAGACATGGGGCAGCCGAGAGCCGAAAAACCTCGGCGAGTGGAAGGCGCGGATCGCCGGCTGGCGCGCGCGTGAATGCCTCGCCTATCCGGAGCGCAGCACCAAGAACCCCGGCATGATCATGCCGCAAAAGGCGGTCGAGCGGCTCCATGCCCTTACGCACGCCAGGAAGCCGATCATCACCACCGAAGTCGGTCAGCATCAGATGTGGGCGGCGCAGTATTTCGGCTTTGAAGACCCGAACAAGTGGCTCACGTCAGGCGGGCTCGGGACGATGGGCTATGGTCTGCCCGCCGCGATCGGCGCACAATTGGGCCACCCAGACGCGCTGGTGATCGACATCGCGGGCGAAGCCTCGATCCAGATGAACATCCAGGAACTCGGCACCGCGTCGCAATACCGCCTGCCGGTCAAGATCTTCATCCTCAACAACGAATATATGGGCATGGTCCGCCAGTGGCAGGAACTGACCTATGAGAGCCGCTATTCCAACAGCTATTCGGACAGCCTGCCCGACTTCGTGAAGCTGGCGGAAGCCTATGGCTGGAAGGGCATCCGCATCACGGAAGAACGCGATCTGGACGATGGCATCATGCGGATGCTCGACCACGACGGCCCGGTGATCGTCGATTGCCTCGTCGCGCAGGATGCCAACTGCCTGCCGATGATCCCGAGCGGCGCCGCGCACACCGAGATGCTGCTCTACGGCGACAAGGTCGACGGCACGATGGACGACGAAGCCAAGGCGCTGGTCTAAGGACACCCTCCATGCCCATGAAAATCGCTGAAGCCGCCTCCGAGCGCCATGTTCTGGCGGTCACCGTCGACAACGAGCCGGGGATCCTCGCCAAGATCACCGGGCTGTTCACCGCGCGCGGATACAATATCGACAGCCTGACCGTGGCCGACATCACCGAGGACCACGCCGTCAGCCGCATCACCATCGTCACCAACGGCCCGCCGCAGGTGATCGACCAGATCGAGGCGCAGCTTGAACGGCTGGTGCCGGTGCACAAGGTCACCGACCTCACCACCGCCGGGCCGCATGTCGAGCGCGAGCTGGCGCTGATCAAGGTCACCGGCACAGGCGAAAAGCGGGTCGAGGCGCTGCGCCTCGCCGACATCTTCCGCGCCCGGCCCGTCGATACCACCACCGAAAGCTTCATCTTCGAGATCACCGGGCCGCCGGACAAGGTCGACAGCTTCATCGCATTGATGCGCGAGCTGGGGCTGGTCGAGGTGGGGCGCACGGGAATCGTGGGCATGATGCGCGGGGCGCAGGGGGCCTAGTGTTTTCGCAAGTTACCGTCTTCCCGGCGCAGGCCGGGATCCATTTTCACTATCGCCGGGACTGGGTTCCGGCCTTCGCCGGAATGACGAGGAAAGAAGAAATGAAAGTCTATTACGACGCCGACGCCGATCTCAATCTGATCAAGCCCAAGAAGGTCGCGATTGTAGGCTATGGTTCGCAAGGCCACGCCCACGCCCAGAACCTGCGCGATTCCGGCGTGGCCGAAGTCGCCATTGCTCTGCGCGAAGGTTCGGCGACCGCCAAGAAGGCGGAAGCCGCGGGCTTCAAGGTGCTCTCCAACACGGCGGCCGCGCAGTGGGCCGACATCATCATGATCCTCGCGCCCGATGAACATCAGGCCGCGATCTGGGAGAACGACCTCAAGGGCCACATGAAGCCCGGCGCGGCGCTCGCCTTTGCCCACGGGCTCAACATCCATTTCGGCCTGATCGAAGCGCCCGCCGACATCGACGTCATCATGATTGCGCCCAAGGGCCCGGGCCACACCGTCCGCAGCGAATATGTGAAGGGCGGCGGCGTGCCGTGCCTGATCGCGATCCACCAGGACGCCACCGGCAGCGCGCATGACGTGGCGCTCGCCTATGCCAGCGCCGTCGGCGGCGGGCGTTCGGGGATCATCGAAACCAACTTCCGCGAGGAATGCGAAACCGACCTGTTCGGCGAGCAGGCGGTGCTGTGCGGCGGGATCACCCACCTGATCCAGGCCGGTTTCGAAACCCTGGTCGAGGCCGGCTACGCCCCAGAAATGGCCTATTTCGAGTGCCTTCACGAAACCAAGCTGATCGTCGACCTGCTCTATGAAGGCGGCATCGCCAACATGCGCTATTCGATCAGCAACACCGCCGAATATGGCGACATCACCACCGGGCCGCGCATCATAACGGCGGAAACCAAGGCCGAAATGAAGCGCGTGCTGGCCGACATCCAGTCGGGCCGCTTCGTGAAGAATTTCGTGCTCGACAACCGCGCAGGGCAGCCCGAACTCAAGGCCGCACGCAAGCAGGCCGAGGCTCACCCGATCGAACAGACCGGCGCAAAGCTGCGCGCGATGATGCCGTGGATCAGCGCCAATAAGCTCGTCGACAAGGCGAAGAACTGAGGCGGCAGGCCGAGGAACTTACAAGGGGATCGGGGGTTGGCTGACTGTACCAACAGGAGGCCATCCCCGATGAACCGCTTCGCCTTTGCTGCTGCTGCCGTCGCCACTCTGGCTGCCGTCACTGGCGGCATCAGCCTTGCCCCTTCTCTTTTTGCGCAAGGCGCGCCCGAAGTGCCTGGCGTTCAGGACGCCTCGCGCGTCACTGCCGGAACCTATGCCGCTGATCCGGGCCATTCGCTGATCGCGTTTGAAGTCAATCACTTCGGCTTCAACGATTACTATGGCATCTTCGGCGATGTGGCTGGTACGCTGGAGCTGGATCCGGCGAATCTTTCCGCCTCCAAGGTCGATGTGACGATCCCGGTCGCCAGCGTGACCACCGCCAGCAAGGGCCTGACTGAGCACCTGCTGCGCGCGGGCAAGGATGGCGGCAAGCCCGATTTCTTCGGCCCCTCGCCTGCCGCAGCCCGCTTTGTCTCGACCGCGGTCAAGGCCGACGGGATGATGGCGGAAATCACCGGCGATCTAACGCTTAATGGCGTGACCAAAGAGGTCACCTTCGAGGCAGAATTCACCGGTGCAGGCATCAACCCCTTCAACAAGAAGGAAACCGTGGGCTTCGAAGCCGAAACCGAAATCAAGCGTTCTGACTTCGGCGTAAACTATGGCATCCCCTTCGTCAGCGACGAGGTGGAACTGGACATCAGCGTCGCCTTCGAGAAGCAGTAAGTCCCTCTCGACACACCCCCATCAATCGGGCAGGCCGCGAACCACGATGCGTCTGTCCGATTGCCACAATATCGATGATTTCCGGCGGCTGGCCAAAGCCCGCCTGCCCTTCCCCGTGTTCGACTATATCGACGGGGCGGCCGATGATGAACTGACCAAGGCGAGGAACACCGCCGCTTTCGCGGGCGTCGATCTGGTGCCGGATGTGCTGGCGGGCGTGGAAAAGATCGACACCTCCTGCACGATTCTGGGCAGGAAATCCGCGCTCCCGCTGATGCTCTCGCCCACCGCCGTGCAGCGCGCCTTCCACTGGCAGGGCGAGACGGCAGTGGCGAAGGCGGCGGAGAAATTCGGCTTGTGGTTCGGCATCTCCAGCCTCGCCACCCGCTCGATCGAGGAGATCGCTGCGCTGACAAGCGGCCCCAAGCTGTTCCAGCTCTATGTCCACAAGGACTCCGGCCTGAACACCCACATGATCGAACGCTGTCAGGCGGCGAAGTTCGATGCGCTGGCGCTGACGGTCGACACCATCGTTTCCGGCAAGCGTGAGCGGTGCCTGCGGAGCGGCTTCACCACCCCGCCGCGCTTTACCCCGGCAAGCATCTGGAGCTACGCCACCCGCCCGCGCTGGACACTCGACTATGTGCTGCGCGAAAAGTTCCGCCTGCCCAATCTCGATACCCATGTCACCGAAGGCAGCGGCAAGGCGGTGAGCATCGCTGAATATTTCAACACCATGCTCGACACCGCGATGGACTGGGACACCGCCGCGCGCATCCGCCAGGATTGGGGCGGGACTTTCGTGCTCAAGGGCGTGATGAGCGTAGCCGACGCACGCCGCGCGATGGAGATCGGCGCGGATGCGATCATGATCTCGAACCATGGCGGGCGGCAACTCGACGGTAGCCGCGCGCCCTTCGACCAGTTGCCCGAGATTGTTGACGCGGTCGGCGGGCAGATCGAGATCATCTGCGACGGCGGCGTGCGGCGCGGCACCCATGTGCTCAAGGCGCTGTGCAGCGGCGCGACCGCGGCTTCGGGCGGGCGGCTCTATCTCTATGCACTGGCGGCAGCAGGTCAGGAGGGCGTCGAGCGCGCGCTCGGCATTCTCAAGGACGAAATCGAGCGCGGAATGCGGCTGATGGGTGTGACGCGGATCGAGCAGCTCACTCCGGACAGGCTTCGCAGTCGCAACTAAAACCAGTCCTGTCATAAACCGGTAACGCTGGGCGCGTTTTGGACGTGCCGGATAACAGGGACCAGTGACCATGACCACCACAGCCAAACGCGCCTTTCCTCTCGCGCTGTCTGCTCTTGCGCTCGCGCTGGCGGCTTGCGGGAGCGAGCCGGCCAAGGGGCCGGGCAATGATGCAGACAGCTTTGCCGCCCGGATCGGGCAAGGCACTGCGGCAGCAACACCGGGGGCCGTTTCGGGTGAGACCCCTGCCCCGGCCCCCGCTGCAACGGCCACGCCACAGGTTGCCGCTCCCCTGCCCGGCGCAGCACCCGGCCCCTTTGCGCGCGGAACCCTGACCGATCCGGCTTCCCGAACCTGCGGCGCACCCTTGATGGGGCCGTTCATCGGTCGACAGGCCGATCAAGCCACGCGTGCGCAGATTGCGCAGGTTCTGGGCCGGACCGACAACCTGCGCTTCGTCGCACATGGCAGCGGCGGCTACGTCAACCCCGATCCCACCAACCCGCGCCTGTCGATCATGCTCGATGCGCAGAACATCATCCGCGATGCGCGCTGCGGCTGAGGCATCGACGCAATCAGTCCCATTCCCGGCTTGCATATGGCGCAATTATCGGCAATGAGAGCCACCATGGCTGGAAACGGACTTGCGCTGCTGCTTCGACTTATGCGCCCTTGGGCGTAGGAAGCCGCGCGCCTCGGACGCGAGCGGCCCGCTCCCAAGGGTGAACCGCCGCACTGTCCCTTCCCTTTCCGCGACGAGCCTTCTTTCATGCCCATGCTCAAGCATCCTGCCGCCAAGTATCGTCCTTTCGGCCAGATCGATCTGCCGAACCGCCAATGGCCCTCAAAGCTGATCGAGCAAGCCCCGCGCTGGCTTTCGACCGATCTGCGCGACGGCAACCAGTCGATTATCGATCCGATGGACGCGGTGAAGAAGCGCCGCTTCTTTGACCTGCTGGTTGAGGTCGGCCTCAAGGAAATCGAGATCGGTTTCCCCAGCGCCGGCGCAACCGAGTTCGATTTCATCTCCGGCCTCGTCAAAGCCGATGCGATCCCCGACGACGTGATCGTGCAGGTGCTGACCCAAAGCCGCGAAGACCTGATCCGCACCAGCTTTGCCAGCCTTGAGGGCGCCCGCGCGGCGATCGTCCACCTCTACAACGCGGTCAGCCCCGCATGGCGCGACATCGTGTTCCGCATGAGCAAGGACGAGGTGAAGGCCATCGCCATCGCGGGCGCCAAGGTGATGCGGGATGAGGCCGCGCGCTATCCCGGCACGGACTGGCACTTCCAGTACTCGCCGGAAACCTTCTCCACCGCCGAACTCGACTTCAGCATCGAGGTCTGCGCGGCGGTGATGGAGGTGCTTGCACCCACCCCCGAACACCCGATCATCCTCAACCTGCCCGCCACAGTCGAGGCAGCGACGCCCAATATCTACGCCGACCAGATCGAATATTTCTGCCGTCACCTGCCAAACCGCGAGAGTGCGATCCTGTCCCTGCACACCCACAACGACCGCGGCACCGGCGTTGCGGCGGCAGAGCTCGGCCTGATGGCGGGCGCTGACCGGGTCGAGGGCTGCCTGTTCGGCAATGGCGAGCGCACCGGCAATTGCTGCCTCGTGACGATGGCGCTCAATCTCTACACGCAAGGGGTCGATCCGGGCCTCGATTTCTCGGACATCGACCGGGTGATCGAGACGGTGGAATATTGCAACGACATCCCCGTCCACCAGCGCCACCCCTATGGCGGGGAGCTGGTCTACACCGCCTTTTCGGGCAGCCATCAGGACGCGATCAAGAAGGGCTTCGAGGCGCGCGAGACGCAGAATGACGAGGCATGGCGCGTGCCCTATCTGCCGATCGATCCGGCCGACCTTGGCCGCTCGTACGAAGCGGTGATCCGGGTCAATTCGCAATCCGGCAAGGGCGGGTTCGCCTGGGTGCTGGAGAAGGATCAGGGCCTCAAGCTGCCCAAGAAGATGCAGGCCGATTTCTCGAAGCACGTCCAGCACATGGCCGACGCGTTGGGCCGGGAACTGAACGCCGCCGACATCTGGGACGCCTTCCGCCGCGCCTACCACGTCAAGACCCACCCCAAGCACTTCCAGCTGGTCCGCTATGAAGAAAGCCGCGCGTCCGACGGCACCCGGATCTTTGCCGGCACCATCGCAGTGGACGGCGTGGAGCAGAGCGTCTCGGGACGCGGCAACGGGTTGATTTCCAGCGTGATGGGGACCTTGCGCGAGGCCTTCGGTGTGACGCTCGATGTGGTCGACTACACCGAACACGCGCTTGGCACCGGGACGGACGCGCGCGCGGCGGCCTACCTGGAATGCCGCTCCCCTGACGGTCGCACCATCTGGGGCTGCGGGATCGACGAAGACGTGGCCACCGCCAGCGTGCGTGCGGTGCTTTCGGCGGCGAACAGCGCGGTTGCCGGTTAGCGCGGCACGAAGCGCACCAGCCCGGGCGACCAGCGCTGGCCGGCAAGAAATGGCCCGGCAATGATCGCCGCCACACCCACAAGACCGGCCAGTGCCGATCCGGGGAGCGGGCTTGCGACCAGCATCGTCGGCGCATTGACCAGTGCGTGCAGGGCGATCACGATCTCCAACCGCCCGGTGCGCAGGTACAGCAGACCCAGCATCACTCCGCCCAGTAGCATGTAGGCCAGCGCCCCGACGACAGCACCCGCAGTTACCTCGCGGTTGAGCAGGATCGTCGGCAGGTGCCACAAGGCAAAGATCACCGCGCACAGCAGCAGCGCCGCGATTGCGCGGGCAGTCTCGTTGGCGATGCGCTTACCCGACTGAAAATAAAGCTGCGGGAGCACATAGCCGCGGAACAGCCCGTCCTCGAACGGCGCCGTGCCCAGCACCATTGCGATCAGCAGGCCCAGCACCGTGCCAGCGCCATACTTGGCCCACGCCGGGTGGAGCGCGATCCCCATCCCGCTGGCCAGCGCGGCCGCCAGCGCGATGGCCTGCATCACCGTCCATCCGGTCAGCAGCAACAACACCAGTCGCACCGCCCAGCCCGCGCCGAGGCCGAGATCGGCAAGGCTCTGGCGGCCCCATGCCATCACCATCCCGCCGATGATCGCCAGAGTCAGCGGCACGAACAGGGTCAGATTTTCGTTGATCCAGCCATCAGTCGCCTTGTGGATGGCCCACAGGACCGAATCCTCGCGTCCGAACAGGAAAAAATTAGTCGCGGCCACAGTAATGCTTGCGACAAGGATGATCGCCGCCAGTCGATGCCGCTTGTCGATGCGCACCGGCAAGATCAGATCGGCCATTTGCTATCCCCTGCTAAATTCCTCGATGTGGGGTGCAAGATGCCCCTGCAGCTCTGCCAAAGCCAGAGGCAAAACAGGGCAGCACCCTTGTCCGGCGGGGACGTAGCCGTAGTCCCGCTTGCGGCCCGCGCTATTTGCGCGCAATCTCATGCCAGCGTGGCAAGGGAGGGCAAGGCGCAGATGGAAACGACCGGACAGGACAGCGCCCTGAACACGCCTCTGTCGCCCCCGCGGGTGGCCAGCGACCTGACGCTGGGCGATCTCGCCAAGGCGCTCGGTACCGGCTGGCGCGATTTTCTTGCGATGCCGCGCTTTGGCCTGTTCTTCGGCGGTGTCTATGTGCTGGCTGGCCTTCTGATCGGCTGGGTGACGGTGACAGGCGGCAATCTCACCTGGCTGATCCCGGCCATAGCGGGCTTCCCTCTGGTCGCGCCCTTTGTGGCAGTGGGCCTTTATGAGGCAAGCAGGCGGCGCGCGGCCGGTGCGCCGCTGACATGGGGTGCAGTGCTGGGCGCGCTCAAGGGCCATGGCGATGACCAGATCCTGTCGATGGGGGTGATCGTATTCGTTGCCTTTTCCTTCTGGATGATCGTGGCGCATGCGATTTTCGCGGTGTTCGTCGGCGAAAGCGGCATGGGGCGCGATCCCCTCGCCGCACTGCTGACGCCCGAAGGCCTTGCGATGCTTGGCGTTGGCGGCGCAGTCGGCGGCGTGATGGCCTTCGCCTTCTACGCCATGACCGTCATCAGCCTGCCGCTGCTGGTTGATCGCAAGGTCGATTTCCTGACCGCAATCATCGCCAGCTTCGCGGTAGTGCGCCGCAATTTCGTGGTGATGCTCACCTGGGCGGCGGTAATTGCGGCGCTGCTGTTCGTGGCGATGTTGCCGGGTTTTCTCGGTCTGCTGGTGGCCCTGCCGGTGCTGGGCCATGCGACCTGGCACCTCTATCACCGGGCCATCGCCTGACGCTTTTTGCGCTTTTCCGCGCAAGGGTCCCTGCCTAGGAAGGCGCGAGGGAGAGAGACATGACCGAAGCCATCCTGGAACCCGATCTGCCGATCATCGATCCGCATCATCACCTGTGGGACCTGCGGCCGATGCTGCCGATGTTCCCCGAGCCGCATCACCACTTCATCGCTGCGCTGGTCGATAATGCGCATTACACCTTCGACCAGCTCCACGCGCATTTGTCGGGTAGCGGGCACAACATCATCGGCACGGTCTTCATGGAATGCGGCGCCTTCTACAATGGCGTCTATGGCGATGCGCTGAAGGTGGTGGGCGAGGTCGAATTCGTGAACGGCGTTGCCGCGCAATCGGCGAGCGGGCTGTACGGCCCATCGCGGTATTGTGCCGGGATCGTCGGCCATGCCGATCTGACCCGCGGCAGCCACGCTGGCGAAGTGCTCGATGCACTGCAAGCCGCCGCGCCCGGACGTTTCAGAGGTATTCGCCATGCCGCCGCATGGGATGCTGACGCAGACGTGCTCGGCCCGCCGTTCCACCACCCCGAAGGCCTCTACCGCGATGCCGCTTTTCGCGAGGGTTTCGCCGAGCTTGGCAAGCGCGGGCTGACCTTCGACGCGTGGCTGCTCGAACCGCAACTGCCGGACGTGATCGACCTTGCCCGCGCCTTTCCCGATCAGCCGATCTGCCTTGACCACTGCGGTACCCCGCTGGGGGTCGCGCGCTACAGAGGCAAGCTGCATGAGCGGTTCGATATCTGGCGGCACAATATCAAGGAGCTTGCCGCTTGCGAGAACGTGGTGGTCAAACTCGGCGGGCTGGCGATGGCGTTCTGCGCCCTGCCCGAAGATGGCCCTGCCGCTGGTCACGGATCGGAACACCTGGCCGCGCTGTGGCGACCCTATATCGAAACCTCCATCGAGGCCTTTGGGCCGCGCCGCGCCATGTTCGAAAGCAACTACCCGGTCGATTATTGGGGCGCGGATTACGCCGTGCTGTGGAACGCCTTCAAGCGCCTGACCCGCTCGGCCAGCGCCGATGAAAAGTCGGCCCTGTTCGCAGGCACGGCAGCGCGGTTCTACGGACTGGAGGATCTGCTCGGCTAGAACTTCCTGGTTCAGTTCGCCTCGAGCGAAGTCGAGAGGCTTCGACGCAGGTGTCTCGACTGCGCTCGACACGAACGGTGCGGGTTTGCACACTGCCGAAAATCACGCTTGGCACATCAGGAACCGGCGCTAGAGACGCGGGTTAAGAACACAGTTTTCAGGAGAAACCCATGCCCCTTCCCGCCCCGTTCGATCGTTTGCGCCTGCCGCTGATCGGCTCGCCGCTGTTCATCGTATCCGGCCCCGAACTGGTGATCGCGCAGTGCAAGGCGGGGATCATCGGCAGCTTTCCGGCGCTGAACGCGCGGCCGCAGTCGCAGCTTGACGAGTGGCTCCACCAGATCACCGAAGAACTGGCCGCGCACAACCGCGCCAATCCGGATCGCCCGGCGGCGCCCTTTGCGGTCAACCAGATCGTCCACAAGACCAACGACCGTGTCGATGCCGACATGGCGACCTGCGCAAAGTGGCAGGTGCCGATGATCATCACCTCATTGGGCGCGCGCGAGGACATCTACACCGCCGTGCGCAACTGGGGCGGCGTGACGATGCACGATGTAATCAACAACCGCTTCGCCATGAAGGCGATCGAAAAGGGCGCAACCGGCCTGATCCCGGTCGCAGCGGGTGCGGGCGGCCATGCAGGCGCGCTTTCGCCCTTTGCGCTGATGCAGGAAATCCGCGAATGGTTCGACGGGCTGGTGGCGCTGTCGGGTTCGATCGGCCACGGGGCCTCGATCCTTGCAGCGCAGGCCCTGCGCGCCGATTTCGCCTATGCCGGAAGCGCCTTCATCGCGACCAAGGAAGCCAACGCGACCGAAGGCTACAAGCAGGGCATCGTCGAAGGTTCGTCGGAAGGGATCGTCTACACCAACCTGTTCACCGGGGTGCATGGCAATTACCTGCGCTCCTCGATCGAGGCAGCGGGGCTTGATCCCGACGATCTGCCCGAAAGCGATCCGAGCAAGATGAACTTCGGCAGCGGCGGCAACACCAAGGCCAAGGCGTGGAAGGACATCTGGGGCTCGGGCCAGGGGATCGGCACGATCAAGGAAGTCGGCACGGTCGAAGACCTCGTCGCCCGGTTCGAGCGTGAATATCACGAGGCCAAGGCGCGGCTGGCGGGCAATTCGGGCTATGCCTCGTGGGCCGCGATGGCGCAGGCAGCAGAGTAACCGCGCGTTACTGCGCTGACCACAAAGCCTCGGCCATCGCGTCCAGCTCGGTAAAGTCGAAGCCGGTGCCAAGCGGGTCATTGCGGTTGAGCAGGATCCGCCGACGCTCCGCCAGCAACTGGCGGCGCAGCGCACCTTGCAGCAGATGCAGGCGCATCAGCGCCTCAGCCAGCGCTGCGTCCTCGTCATGACGGCGCAGCAGCGACCAGCGCGCCTCGATCTGGCCGACGCGGGCGATCACGACCTCGTTGTAACGCCGGTGCGGCCCGCGGTGGAGCGGCATCCCGGTGCGCAGGCTGGCGACCTCGTTTGCGGGCAGCAGCAGGCCGTTGCGGCGGAAATCGTCAAATCCTACCCGCGCGCGTCCGATATCGGCAAACATCGCGCCGAAGCATCGCTGGGAAAGCAATTGCCGGGGCAGCAGGTGGTGACGTTGCAGACCGGGGTCATAGGCCCGCGAACCCGGCACATTGACCGAGCGGAAGGCGATGACAGTGATGCGATTGCGACGACCCCAAACCTGCATCTATTCCCGCCACACGCTGACAAGGGCGCGATTGCGCGAGGGCCGAAGGACAAGCCGCGTGCCATCCGGCGCGATGATCCGCTCATCATTCGTCAGTGTTCCGGCGATGACGAGATGATTGACGAGACGGATGCCAAGCCGCGTCGCTGCCACCCGATCACCGCACAGGGGCGGCTCTATCCGCAGTTCCTGCCCGGTCCAGAACGTCAGTCCCACGCTTTGCAGCGCGCCATCATCGGCCTGTGAAAAGGCGGTAAGCCCAAGCGCGGGAAAGGGACCACCATCGAGCCATGCGGAAGTGACGGATTCAAAAAACTGTCGCCCGATTGCACTGCGCGCCGGCCCCCAGCAAACGGCGGCAAGATCGCCGAAGTGGCGGGTCAGGTCTCCGGCGAGCGCAAACAGCGCCCGCATCACCGGCAGGCTGTTTCCGCTTGCCGCAAGGTGCGGCCCGACCCGCAGCACCATCGATTCGAAGCGTTCAGCCGTAGGCAGCGCTGGCAGATCGAAGCGATGCTCGACCACCGGAAATTCGCTCGCCGGGCCCGGAGCAAGGCCGCTGAGATCAAAGGTCAATCCGTCACGCAGCAGTTCGACCCAAAGCTGCTGACCAGGCCAGACCGCTTCGGCGTGCGGCTTTTCATCATGGAAGGGATCATGGCTGATACCCGCCACGTGCTGATTGGCCGCAAATGCCCCGATCGCGAGCCGATCAGGCCGCTTGCCGGGTGCAAACAGCAAATGCAGCTCTGCGGCATCGGCGCGCTGCGACTGTGAAATGGTTCAGGCCCCCCTGATATCGTGCCTGGGCTCAGCAAAACTCCCAAGATATCATTGACGTGTTTGCGAGCCATCGTCGAGTCCCCAAAGGCCTTGGCTGTTCCAAAATGGGTCAATCTCTAGAACACGCCGAGCCGCAGCCCCTCTGCCATGCCAGCGCCCAATTCACGACACCGGGCAATCATCGCTGCGGGTACCTGCTTGGGCGCGGCAATGGCTTCGGCAGTCTGCGCCGCGAAATTGACGATCAGCGGCTCGGCCACCCGCCTGAGCCGCCATCCGGTGGCGATGCGGTCAATCTGCCGCTGCGCACCCTCCCCGTCCGAACCGGCAGCGATGATCGTGGCATAGGGCCGCCCTTCGATCCGGCCGAGCACAGGGTAATAGGCGCGGTCGAACATCTCCTTCATCAGACCGCTCATGCTGGCGAGGTTTTCCGGGCAGCAGAAGATGTAGCCATCTGCACCCAGCAGCATCTCGGGCGCAGCATCAGCCGCCGCGACAAGCCACCCGGCATCGCCGGCCCCTGCGGCAGCGGCCGTCGCCATCGCGGCGCTGGCCCCGGTGCGGCTGTGCCAGATGATCAACACGCGAGGCGGGGAAGAGACGGAGGCCATTGGCGAAAGCTTCCCCGCGCACCTGTCGATTGTCAACCACGCCCACCTGTCGGCACCGCGCGCTTTGCGCTAGAACGCGCGCCATGCCTGCCAGCCCCCTGCCCCCGCCTGCTTTTGCGCCCGTGCTGGGCGTTGCCACCTCGCTTTCGGGCAAGGCCTGGCGCTGGCGCGGCGGGAACATGGAACTGGGCGATGCCGCCCAAGGCCTTGACCATTCGATCCTTGAGCAGTTGCTGCTGACACGTGGCGTGGCCGAGGATGATCTTGCCCGCCACGCCCAACCAACCTTGCGCGCCTTCCTGCCCGACCCTTCGTGCCTTCGCGACATGGACACCGCCGCAGAGCGTCTGGCCGATGCCGTCACCACCGGCGAGCGAGTGACGATCTATGGCGACTATGATGTGGACGGGGCCACCAGTGCCGCGCTGTTGGTGGAACTGCTGCGCCAGCTGGGGCTGGAGGCAGGTTACTACATCCCCGACCGCCTGCTGGAAGGTTATGGCCCAAGCGGAGAGGCGCTGGTCAGGCTGGCGGAGACCGGATCGCAGCTGATCGTCACGGTCGATTGCGGCGCGATGGCGCACGAGGCGCTGGGCATGGCGCGCGATGCGGGGGTGGATGTCATCGTGGTCGATCACCACAAATGCGCGCCCGAGCTTCCGCCCGCTGTCGCTCTGGTCAATCCCAACCGGCTCGACGAAAGCGATCTGGGCGCGGCGCATGGCCACCTCGCGGCGGTCGGCGTCGCCTTCCTACTCGGCGTTGCGCTGGTGCGGACATTGCGAGGCCGGGGCTGGTTTGCGGGCGGACGGTCGGAGCCTGACCTGATGGGCCTGCTCGATCTTGTCGCGCTCGGCACGGTGGCCGACGTTGCCGCGCTGCACGGCCTGAACCGTGCATTTGTTGCGCAGGGGCTGAAAGTGCTGGCCCGACGCGACCGGATCGGGATGGCGGCGCTGATGGATGCAAGCCGTCTCGCCCGCGCGCCGCAATGCAGCGATCTCGGCTTCGCGCTTGGCCCGCGCATCAATGCCGGCGGGCGGATCGGCGAATCGACTCTGGGCGTGCGCCTCCTGACCACGAACGACCCCGAAGAAGCCCGCGCCATCGCCGCGCAGCTTTCCCAGCTGAATGACGAACGCCGCGCGATCGAAGCGGAAGTGCAGGAAGCGGCCGAGGCGCAGCTGGCGGGCCAGCACAACATGGCGGTGCAGGTCTTGTCCGGCCACGGCTGGCACCCCGGCGTGATCGGGATCGTTGCCGGGCGCATCAAGGAAAAGACCGGAAAGCCCGCAGTCGTGATCGCACTGGACGAATCGCAGGGCAAAGGCTCCGGACGTTCGATCAGCGGCGTTGATCTGGGCGCCGCGATCATTGCCGCACGCGAGGCGGGACTGCTGGTCGCAGGCGGTGGTCACGCAATGGCCGCGGGGCTGACGATCGACCCGGCGCGGCTCGCTGATTTCGCAGGCTTTCTTGATGAACGCCTGGCCCGCGATGTCGAGCGCGCGCGGGCGGGCGCAGCGATGCTGCTCGATCTCGCGCTGGCACCGGGAGGCCTGACCCCCGATCTGGTCGAAACGCTGGAGGCCGCTGGCCCCTATGGCGTGGGCTGGCCAGCGCCGCGGGTTGCGGTTGGCCCGGTACGGATTGTGAAGGCCGATATCGTTGGCAAGGATCACGTGCGCCTGATCGCAAGCGGCAATGACGGGAAGAGCTTCAAGGCCATCGCCTTTCGCGCGGCAGAGACCGAATTGGGCCAGACCCTGCTGCACCGCAGCAATGGGCGGCGCTTTCACCTTGCAGGGCGCGCGAAGATTGATGACTGGGGCAATCGCCCGACGGCTGAACTGCAACTGGAAGACGCAGCTTTCGCCGATTGAGGCCGCGGCGCACAAAATTTCCCGGCGGCAGCGCAAACGGGGGTTGACCACCCTGAAACACCCCCCTATTGGCGCGCTCTCGCAATCGCGACGGCCCCTTCGTCTAGCGGTTAGGACGCGGCCCTTTCACGGCTGAAACACGGGTTCGATTCCCGTAGGGGTCACCACCTCTCACGAGGCTGGAACAAGGCGGCAGGCTTCGGCCTCGCCGCCTTTTTCATTTCCGGTTGGCGTGCGCCTTGCACCTCTTTCCAGCCCTTGCGCTTGGCTGTAAGGCGCTGGGCCATGGGCAGCGGCCAGAACTTTCCCATCGCCGGCGTCAGCCTTGCGGCGGTGACCTTCGTGGCGCTGCTGTTGCTGGGCGTGGACGTGGTGATTGCCGTGGCGGTGCTGACCGTGTGGGTCGGATCGCTGCTGGTGGCGGCGGGGCGTCCGCCGGAACCGCCCCGGGCCAAGACCAGGCAGCGACTGACCCTCGAATCGATCAGCGATCTGATCGAGAATTCCTCGATCCCGCTGGTCATAACGGACCGCAACACCATTGCGCTGGCCAATCATGCCGCGCGCCGGATGCTGGGGCCGCACGTGATCGGACAGGACACCCGCGTTGCCTTGCGCCAACCCGAAGCCGTGTCGCTGCTGGGCGAGAATGGCCAGCGCGAGGCGATCGTGCGCGGGCTCGTGCGGCGCGGAGATATCTGGCAGATCAATCGCCAGATGATCGATGACCGGCTGGCGATGCTCGAATTCATCAACCAGACCGCCGAGGCCGACATCAGCCGCGCGCATACCGATTTCGTCGCCAATGCCAGCCACGAACTGCGCACGCCGCTGGCTGCGATCCTCGGCTATGTCGAAACCTTGCAGGAAGGCGATGCGCAGCTCGACACGCCCACTGCCACCAAGTTCCTCGGAATCATCGAACGTGAAGCCAAGCGCATGCAATCATTGGTAAGCGATCTGATGAGCCTGTCGCGGGTCGAAGCGGAAAAGCACGAACTGCCGACCGAGCGGATCGATCTTGCCGCGCTGGTCGAACGCGCGGCGCGTGATGCGGCCGGTTCGGCACGGGCCGAGCGCCTCCTGTTCGATCTGGCCGCACAGCCGGTGGTGCACGGCGATCGCCAGCAGCTTGAACAGGTCGTGCGCAATCTGGTCGACAATGCGCTCAAATATGGCGCGCCCGACACGCCGGTCAGTGTGTCGCTGGATCTGGCGCAGGGCGATCTGGCCCGGGTGACCGTGGCCGATCAGGGCGAAGGCATTGCACCCGAACAGATCCCGCATCTCACCCGCCGCTTCTATCGCACCGATCCCGGGCGCAGCCGCGCTTCGGGCGGGACAGGGCTCGGGCTTGCGATCGTCAAACATATCGTGGAACGCCATCGCGGACGGCTCGACATAACCAGCGAGCTGGGTAAGGGAACACGCGTGGTGGTGCGGTTTCCGCTGGCCGAAGCCGAAGCGCCCCCGCCCGAAGCTGCCGAATTCGACCAGAACCCGTCAGAAACCCAACAATTGTCATAGTAGTGTCTTATTTATTCAACATCGGCCCGCCATGGCGGGTTTGCGGGAATGCGTGGCCGCTGGCGGCCTGACCGCAAACGCATTGTCTGCAGGAAGCACAGGTCATATCGATGTCGCCGATCACGTTGATCCTCATTGCGCTGGGCCTTGGCCTTGTCGGCTGGCTGGCCGGCCGGGCAAAAGCGTGGGGTTTCCAGACGGGCGATGCGGCTGAGCGGCCCGCATCGCGGCCGGTCTATCACGCCTGGTATGTCGCGCTGTGGGTCGTGCTGCCGGTGCTCGGCTTCGTGGTGGTGTGGTCGGTGCTTTCGCCGCAGCTGGTGATGCAGGCCGTGCTGGCCTCCCCGGCGGCGCAGGATCTGCCCGCGATGGCGTTCGAACGTGACGCCTTTCTCGGCGAGGCCCGCGCCGTCGCGCTGGGGCAGGCACCGGGCGTATTCAACGACGATGCCGAGGCGCTGATCGCTCCGTTCCGTGAAGCGATCGCCCATTACAATTCGGTCGGCGTGATGGTGACGGTGCTGATCGCGCTGGCAGGCGGCGCGCTCGCATTCCTTCGGCTGAAGCCGCAATTCGGCGCCCGAACGCGGGTCGAACGCACGGTAATGGCGGTGCTGCTGGTCGCTTCGCTGGTGGCGATCCTGACGACCTTCGGCATCTTCGCCAGCCTGGTGTTCGAAACGGTGCGCTTCTTCGGCATCGTCTCGCCGGTCGATTTCCTGTTTGGCACCAAATGGGGGCCGGACACCACCGCCAGCCCGGACGCCGTCGATCCCACCCGTTACGGGGCGGTGCCGCTGTTCTGGGGGACGATCTTCATCGGCGCGATCATCGCCATGATCGTTGCCATTCCGCTCGGCCTGATGAGCGCGATCTATCTCACCCAATATGCCGACCCGCGCGTGCGCACCTGGATCAAGCCGCTGCTGGAGATTCTCGCCGGCGTGCCGACCGTGGTCTATGGCTATTTCGCCGCGCTCACCATCGCCCCTGCGATCCGCAATGCGGCGGTTTCCCTCGGCATCGCCAGTGCCTCGACTGAAAGCGCGCTGGCCGCTGGCATCGTGATGGGAGTGATGATCATTCCCTTCGTGTCATCGATGGCGGACGATTCGATGGCCGCTGTCCCCGGCGCGATGCGCGACGGCAGCCTGGCAATGGGTGCGACCAAGTCAGAGACAATCCGCAAGGTGCTGTTCCCCGCTGCCCTGCCCGGCATCGTCGCCGGGATCATGCTCGCGGTCAGCCGCGCCATTGGCGAGACGATGATCGTGGTGATGGCCGCATCGCCTGCCGCCAATCTGACCGCCAACCCGCTTGAGCCGATGTCCACCGTGACGGTGCAGATCGTCAAGCTGCTGACCGGCGAACAGAGCACCGATCACCCCGCCACACTCAGCGCCTTTGCGCTGGGCTTTGTGCTGTTCATGGTGACGCTGGCGCTCAACTTCATCGCCCTGCGCGTCGTCAAGCGTTTCCGCGAGGCCTACGAATGAGCACCGCAGCCCTCCCCGATACCACACCGAATGTCGGGCCGACCCGTACGCCTGCCTTCGAAAAGCGGCTGGCCAAGCGTTACCGCGCCGAACGCAATTTCCGCCTGCTGGGCCTGTCTGCCGTGGTCTTCTCGGTCGCGGTGCTGGTGTTCCTGCTCGGCAATATGGCGATCAACGGCATTGCCGGGTTCCAGCGCGCCGAAATGACGGTGAGCATCAATCTTCCCGCAACGCAGATCAGCGCCGATGCAGCCCAGCTCGATACGCCCGAAGCGATGCTGTGGCTCAAGAAGCAGAACCTCGCCGAAGCCGTGCAGCTCGAAGCGGAAATGCAGCTTGGCAAGGCGGGTGCCGCGCAGCTTTCGCCTGATGCCTGGCGCGATGTCGCCGCCGCGATCATTGATGACCCCACGCTGCTCGGGCGCACGGCCAGCTTCGATCTGCCCGCAACCTCGGCGATGGCCGCTGCGCTGCGCGGTGATGGCCCGCCCGAAACACGCGCGCTGGCACAGCGCCTTGCCGATGAAGGCAAGCTGGCGAACAATTGGGACTGGGGCTTCCTTGCCCGTTCGGACGCCACCAGCCCGCAGGCGGTAGGCATCTGGGCCGCGCTCAAGGGCTCGATGCTGACGATGCTGGTCACGCTGGTGCTGGCTTTCCCGATCGGCGTGCTCTCGGCCCTCTACCTTGAGGAATATGCCCCCAAGAACCGCTGGACCGACATCATCGAGGTTTCGATCAGCAATCTTGCGGCGGTGCCGTCGATCATCTTCGGCCTGCTGGGCCTGTCGGTGTTCCTGTGGCTGTTCCCCAACCTACGTTCCGCCCCGCTGATCGGGGGCATGACGCTGGCGCTGATGACCATGCCGGTGATCGTCATTTCCGGGCGAAACGCGATCAAGGCGGTGCCGCCCTCGATCCGTGACGGTGCGCTCGCCATCGGCGCCTCGCCGGTGCAGGTCGTGTTCCACCATGTCCTGCCGCTGGCGCTGCCGGGGATGCTGACCGGCACCATTATCGGCATGGCCCGTGCGCTGGGCGAAACCGCCCCGCTGCTGCTGATCGGGATGCGCGCCTTCGTGGCCACCCCGCCCGACGGCTTTACCTCGCCCGCCACGGTGCTGCCGATGCAGATCTTCCTGTGGTCCGACGAGATCGATCGCGGCTTTGTGGAGCGCACCAGCGCGGCTATCATCGTGCTGCTGGTGTTCCTGCTCGTCATGAACGGCCTTGCCATCTACCTCCGCAACAAGTTCGAGAAACGCTGGTGACTGTGATTCATCCCAACATGGCTGACGAAGGCGCCAAGATCCGCGCGCAGGACGTCTGTGTCTTCTACGGCGAGAAGAAAGCGATCGATCACGTCTCGATCGACATTTCGCCCAATTACGTCACCGCCTTCATCGGCCCGTCGGGCTGCGGGAAATCGACCTTCCTGCGGTGCTTCAACCGCATGAACGACACCATCGGCGCGGCCAAGGTGACAGGCCTGATCGAACTCGACGGGGAGGATATTCACGGTAGCCGCATGGACGTTGTGCAACTGCGCGCCCGCGTCGGCATGGTGTTCCAAAAGCCCAACCCCTTCCCCAAGTCGATCTACGAAAACATCGCCTATGGCCCCAAGATCCACGGGCTGGCGGAAAAGAAGGCCGATCTCGACGTGATCGTGGAACGCTCGCTCACCCGCGCGGGCCTGTGGGACGAGGTCAAGGACCGGCTCGATGATTCCGGCACCGCGCTTTCCGGGGGTCAGCAGCAGCGCCTGTGCATCGCGCGGGCGATAGCCGTTGACCCGGAGGTTATCCTGATGGACGAACCGGCAAGCGCGCTCGATCCGATCGCGACCGCCAAGATCGAGGAACTGATCGATGAACTCTCCGGGCGCTACGCCATCGTGATCGTCACGCACTCGATGCAGCAGGCCGCCCGCGTCAGCCAGCGCACCGCCTTCTTTCACCTCGGCAAGATGGTGGAATATGGCCCGACCTCGGAGATCTTCACCAATCCGATCGAAGAGCGTACCAAAGACTATATCACCGGAAGGTACGGCTGATGGCTGAACACACCGTCAAGGCATTTGATGAAGACATCACCCGTCTGCGCGGGTTGATCGCGGAGATGGGTGGCCTCGCCGAGGTTGCCATCGCCGAATCGCTCGATGCGCTGGTGCGCGGCGACGAAGTGCTGGCCGAACAGGTTGTCGCCCGTGACAAGCGCATGGACGCGCTGGAAATGGAAGTCGACAAGCTCGCCGTGCGGATCATCGCGCTGCGCGCCCCGATGGCGGATGACCTGCGCGAAGTGATCGCCGCGCTCAAGATCGGCGGGGTGCTGGAACGCATCGGCGACTATTCGAAGAACATCGCCAAGCGCACCGGGATGATCGAAGGACGCGCCCGGTTCGAACCGCTGACGCTGCTGCCGACGATGGGCGAACTGGCGGGCGAGATGGTGCATGATGTGCTGACCGCCTATGCCGCGCGCGATCCTGACCTTGCCCGCGAAGTGATTGCCACTGATGCCAAGGTCGACGGGTTCTATAACTCGATCTTCCGCAACCTTGTCAGCCACATGGTGGAAAATCCTTCGACCATTTCGAGCGCGGCGCAATTGCTGTTCGTGGCCCGCAACATCGAACGCATCGGCGATCATGCGACCAACGTGGCCGAGATGGTGCATTTCGCGGCCACCGGCGTCTACCCGCCCGAAGGCGACCGCTGAAGCGTGCCTGCGGCAGGCCGGTTTTGAACCGGTCTCGCCTGCTGCTTGCCCCGCTTTAGACCACCCTTAGCCTCGCTTCGCGGGGATCTTGCTGCGCCTTGAACAGGCGGTTTCACGTGAAACATGGCGGGTTCGGGCAGGCCGCGGTTGAATTCCGGCGCGGTTTCATCAAACTGTCGCGCAAGTGACACATAGGGTCGGCGGTTCCCCGCATTGGCGGGTCTGAGGAGGCATATCGCGCATGTCCGCTGCCAAATTGCTGCTGGTCGAAGACGATCCATCGCTCTCCGAATTGCTGGAATATCGTTTCCGCAACGAAGGTTACGCCGTACGCTGCACCGGCGACGGGGATGAAGCCCTGGTGCTCGCCGCCGAGGAAATGCCCGATCTCATCATCCTCGACTGGATGATCGAAGGCACTAGCGGGATCGAGGTCTGCCGCCGGTTGCGCCGCGACAAGCAGACGGCCCATGTCCCGATCATCATGCTGACCGCCCGCGAAGCCGAGGACGACCGGGTGCGCGGGCTTGAGACCGGGGCTGATGATTACCTCACAAAACCCTTTTCTCCCAGAGAGTTGCTGGCGCGTGTGGCGGCAGTGATGCGCCGCATCCGTCCTGCGCTGGCAGGCGAGACGATCGAAGTGGGCGATCTCAAGCTTGATCCGGTGGCACACAAGGTCCAGCGCCGCGGCCGCGCGCTGCAACTGGGGCCGACCGAATACAGGCTGTTGAAATTCTTCATGGAAAGCCCTGGCCGGGTGTTCAGCCGTGGGCAACTGCTCGATGGCGTGTGGGGCACGGGTTCGGACATCGAACTGCGCACGGTTGACGTCCACATCCGGCGGCTGCGCAAGGCGATCGGGATTGACGGTGCGAAAGATCCGATCCGCACGGTGCGTTCCGCCGGCTATGCGCTCGAAGCTGCCTGAAATTCAGGGCGCAGGCCTAGTGAAAATCGCGTGATTTCGGGATGATACGGGCATCGCGTGGATGCCCACCGGGGCCGCGCTCCGGCATCGGACGATTGACCTCGTCAGCGCGGGCGAGCGGGGCGTCGAGCAGGTCGTCGGACAGGGCGTGAAGCCGGTGGGTCGCATCGGTCAGATGGGCGGCGATGACGTGGATCACCTCGTCATCATACTCGACCCGGCCCCGCACCTCCATCAGCCGTGCCCCCATCACCACCTTGCGCTGTTTTTCCTTGAGATCGGGCCATACCACGAGGTTGACCACCCCGGTCTCGTCCTCGAGCGTGATGAAGGTCACGCCCTTGGCGCTGCCGGGCCGCTGGCGGATCAGCACCACGCCAGCGACCTGCACCATGCTCCTGAATTTCCGCGATCTTAAATCGCAGGCGCGCACGAAACCGCGCTCGGCCAGATCGGCACGCAGGAAGGCCATGGGGTGCGCCTTCAGGCTGAGGCGGGTGGTCTGGTAATCGGCCACCACTTCCTCGGACAGGGGCATGGCGGGGAGTGTGATCGCACGGCGCTCCGCCCCCTCCTCGCGCACGCCCATGGCGCGGAACAAAGGCAGGTCGGGCGCGGCAATCAGACTGCGGGCATCCCACAAGGCCTGTCTGCGGGTGAGCCCCAGCGAGGTGAAAGCATCGGCGCTGGCGAGCCGCTCGATATGCACCGGCGACAGCCGGCCCCGTGCGCGCAGATCGGCAATATCGCGGTAAGCCCCGCCTGCCTCGCGCGCCGAGACAAGCGCGGCGGCGACGTGTTCGGGCAGGCCGTCAATCTGGCGCAAGCCAAGGCGCAGGGCTTCGCCCTCCAGCGTGCAATCCCAGAGACTTGCATTCACATCGACCGGCAGCACCCGCACCCCGTGCTCCGCCGCGTCGCGCACGATCTGCGCGGGCGCGTAGAAGCCCATCGGCTGCGAATTGAGCAGCGCGCAGGCGAAGGCAGCCGGGTAGTGGCACTTGAGCCAGCTCGACACGTAAACCAGCTGGGCAAAGCTCGCAGCGTGACTTTCGGGAAAGCCATATTCGCCGAAACCTCTGATTTGATTGAAGCATCTCTGTGCAAAGTCGCGATCATAGCCGCGCGCGACCATGCGTTCGACCATCATGTCCTGAAGCTCGTCCACCATCCCCCGGCTGCGGAAGGTCGCCATCGCCTTTCTCAGCCGGTTGGCTTCGAGGCTGGAGAACTTCGCCGCATCCAATGCGATCTTCATCGCCTGTTCCTGAAAGATCGGCACGCCCAGCGTGCGCCCCAAGATGCTGGTGAGCTCATCCGGCGGCCCGTGTTCGGGCGCGGGCGCGGGGATCTGGACGGGCTCTGCACCGCGGCGGCGCTTGAGATAGGGATGCACCATGTCGCCCTGAATCGGGCCGGGCCTGACAATCGCGACCTGAATGACAAGATCGTAGAATTCGCGCGGGCGCAGGCGCGGGAGCATGTTCATCTGCGCCCGGCTCTCGACCTGAAACACCCCGAGCGAATCGCCCCGGCGCAGCATGGCGTAAGTCTCCGGATCTTCGCGCGGGACAGTGGCGAGCGTCAGAGCGCGGCCGTGATGCGCACCCAGCAGATCGAGGCATTTGCGAATGCAGGTCAGCATCCCCAGCGCCAGCACATCGACCTTGAGGATGCCCAGCGCCTCGATATCGTCCTTGTCCCACTCGATGAAGCTCCGCTCGGGCATGGCGCCATTGCCGATCGGGACGGTCTCGGTCAGCGCGCCTTCGGTCAGGATGAAGCCGCCGACATGCTGGCCCAGATGGCGCGGCATGCCGATCATCTGCTCGGTGAGCTTGAGCACGCGGCGCAAGTGCGGGTCGGTTATGTCGAGGCCCGTTTCGGCGGCGTGCTTCTCGGAAATCTCGCGGCCCCACCCGCCCCAGACGGTGCGTGCCAGCGCGCTGGTGACGTCCTCCGACAGGCCCATCGCCTTGCCCACCTCGCGGATCGCCATGCGCGGGCGGTAGTGGATCACGGTCGCACACAGCCCGGCGCGGTGGCGGCCATATTTGCGGTAGATGTACTGGATCACCTCCTCGCGCCGTTCATGCTCGAAATCGACATCGATATCGGGCGGCTCCTTGCGCTCTTCGGAGATGAAGCGATCGAACAAGAGCTGGTGCTTGGCCGGATCGACGCTGGTGATGCCAAGGACGTAACACACGGCGGAGTTGGCCGCTGAGCCGCGCCCCTGACACAGGATTGGCGGCTCCTGCCCCCGCGCGAAATCGACGATGTCCTTGATGGTGAGGAAGTAGCGCGCCAGATCAAGCTTGGCGATAAGGGCAAGCTCGCGCTCCAGCGTGGCGCGGACGGTTTCGGGCAACCCTTCGGGATAGCGCCCCCCTGCCCCGGCCCAGACCTCGCTCTCCAGAAAGGCCTGCGGGGTCTGGCCGTCGGGGTAGATCTCCTCCGGGTATTCGTAGCGCAGTTCATCGAGGCTGAAGTTGCACCGATCGGCGACTTCGCGCGCGGCGCGGATCGCGTGAGGCCAGCGGGCGAAGAGGCGCCGCATCTCCTGCGGGGACTTGAGGTGCCGCTCGGCATTGGGGTGGAGCAGGTGCCCGGCGGCGGCCACGGTGGTCTTGTGCCGGATCGCGGTCATCACGTCCTGCAAGGCGCGCCGCTCGGGCGCATGATAGTGGACGTCGTTGGTGGCGAGGAGGCCAAGGCCGTGAGCGCATGCGAGTTCGTCCAGTCGCTCGATTCGCGCGATATCGTCACCGCGATAAAGGTAGCTGGCGGCGATGTGGCGCAGCGTGGGAAACTGGCGGACGAGGTGGGGCAGGAGGTCGGCGAACGGGGCAGTCAGTTCCATGCTCCCCCCACCCCGGACCTGATCCGGGGCCCCGCTGTCTTGCGGGCCGCTATCGGAAGGGAGCGGGCTCCCGGCTCGGGGGCCGGGACGGGGAAAGGGGATCACATTGCTCGGCACCTGAATGGTGAAGCGCGCATCCGGATCATCCGGCGGGAGCAGGATCAACTGCACGCCTTCGGAATGCTCGGCCAGCAGCGCAAGGTCGATCTCGCACACGCCCTTGTCCTGCCATTCGCCCGAGAGCGTCTGCATCCGGCCCGCGCTGATCAAGCGGCACAAGCGGCCATAGGCGGCGCGGTCCTCAGGGTAGGCGAGGAAGGCGAGGCCCTCAACCGTCTCGATCCGGCAACCGATCACCGGGCGCAATTTCAGCGTCCGCGCCTCGGTATGGATGCGCACCACGCCTGCCATCGAATTGATGTCGGCGATACCAATCGCGTCATAACCCGCCGCGTGGGCAGCGAGCACCAGATCGACCGCGTCCGAGGCGCCGCGCAGGAAGCTGAAGCAGCTGACGAGGCCGAGTTCGACGAAGGCTGCGCGTGGCGGCGCGGCGATGCCGTCGGGGTCGATATCGAGCCTGCGCTTGTCGGGAGTGAGCGGGGCGTCGGGCATCAGTCCACCCCCAATCGCTCCCGCACCATCGCCAGATCCGCAGCGAACAGCACCGCCTGCTTTTCGCGCGCCGCGCCGTCCAATCGCAGAAGGTAGGAGGGGTGGACCGTCACCCACAATTCCGCGCCGTCACCAAGCAGGATGGCCTGGCCACGCTCGCGATTGACGCTGACCGTGCGCCCGAGCAACCCGCGCGCCGCGCTTGCCCCCAGCGCCAGCACGATCCGGGGACGCACCAGCGCGCGCTCGGCATCGAGCCACCAGCGACAGGTATCGATCTCCTTCGCACCAGGCGACTGGTGCAGGCGGTGCTTGCCCTTCCATGCGAACTTGAAGTGCTTGACCGCATTGGTGACATAGGCCGCGCCCCGCTCGATACCGGCGGCGGCAAGATATTCGTCCAGAAGCTGCCCCGCCGGGCCTACGAAAGGCCGCCCGGCGATGTCCTCCTGATCGCCGGGCTGCTCGCCGACGATCATCAGCGCGGCCTGCGAAGGCCCCTCCCCCGCCACCGCGCGGGTGCCGCAGTCGGCAATCGGACAGTCGCGGCAGGCGGCGATGCCTTGCGCGACTTTGGCAAGCGTCTCCGGCCGCGCCCGCTCGTCCCGCGCGCCCGCCGCCACCATCGCCGCCTCGCGCGCCTGCGCGCCGGCGATGAGCTGCGGGATCAGCTCGGCCTCGGGCAGATTCTTCCAGTATTTCTTCGGCATCTCCGAGAGCATCGCGCCGACCTTCAGCCGCGCCGGATTGAAGATCGAGGCATAGTAGGACCGCCACAGTTCCTCGACCGGATCGCCGCCCGGCGCATCCTCGCGGCGCGCGGGCGGGCCTTCGCGCATCGTGGTGCCATCCCAGTGGATGCTCCCGCGCGGGGTGAGGATCGACCAGCGCATATTGGCAAAGCGGCGCATGAAGAAAGCCGCCTCGGCGCGCACGATGTGATGATCGGGCTCGAACCAGGCGACGAAGTGAGGGGTGCCGTCCTCCTCCTGCACCTCGCGGAAGCGGACGAAGGCGTGCATCTTGTGGGCATCACGCCGCACCGACTTGGCGAGCTCTTCGAGGCGACGAACCTCGGGATCGGCCTTGTCTTCCATCAGCCGGGGCTGGCGCTGAAGCCGCCACAGCACGCGGTAGAGGAGGGCGAAGCGCGTCGGTTCGCTATGCAAAGCGGCGCTGCGGGCGAGCGTCAGGAAGCGCTGGCTGGCGCGGACGGGACGCGCATCGGCAGGCGGTGCAGGCATCCGGCGCTCGGCGCGGGAAGGCCCTTCGGCGGCGAACAGATCGCCGGTCGCCCCCGGCTCGATCCACGATACCCGGTCAGGCGGCACATCGCACTGGATGAGCCCCCGCGCCCGCTCGCGCCAGAAGGCAAAATCGTCGGGCGCGGGCAAGTGGACGGCGTAATGCGCGCCGATTGCGGCGTAGGGCATGACGCGCATCAGAACAGCTCCAGCTGTTCGGACTTCTGGATGATCAACCCCCGCAAATCCGCGCGGTCAGTCAGGAAGGTCGGGCGCCAGTCCACCGTGCAGATGAAGGGGCGCACCTTGGCGACCGACACCGTCAGCCGCGCGACATCGTCCAATCGCAGCCGCCGGTGCCGCCGCGAGGCGAGGATGCGCGCCACCGCCTTGGTGCCCAGCCCCGGCACCCGCAACAGCATCTCCCTGGGGGCTCGGTTGACGTCGACCGGGAAGCTCCCACGGAACTTCAGCGCCCAAGCGAGCTTGGGGTCGATATCGAGCGGCAGGTTGCCGTCCGCTTCCGCCGCATTGGCCACCTCCTCAGGGGCAAAGCCGTAAAAGCGCATCAGCCAGTCGGATTGATACAGCCGGTGCTCGCGCAGCAATGGCGGGCGCTTGAGGGGCAGCACAGCGCTCGCATCGGGGATCGGCGAGAAGGCGCTGTAATAAACGCGCCTGAGACCGAAATCGCCATAGAGCCGGCTCGCCTTGCCGATGATCGCCGCATCACTGGCATCGTCCGCGCCGATAATCATCTGCGTCGATTGTCCCGCCGGGGCAAAGCGCGGCGCATGGCGGAAACGCTTGCGCTCATCCTTCGCGGTGAGGATGCGCTCCTTTGTGCGCCCCATCGCGCCCTCGATCTGGCGGGCGTTCTTGTCGGGCGCGAGCCGGGTCAGGCCCTGATCGGTTGGCAGTTCGACATTAATCGAGACGCGGTCGGCATAGAGGCCCGCCTGATGGATGATCTCGGTATCGGCCTCGGGGATGGTCTTGAGGTGGATATAGCCGCGAAAATCGTGCTCCTCGCGCAGGATGCGGGCGACCTCGACCAGCTGCTCCATCGTATGATTGGCGCTCTTCACGATCCCTGAGGACAGGAACAGCCCTTCGATGTAGTTGCGCCGGTAGAAGCTCAGCGTCAGGTCGACCACCTCCTGCGGGGTGAACCGCGCGCGGGGGGCGTTCGAGCTCTTGCGGTTGATGCAGTAGTGGCAATCGAAGATGCAGTGATTGGTCAGCAGGATCTTGAGCAGCGAGATACAGCGCCCGTCCGGCGCATAGGCATGGCAGATGCCCATCCCCTCAGTCGAACCCACTCCCTTCCCGCCCAGCGAATTCTTCTTCGCTGTGCCGGACGAGGCGCAGGACGCGTCATATTTCGCCGCATCGGCAAGGATTTCAAGCTTCTGGCGTAAGTCGCGCTTTCTGAGGGGCTGCTGAACCATCGGAACACCTTTTGATGTTCCTTATATGTTCCGCAATTCTTGTTGCCAAATGCAAAGCTTGCAAGATCGATCAGACGATGCGGCGGAAGCTGGGAAGGCTTTCCCGCACTTCGTGCTGCTGGAACAGATAATCAATTACAGCCGGATGCATCGCGCCTTCAAAGGCAACACCAGCCAACCCGCCGTCCACCCAGGCGATCGAGCCGAGCGGCGTATTGATTCCGTTGACCTTCATCGTCACGCGGTCGCCTACCTCGGCAAAGCCGGCCTTCGCGCGAATCTTGCAGCCGCCTTCGGACAGGTCGAGCAGATCGACAAACACCACACGCGAACGCACCCGGCTTTTCACCGTGAGATGCATGGGCCGACGTTCGGATGCGCGCGGGATCGAATCGAGGTGCATGAGTGAAGTCTCTCACAATTCGGTAAAGGAATGCTGAGCGCTGGGGGGCACCACATCAGGTATAAAGCCCTTGCAGGAACCAGTCCGGTGTCCCCCCGCGCCCATCGCCCACACTCCCCTGACGATAGATCCAGTAGCGCCGTCCGGCTTCGTCCTCGATCCGGTAATAGTCGCGCAATCGCACGCTGGATCGCTCGCGCCACCATTCGGGGGCAATCCGCTCCGGCCCTTCCACACGCACCACCTCGCGTACCGCACCGCGCCAGCGGAAACGCTGGGGGAAGCCATCGGGCGAGGCATAGAGCACCGCGATCGGCTCGGCCTGGTCGAGCAGCTTGAGCGGGCGGGTGTTGAAAGCGAGTTGGCTTTGCATTGGCGGTACCGGGGCGAGCGGTGGCTGCCAGCCCTGCGCGCGCTCGGGAATGTGACTGGCACGCACGACTGGGCGGGTCACGGCCTGCTGGCCGAGGCGCACAGTCAGCCGGTCAACGCAGGCTGCCAGCGATGTGCCGTGCTGTTCTGCCGCAGCATCGAGATCGGCCTGCGACAGCGCCAGCGGCTCGCTCCAGCTGGCGCGCAATTGCAGCATCTCGATCCCGAACCCCGCGTTGACATCGTCAAGCCGCCGCGCGAACAGCCGCAGCATATGCTCTGGCTCGCGGGTTGCAGCGGCGAGTTCGATCCGGCGCATCAGCACCTCGCCATCGACCCGCCACAAGGCCAGTTCGAGCCGCCGCGCGCCTTCCCCCCGCGCTTCGAGCGCACGCACCATGTCCTGTGCGAGATCGCCCACCACCCGGTCGAGCGATGCGCGGTGACGCAAGGGCTCCATCAGCCGGCGCTGCACCATCGGCATGGGCCGATCGATCACCGGGAGCAGCGGTTCGGGCAAGCGGCCCAGCAATTGGTCCAATCGCAGCAGCGGGTTGGCGGCAGGCGAGCGGTGATTGCGAAACCGGCGGCGTAGCGCGTCGCGCGCGGCGGCCTCGGCCTCCGGATCGTCGCTGGTACCGCTCACCCCGGCGAGTTCGCCGAGCCGCTTGATGCCCAGACGGCGCAGCACGGTGAGCACGTCATCGTCGAGCCGCAGCGCCGCGACCGGCAGATCGCCGAGCTGGCAGAGCGGGTCGTCACCGGGGTGAAGGATGCTGGCAGGCGGGCCATACCGAGCGAGCGCCCAGGCCGCGCCTGCCGTCGGTGCAAGCGCCGCGCGGGTGGCAAGCCCGCGGGCAGCAAAAGCCCGCGCGACATCGGCCAGCAGCCGCTCCTCACCTCCAAACAGATGCGCCGCGCCGGTGACATCGACCAGCAACCCGTCAGGCGGATCGAGCGCGCTCCACGGCCCCCAGCGCTGCGCCCACAGGGCCAGCTTTTCGAGCGTTGCCAGATCGCCCGCCGGATCGGCCGGGACAGCGACAAGATCAGGGCACAGCGCGCGCGCGTCGGCCAGCAACATGCCAGCCCTCGCCCCTGCCTCCAGCCCGGCATCATTGGCCGCTATGATGCGCGGGCCATGCGCGGTGTCGATGATCAGCGCGGTGGGCGCGCAGGTTTCGGGCGCGTCAGGCGCGAACGCGCGCCGCCAACGATCGACCGACAGTCGGGCGAACCAGACGGACAGGATCCGTCGCGGCCGCACGGTCGGCATCGCGGTAGATGCGCAAGTTTCCGTCGTCATCGCAAAGCATCCATTCACCCGGAGCATGGGCCCGCGCGCGGAACAGTTCGGCGTGCCAGCTGGCAGTGCCGGGGGCGGCGAGGTTCCAGCGCGGGCGCGGCGACGGGGCCGCGCGCACCTGCCAGCGCATCCGGGCGGAGGAGAGGTCCGGCACGGCATCGAGCCGCACCAGCCACAGCCTGACCTCGTGGCGTTCCGCCGTGAGGCTCAAGCGGCGTGATGCGGTGAAGGAAAGCGCGCGCGGGTTGCCCGCGATCTCGCCGATCACGCAGGCGAGGTCACGGCACTTGAGCCCCTCCTCCAGCGCGAACAGCGCGTCTTCGGGGTGTGGGCTGCGACGTGGATCAGGCGATGACGCAGATCAGGCGGCAGGCCCGCAAGACACGGCCGCCCGCCGAGCCGGATCGCCGCGCGATCCTGCACCCACAGCACCTGGCGGGTGTCGTCGCTCCCCGCCTCAACTGACGTCAAGGCGTCACGCGCCAGCGCAAGCGCCAGCCCTGCCCCGCTCGCCTCGGTGGCAGGAGCGAAGATTTCGGAATGGAACGGTTGCGCGGTGAGGCCCGGCTGCCAGCGCACGTCGGATAAACGGGCGGGCAGGAGACGCGCGGGAGAGGGTCTGGAAGGTTGGAAAGGCATGGACGAACGACTCATATGTTCTCATTATGTTCCAAGATTTCCAGCTTGGCAATCATCCCCCTCCCCCAAAGCAGAAGGGCCGCCAAAACTGGCGGCCCTTCGTCTCTTCAAACACCTCGCCCGATCAATTCTCCGAGGTGTCGATCGGCACCATCTTTTCCTCACCCTCGATGTCGTCAACCACGACCACAACACCGCGGCCAAGATGGCTGCTGCGGCGGCTATAGGCGAAGTAGATGATAAAGCCGATGATGGTCCAGCCCGGCAGCACCAGCATCGCCTCAGTCGGCAGATTGAGGAACAGGAAAAGGCAACCGCCAATCGTGAGCGGCCCGACCAGCCACAGCGCCGGCACCGTAAAGGGACGCTCGCGATCAGGAGCCTGCTTGCGCAGCAGCATCACAGCGATAGCCACCATGAAGAAAGCGTAAAGCGTCCCGGCATTGGCGATATCGGCCAGCTGCCCCACCGGAAGGAAGGCCGCGGCGACCGCGACCAGCAGGCCGGTCAGACCGGTCACGATATAGGGCGTCTTCCACTTGGGATGCACCTCGGCGAGCTTCTCCGGGAACAGCCCGTCGCGCGCCATCACGAAGAAGATGCGGGTCTGACCGAACAACAGGATCAGGATCACCGAAGGCAGCGCAAGGAACGCCGCGATGCCCAGCACATTGCCGATGCCGGAAAAGCCGATCTGGCGCAACACATGGGCCAGCGCCTCGTTCGAACACACCAGCGCATCGCGGTGTTCAGGCATCAGGCACTGACGAGCAAGTTCTTCCGACCCCGCGGGGAAAGGCATGCCGTTCGGCCCCATGATCGGCTGCCCGCCGATGGTCCCGATCGCGCCTGCCGCCACGAGGATGTAGAAGATCGTGCAGATCAGCAGCGACCCGACCAGACCGATAGGCACGTTGCGCTGCGGGTTCTTGGTCTCTTCCGCCGCGGTCGAGACCGCGTCAAAGCCCACGTAGGCAAAGAAAATCGTCGCCGCCGCGCCAACTGCGCCCACCCCGCTGCCGAAGCCGCCGAAAATCCCGGCCGGCAGAAAAGGATTGAACTTGTCGGGATCGAAATAGGCGCTCGTCAGGGTGAGGCCGATGAAGGCAGTCAGCGCAGTGATCTTGATCGCCACCAGCACGGCATTGACCCGCGCGCTTTCAGTGGTGCCGATCATCAGCAGCCACGTGACCAGCAAGGCAATGACGAGGGCGGGCAAGTTGATCAGTCCGCCTTCCGACCCGCCGAGCGCCAGCGGCCCGGCGCTGAGCCAGGCTGGCAGACTGAGCCCGAAAAACTCGTTGAGGATCGTCCCTGCGAAATAGCCCGACCAACCGACCGAAACGGCTGAAGCCGCGATCGCATATTCGAGCACCAGCGCCCAGCCCACAGTCCAGGCAAGCAACTCGCCCATTGTAGCATAGGTATAGGTATAGGCAGAGCCTGCCACCGGCACCATTGCAGCAATCTCAGCATAGCAGAGCGCAGCCACGATACAGACAAGTCCGGCGATGATGAAGGCCAGCATCAATCCCGGCCCGGCCTTCTGCGCCCCGGCAGACGTCAGCACGAAGATGCCAGTGCCGATGATGCAGCCGATGCCGAACAAGGTCAGCTGCACCGCTCCAAGCGAGCGATGCAGCGATTTCTTTTCCGCTGTTGCGAGGATCGCATCGAGCGGCTTTACCCGATCAAGAAACATCTGGAATTGGTCTCCCATTGATCGCGCGACAATCCCCGGCGCAATCATCACTGTCCAACGCTAGCGCAACAGGCTCGCAAAACAAGCGCCAAAGCGCGGGCTTTCCCCCGAAGCGCACAGGCGCTACACCCCGGCCCATGTCCACGACCTTCCAGCTCGACACCTCCACCAGTCGCGCCAACCCGACCCCGGCGCCAATGAAGCGGCTGACTGTGCCCGCGATCCGCGCCCGCAAGACCGACGGGGTGACGGGCGAGCCTTTGGTGATGCTCACCGCCTACACGGCGCGGCAGGCGCAGTTGCTCGATGCGCATTGCGACCTGCTGCTGGTGGGGGACTCGCTCGGGCAGGTGATCTACGGCTTGCCTTCGACCGTGCCGGTGACGCTGGAGATGATGGCCAATCACGGCGCGGCGGTGGTGCGCGGCTCCTACCATTCGGTGGTGGTGGTTGACATGCCTTTCGGCAGCTATGAGGCCTCGCCCGAACAGGCCTTCGAAAGCGCGGCCTATCTGCTCAAGCAGACCGGCGCTGCGGCGGTGAAGCTTGAAGGTGGGGCGGCGATGGCGCCGACCGTTGCCTTCCTTTCCCAGCGCGGCATTCCGGTGATGGGCCATGTCGGCCTTACCCCGCAGGCGGTGAACGTGCTTGGCGGCTATGGCGCACGCGGGCGTTCGGATGCCGAGGCGGAGAAGATCGTCTCAGACGCAAAGGCGCTGGACGAGGCGGGGGCTTTCGCGATCGTCATCGAAGGCGTGGTTGAACCCATCGCCATCGCGGCGACCAAGGCTGTGGCCTGCCCCACCATCGGCATCGGCGCCTCGGCCCAGTGCGACGGGCAGGTGCTGGTGACCGAAGACATGCTCGGCATGTTCGAACGCGTGCCGCGCTTCGTGAAGCGTTACGAGGACATCGCCGGCGTGATTGACCGCACCGTGGCCCGCTATGCGGAAGAAGTGCGCGCCCGCAGCTTCCCCACAGCGGACCAGACCTATCAGCCCAAGGCCTAGACGTTCCTTGCGAGCCTCAGCGCCAGCGGCGCGGCCAGCACCAATTGCGCAAGGTGGTAGAGCAGCAGCGGCGCGATCACGAAGCCCGCACTGGAAGGCGGAAACAGGATCGCGGCCAGCGGAGCGCCGATGGCCACGCTTTTCTGTGACCCGGCGAAGAGAAACGCGATGCGGTCAGACCGTGGCAATCCCATGACAGCGCTGACGCCCCAAGCTGCCCCCAAGGCGAGCGCCAGCATCGCTAGCACCAGGCCTGCGAGCACCGCCCAATCGCCCGGCGCGAACATTGTCGCAAGCCCCTGCTCCACCGCGCCCGAGAAAGCGACATAGACTGCAATTCCGATCACCGCCCGATCAAGCCAGGCAATCCGCGAACGGTGCTTGGCCACGCGGTCGATTACCCGATCCTGCACCGCCTGCCCGACGACGAAAGGCAGAATGAGAATGAGGCCGATGCGAATGATCGCTTCGCTACCGATCTCCCCCGCCGCGCTCCCGCCCAAAGCCGCGAATAGCGGTGCACTGACGAATACGCCCGCGATATTGATCAACGCGGCGCCCACCACAGCGAGGGCGACATTGCCGTTGGCAAGGCTGGTATAGGAGGTTGCCGATTGCACCGTGGAAGGCAGGCAGCCAAGATAAATGAAACCGAGCGCGACGAGCGGCGGCAGCATATGCTCTGCAAGGCTCGCAAAACCGAGGCCTGTCAGTGCCATGCCTCCGAAAACGAACAGCATCAGCGGCCCGAAATAGCGCCAGTTGGTCAGGCCCCGTGCAATCTCGGACCGGCGAATGCGCATCCCGTTGACGAGGAACAGCACGAAGATCCCGATGTTCGAAACCAGCCCGGCAATTCCGCGCGCCTCTCCCGTCGCGGGCAGCACAAGCGCAAGAGCCGTGGCTGCTAGCAACACGGCGATCATTGGATCGGTCAGAAACGGCAGACGCGGCAGGGCAAAGGGCTTGGCCATCGGCACGGCGCCCTGCCCTGACCCTTCCGGTTTGTCGATAGCGAAAGACGTCAGCGCACCGTGAGCGGGCGGGGCTGAACCTCTGCCAGCATTGCGGCAAATCGACGTTCGCCCGCCTTATCTCCGGTTTCGCGCGCCGCCCGCAGGCGCAGCGCGAGCAGCGAAGGATCATGTCCCGCCTCGCGCGCTATCGCATGATCGAGCAGCAGCGCTGCCCGGCTCCAAGCACCACCCTCGGCCTGACGCCGGGCCAAGGCCACAAGCGCACTGGCTGCATCGGGCTCTCCTGCAACATGACGCGCAAGCAGAACCTTGGCCGCCTCAGGATCGCCCGCCTGCACATAGGCCCAAGCCGCCTTGCGCGCCAAAGGCCAAGGCCGCTTGACCAGCGCGGCACGAGCATAGGCCTCCAGCGCGCCGCGGGGGTCACCGTCGGCCAAGGCCACGTCCCCTGTCAGAACCGCAACATCGGCAGAGGCGGGAAACCGCGCCGTCAACGCATCAACGCCAGACCATGCCGCGCTCCAGTTCCCGGCCAATCCGGCAGCGCGCGCGGTGGCACTCGGCGCAGGCAGATTCTCGCGCAGGGCCAGCACCACGGGTGCGCCGGTGCTGCCGCCATAGGCCCGTACAAGCAGAGGCGCAGCCTCTGCGCGATCACCAAGCCGCTCGTGAGCCCGTGCCACAAGCATGACGAGATAGGGCGAGGCTTCGGGTAGCTGCGCCTGCTCAGCGAATTTTTGCACCACTGCCTGCGGACGTCCGGCATCGAACAGAGCCCGCGCCAGCAAATCGCGCAATCGCGCATTGGCAGGCTGGCGTGCTACTAGCGTCTCCAATGTGGTGGCGGCGCTATCGGCGTTTCCCTCAGCAAGATTGATGACAGCATCAAGCTGCATAGCCGCAGGGATCCCGCGGGCGGCCATGCCGCTTCGGGCGAGCAGGCTGCGCGCCAGAGCAAATTCGCCGCCGCGCGCAGCCAGAACTGCCTGAAGATAGAAAACTCGGGGATCATCTGGAGCAGCCTCGGCCAAGGCGCGCACCGCCTCGAGCATTGCCTGAGCCTGCCCGCCATCACCAAGCGTCGCCGCATATTCCGCCAGCGCGTCGGCATTTTCGGGATCCGCGGCAATCGCGGCCTTGAACCAGGGTAAAGAATCCGACGCGCCATGCACATCGCGGACCATCAGCGCGCGCATCAGCAGCGCCGGGCCATGCCGCGGCCCCAGCGCAAGCGCGCGATCCGCCGCCTCAAGCGCGGTCAGTTGCTCACCCCGCGAAATCGCAGGCGTGCAATGGCAACCCATAGGCGAGGATCATCCGGTGCCAGTTCGCGAGCTGCATCAAGCGATTGCCCCGCCTCCTCCAAAGCGCCGCGCCCCAAAGCCGCATCGGCTTCGGCCATCAGTTTGGCATAGGCAGGATTGCGGGCCGCTGTCTGACTGGACGTGGTCTCTCCCGCCGGTTCCGAACAGCCCGCCAGAACCAGTGCCAGCGCGGCAAAGATCGTCAGGAGACTAGGTCTGCAGGTCATACTGCTTGAGCAGGTCGTACAGCGTCGGACGGCTGATCCCGAGCAGCTTGGCGGTGCTGGAGATATTGCCTTCGCTACGGGCGAGCGCATGGCGGATCACCCGGCGATCGGCAGCCTCGCGCGCGGCTTTGAGATTGAGGACGTCGGCATCCTCGTCTTCACCCTTGCCGAAATCGAGGTCTTCGGCACCCACCAATTTGCCGTCAGCCATGATGACCGCTCGCTTCACCCGGTTTTCCAGCTCGCGGACATTGCCGGGCCAATCATGCGCATCGATCGCGGCCAAGGCGTCGGGGGCAAAGCCGGTAACGGCAGGATTCATCTCGGCGGCGAACCGCTTGAGGAACACCTTGGCCAGCAGCACCGGATCGCCGAACCTTTCGGCCAGTCCCGGTATACGGACCACGATTTCGGCAAGGCGGTAGAACAGATCCTCCCGGAACAGGCCCTGCTGGATCATGCCTTCAAGATCCTGATGGGTCGCGCAGACAATTCGCACGTCGACCGGGATCGCTCGGCGCCCGCCAACGCGTTCGATCGTGCGTTCCTGCAGAAAGCGCAGCAGCTTGACCTGAAGCGGCAGCGGAATATCGCCCACCTCGTCAAGGAACAGCGTCCCGCCGTTGGCACTTTCGATCTTGCCCTCAGTGGTCTTGACTGCTCCGGTAAAGGCGCCCTTTTCGTGACCAAACAGCTCGCTTTCCAGAAGGTTTTCAGGGATTGCCGCGCAGTTGATCGCAACAAACGGGCCGCTGGCCCGGTCGCTCGCATCATGCAGCCCCCGCGCAAGCAGCTCCTTGCCTGTCCCGCTCGCGCCCAGCAGCATCACTGACACGTTGGTGCGCGCCACGCGTTCAATCGTGCGTGCCACCTTGACCATTTCCGGTGCGCCCGTGACCATGCGACCAAGCACCGTCTTATCGGCACTGCTGGAGGCGAGCAGACGACGGTTCTCCTCCTCGATAGTCCGCAGATTGAAGGCGCGGCGCACAATCAGGCCGAGCGCGTCAATGTCGATCGGCTTCTGGTAGAAATCATAGGCCCCGCGCGCGATCGCCGCGAGCGCGCTTTCCCGCGCACCGTGGCCGCTGGCGACGATCACCTTGGTATCTGGCTTAAGCGCCATGATTGCATCAAGCACGGCAAAGCCTTCGGTGGTGCCATCGGGATCGGGCGGCAGGCCGAGATCAAGCGTCACGACCCCAGGTGCTTCCGAACGTAACGCTGCAATCGCGCTGTCACGATCGCCCGCGATTACAACCTCGAAATCGTCGTAGGCCCACTTGAGCTGCGCCTGCAGGCCCGGATCATCCTCGATCACCAGCAGTACGGGTTTCTTGTCCGCCATCACGAGGCCTCCTGATGCCGTGGCTGTTGATCGAGCTGGTCGTTCTCCTGCGCTCCGAACAGTCGGGCGGCATTGGCTTGGGGCAGGACGATCGAAAAGCGCGTGCCGAGTCCTTCGCGACTCTCGACGGCAATCCGCCCGCCCATCGCCTTGACCAGTTCGCGCGCTTCGAAGGCTCCGATCCCGAATCCGCCGGATTTGGACGAGACAAAAGGCTTGAACAGCCCGCTTCGCACGAATTCGGGGCTCATGCCTTTCCCCGAATCCACCACATCGATCGCACCATGCAGGGCATCCGCGGTAACATCGAGAAACACGGGCATTCCCGCCTCGCTGGCGTCAATCGCATTTTGGACGAGATGGATAAGGGCCTGTTCCAAAGCCTCACGGTTGCCCATGACGCTGACCGGCGTATCGCGGGTCAAGGCCACCAGATGAACGCCCTCGAAGCGATCAACGATCGTACGCGCAAGATCCACCAGCGCGATCGGAGCAATGGCATTGACCTGCCCCGAACCATACCGCCCAAGCCGCGCCAGCAAGGCCGAAAGCTTGTCGGCCGAGTTGCGCAAGGTCACCAGCATATCGGCGCGGAAGGCGGGGTTGTCGGCATGCTTTTCGGCATTGGCCGCCAGCAGCGACAGCTGACTGACGAGATTCTTGATGTCATGCATGACAAACGCCATGCGACGGTTGAATTCATCGAAACGGCTGGCGTCCATCAGCGCCTGCTGCCCGGCCTGTTCTGCCAGATAGCTCGCCAATTGCTGACCGGTGACGCGCAGCAGATCGAAATCCTCCCAATCGAGCTGGCGCGGATGGAGTGGTCGGGCCAGAACGATCACCCCTACAAGCCGGTCAAAGTGGATCAGCGGCACCAGCGCCCAGGCATCATCGGCCTCGCATAGCCAGTCAGGCACTTCGCGTGCTTCGCCATGATGGTCGATCCCGGCGCGCGCCTCATCTAGCGCGAGGATCAGGTTATGCTGTTCAAGCAGACCCGAAAGCGCGAAATCCGCGGCAACGGCAGGCACCGCAAGCGTCGGCCAGTTCCAGCGCGCGGTCAGTTCGAGCTGAGCCTGCTCATTAGGCATCAGCAACAGCCCTGCCGGGCTCTCGGTAATGTCGGCCAGTGCCTTTACGACGCGTTCCTCGAGGCTTGCGCTGCCGGTGCCGCCGTGGCCGATGGTCCGCGTAAAACGCATCCATTCCTGCCGGTAGTCATAACGGTGCTGGAACAGATGCTTGGTTGCCATGACCCGCAGCCAGGCCCGCATCCGCGGCGATGGCAGCGCGATGGCGGCAGCGACAACGGCGATCACGACAAACACCACCTGAGACGCCCGGGCGATGTCGCCGCCGATCAGCGCCAGCGACTTGGTCACCAGCACCATACCAGCCAGATAGCCACCGATCAGAAGCAGGGACAGCGTGCGGAAAGTCACCGCACGCGAAGGACTGAACTGCACTCGCGGTCCGGCGGCGCTCATGCCAAGCGCGAACAGACCTGCCATGACACCAGCAAACAATCCGCGCATGTCGCGCAGCGCACTGGGCATTTCCTGACCCAGATAGGCCACGGTGCTGAGATTGAGATCATAGGCAAAGATCCCCGCCAGCCCGATCCCGGTCCAGCGCAATACCGGGCGCAGGCCGCTTGCTGCACCAGCATAGAGATTGTGGAGCAACATCAGGACACCGATCGATACCAGCATGTCGATCAGCATCCGCGCCTCGAACACCATGCCCGCCGATCCACTGCCCTTTGCACCGACCAGCAAAAGCAAGGGCTGCAACAACTGCACCAGCACCAGCGCGACGATGACCGGGCGCACCGGTTTGAGGCTCGCCGTCCGGCCATCGGCGGCAAACAGGCAGAAGAGCGTCGCGATCAGAGCAAGATTGCGGCCCATTGCAGCGATGATCGCGGCATTGTGCTCAGGCCCCAGCCCGGCCGAAATAGCACACCACAAGGCACTCAGTCCGGCGGCGATCATCAAGGACGTGCGATCAGGCCGCGCCTGCTCGCCATTCTGCCAGATCCACACCATCGCTCCGGCGCTGAGCACCGCGCCGACCAGCCAGGCAATGAAACCCACCAGCTGCAAAGGTGCCTCCAGCCCGTTCACCGCGCGCCCTCCGGCCACAAGACCACGCGCAGGGTCTGCAACAGGATTACGAAATCGAGGAAGGGCGTGTAATTTTTAGCGTAGTACAGATCATATTCCAGTTTGCAGCGGCTATCCTCGACCGATGCGCCGTAGGGATAGTTGATCTGCGCCCATCCGGTGATCCCGGGCTTCACCATGTGCCGCTCGCCATAGAAGGGTATTTCCTCCTCCAGGCTTTCGACAAAGGACGGCACCTCGGGGCGTGGGCCGACAAAGCTCATTTCCCCCTTCAGCACGCTCCAGGTCTGCGGCAGTTCGTCGATCCTCACCTTGCGAATGAAACGACCGACACGAGTGACGCGCGGGTCATTTTCCTCTGCCCACTTGGCTCCGTCCTTTTCGGCGTCCGTGCGCATCGAACGCAGTTTGATGAGAGTGAAAGGCTCACCGTACAGCCCCACACGCTTCTGTCGGAAAAAGGCCGGCCCCTTACTGTCAAGCTTCACGATGAGCGCGAACAGGCCGATTACCGGCAGAGTCAACGTCAGCAGGATGACGCTGGCGGTAATGTCGAAGATGCGCTTGACCGCGCTCGACAACATCCGCGAACTGGAAAAACCATCGGAGAAGATCAGCCAGCTGGGATTGACCGTATCGAGATCGACACGGCCGGTTTCGCGCTCGATGAAGCTGGAGAAATCATTGACGTGGACGCCCTTGGTCTTGATCCGCAACAAGTCCTTCAGCGGCAGGGCGTTGCGACGTTCCTGCAGTGCCAGCACCACTTCGGACACGCCGAGGTTCTCGACAAACCGGCCCAGATCATGAATCGCCGAGCGCGGGATCGCTTCCTCGACAATGCGGTTGTCCTCGCTCATCGCAATGTAGGCGACAATCGCAAAGCCTGACTCAGGCTTGTCGCCCAGTTCGCGCAGGCGCTGCGCCCGGTCACCCGCACCAAGCACCATGACCCGGCGGCGAAAAGCGGAGGAACCGAGAAAGGAGTTGAGCAGGAGCCGGTCGGCCACGAGCACCAGGATCGCAAGGCCCATGGTGTAAAGCAGCGTCGATCGCCAGAACAGGTCGCTGGGCAAGACAAAATCGATCACCGCCAGAGCAATGATCCCGAGGCTGATCGCCACCAGCACCCGTGCGCCCGCAAAGCGCAGCGATCGTAAGGCATAAGGTCCGTATACCCCGACAGCGATCATCGCCAGCCAGATCACCATCGCCGTGCCGAACAGAGCAAGGCCGCGCCCGCTCACAGTACCCGGATCCATACCTATCTGATGCGCACGCCATTGCCAGGCGATCTCGCTGGCCATGACCAAGAGCGCCAGATCGAGCAGACCAAGCAACAGCACAGCGTGCGGAATGTAGTGCTTGAACAATCGGATCATCGTAGCGGCGGCCTCTGGTGCAGAGCATCCGCTTTTACGGCTGAGACCTTAAGTGTCGGTAAACTTTACACCCCTTCGCCGAGCCTCAATTTCCGCGGGTTGTAAGGGTTAACCTGCCGGTTATGATGAGGCGCGCGGTCGGGGCAGAGTGCTGGCGATCCGAGCCGGTGCTGGGGTCAGACATTCAATTCGGCCACAGCGCCCACACGGTACGCCGAGCGGCACTGCATCATCGCGATCAAGCGAGACGCCGCGAGCATGGGCCAGGTCTCCGGCAAAGCGCGCTTCTATCCCAAGCGCCACCGCACGTCGGCCGGCACACATCACGCCGTCGCCGTCAACGGTTCGCGTGATGATGAACCAGTGGCGCGGAACCGCCTCACCCTCGCCGAAGGTCACAGCCTGTGTCAGCACTGTGCCAGGGCGCTCGAAGGCGGCATAGGGGATGAAGGCCGGCCAACGCGCGCCTTCAAGCGGGTAGAGCGCTCCGCTGCCCCCGGCTGTGAAATGGGTCATCCTTCCGGCGCGGTCGATGGTGGCAGTGAAGAACGGCAATCCCCGCTCCCCCACGCGGCCCAAGGTCGTCAACCGCTCAGCGACCTGATCGAAGCTCACGGCAAAACGGCGTTGCAGCACCGCCAGATCATATCCTGTCGCCTCGCAGGCGCGCAGGAACCGACGATAGGGCAGCAGCAACGCCCCCGCGAGGTAATCGGCGATATGCTCTCTCAAGGCGTTGCGGGCTTCGCTGCTTGTCAGGTTCGCCCCTGCAACCAGAGTCTCGATCCCTTCGCGCATTTCCAGCATTCCCACCTGCCGTGCGATCTGGAAGCGCCTGGCAGCACCGGGAAGCATCTCGGAAAGCTGCAATTGCCGCGCATGCAGATCGAGCCGGTGAACCTGACCCGGCATTACTTCTGCGGGCAGAATGCGAACTTGGAGTTGGTGTTTTTCCCGCAGTCGCTCGGACAGAGCTGCGCTAATTTCCCCGCGGGAGAGGCGCAGTTCATCGGCCAGATCCTCGGCGGCGTGATCAAGATCGGCGAAATGGTTCTGCCACCGCTCGATCGCACGGCGCACTGCTGCCGAAGTATCCTCAAGGATCACGCGCTCACCGCCGCCCGTGTCATAGAGGCGCGCGAAGGCTGCCGCGATCTGGGGTGCGGCAGCGAGCAGCTCCTGCACTTCCTCGCGGTCGATCCCAAGATCAGCGAAACGCTTGTCGGACAGGCGCCGCACCATCCCGTCGAGCCCACCGATCGCCTCGTCTTCCCGTATGGAACGCGGGTCGAAATCGAAACGTTCGATCACCTGCACCAGTACTCGGGCCGAAAGGGGGCGCTGATTGCGCTCGATCAGATTGAGATAGGAAGGCGAGATGCCCAGGATGCTCGCCATCGCGGCCTGTGTGAGACTTTCGCGTTTGCGCAGGCGGCGCAGGGCGGGCCCTGCGAGGAGATTGGTGTCGGCCATATGTCTTGTGTAAATTAATTGACAGATTTACACAAGATCACGGGCGATTGTCGGGATAGCGACACGATTTTCTGTAACTTTCCCTGTCATGGTGCGCCGCAGCACGCCAGAGACTGCCCATCCAGGCGGTGCGAGTCTCCCAAGCGGGATCAGGCAGACTCGGGCCACTCCCCAGGACGGACAGGAGAAGCACATGACCTACCAGAACACCATCACCCGGATGCGCGATGTCGTTACCGCCGCTGGTCCGAGCTGGGCTGCGATCGATCCCGAAAGCGCCGCGCGCATGGTGATCCAGAACCGCTTCAGAACCGGTCTCGACATCGCAAAGTATACCGCCGGGATCATGCGCGCCGACATGGCAGCCTATGACGCCGACCCCGCGCAGTACACCCAGTCGCTGGGCTGCTGGCACGGCTTCATCGCGCAGCAGAAGCTGATCGCGATCAAGAAGCACTTCGGCACCACGAAGCAGCGTTACCTTTACCTCTCGGGCTGGATGGTCGCCGCGCTGCGCAGCGAATTCGGCCCGCTGCCCGACCAGTCGATGCACGAGAAGACTTCGGTGCCGGCGCTGATCGAGGAACTCTACACCTTCCTCAAGCAAGCCGACGCCCGCGAACTGGGCATGATGTTCCGCGCGCTCGATAAGGCCCGCGAGGCCGGTGACGCGGTCGAGGTCAAGCGGCTTGAAAACGCGATCGACAATTACGAAACCCACGTGGTTCCGATCATCGCCGATATCGACGCTGGCTTCGGCAATGCCGAGGCGACCTACCTGCTCGCCAAGAAGATGATCGAAGCCGGTGCCTGTGCGCTGCAGATCGAAAACCAGGTCTCGGACGAAAAGCAGTGCGGTCACCAGGACGGCAAGGTCACCGTGCCGCACGAGGACTTCCTCCAGAAGATCCGCGCCTGCCGCCATGCCTTCCTCGAAATGGGCGTGGAAGACGGGATCATCGTCGCGCGCACCGACTCGCTCGGCGCCGGCCTCACCAAGCAGATTGCCTTCTCCAAGGAGCCGGGCGATCTGGGCGACCAGTACAACAGCTTCCTCGATGCCGAGGAAGTCGATCCGGCCAACATCACCAACGGTCAGGTCTTCATCAGCCGCGATGGCAAGCTGCTTGCGCCCAAGCGCCTGCCCTCGAACCTCTACCAGTTCCGCCCCGGCACCGGTGAGGACCGCGTGGTGCTCGACTGCATCACCTCGCTCCAGAACGGCGCCGACCTGCTGTGGATCGAGACCGAGAAGCCCCACGTCGAGCAGATCGCGGGCATGGTCGACCGCATCCGCGAAGTCGTTCCCAATGCCAAGCTGGTCTACAACAACTCGCCCAGCTTCAACTGGACGCTGAACTTCCGCCAGCAGGTGTTCGACGCCTGGGAAGCGGCGGGCAAGGACGTGTCAGCCTACGACCGCGCGAAGCTGATGAGCGTCGATTATGACGGCACCGAGCTGTCGAACGAAGCCGACGAAAAAATCCGCACCTTCCAGCGCGATGCTGCTGCGCGGGCCGGGATCTTCCACCACCTCATCACCCTGCCGACCTACCACACCGCCGCGCTGAGCACTGATAATCTCGCCCGCGAATACTTCGGCGAGGCCGGCATGCTCGGCTACGTCAAGGGCGTGCAGCGCGAGGAAATCCGCCAGGGCATCGCCTGCGTGAAGCACCAGAACATGTCGGGATCCGACATTGGCGATGACCACAAGGAATACTTCGCCGGTGAAGCGGCACTCAAAGCGGGTGGCATCCACAACACGATGAACCAGTTCGAGGCTGCATAGTCTGGGGGAGAGGACCGGAGGGTTACATTTTGTAGCCTTCCGGTCGCCCCCAAAGCCGCCTAAGGCTGGCCGGGCAAGCACCCTAGGAGAGTGACGATGAGCGATACCGAAACCACCAACCCCGAACCTGCCCGCGCCCGTGCGCTGCTTTCGACCGCCGACATGAAGCTGCTGCGCCGCGCGCTCGAAAGCCATGCCCGCAACACCGAGGACCGCGAAGAGCTGGCCAAGATCAACGCCCTGCACCACCGCCTGGGCACTTACGTCCCTTCGTAAAACTGTTTCAGTTCCACAATTCTCCTGGGGAGGAGAAACGGCCGTCGGAATGCGCCCTCAAAGGCGCGCTCCGGCGGCCAAATTTTGAGTCTTTGCCGCCCTACCGCTTGCGCTGCTTGAGGCGGGTTTGCCGCCCTACCGCTTGCGCTGCTTGAGGGCGGGTTTGCCGCCTCTACCGCTTGCGCTGCTTGAGGGCGGGTTTGCCGCTCTACCGCTTCGCTGCTTGAGGGCGGGTTTGCCGCCTTACCGCTACGCCATCCCCGAGCGCGTCAACTCTTCTTCATCAGATCCAGCGTCGCAGCGGCGAGCGCCTCTGTAGCCGTCGCAATCACCACCGGCGCATCGGGGGCCCAGAAAGGCGAATGCAGGGACGGCAACTCGATCTCGCCCTTCTGCGCCTTTTCCCATTCGGATGCACGCACCCCGCCAACCCAGAAGATCAGCGATTCGACATTCTCGCGGTCAGCGCGGTAGAACTGGCTGAAATCCTCGCCCCCCATCACCGCCTTGGTCTCGAACACCCGGCCTTCAAAACGGCCCTTGAGCCCTTCCATCACCCGATCAGTGAATTCCGGTGTGTTATAGGTCGCAGGCGTATAGGGATCGGAAACCGTGACACGCGGCAGCTTGTCTTCAGGCATCCCCGCAGCGATCGCCTCGCCGCGCGCGATCCGGGCAATCCCGTCAAGCAGGTGCTGGCGGGTCTCGTCGGCATAGCTGCGCACGGTGATCTGGAGCCGGGCTTCGTCGGGAATGATGTTGTGCTTGGAACCGGCCTGGAAGCTGCCGACAGTCACCACGGCGGGCTCTTGCGGATCGAGTTCGCGCGCCACCAGTGTCTGCAGCCGCGTCACGATGCTGGACGCGATCACGATCGGATCCTTGGTCGTGTGAGGATAGGCACCATGCCCACCCACGCCGGGCACCACGACATCGACAGAATCGACATTGGCAAGCGCGAAGCCCTTGGAATAGCCGATAAAACCGGCAGGAGCCTGTGCGGCATCATGGAAGGCGAGCACGTAGTCGGGCTTGGGAAAGCGGGTAAAGAGGCCATCGTCCAGCATCGCCTTGGCACCTTCGCCGATTTCTTCGGCGGGCTGAAGGATCATCACCAGCGTGCCAGACCACTGATCGCGCCGCTCGGCCAGCAATTGTGCCGTCCCCACCCATGCAGCCATGTGGGTATCGTGCCCGCAGGCGTGCATCACCCCGGTCTCGATGCCCGTCGCCGGCACCGCCCGGCGCTTCGAGGCGTAAGGCAGTCCCGTTTGTTCGATCACCGGCAGCCCGTCCATGTCCGCGCGCAGCATCACCGTGGGGCCATCGCCATTGCGCATCACCGCAACCACACCGGTCTTGCCGACGCCTTCGGTGACCTCGAAACCCAGCGCGCGGGCGCGGGCAGCCAGCTTGGCAGCGGTTTCCACCTCCTGGAAGGACAGTTCGGGATTGGCGTGCAAATCCTGATAGAGCGCAACCAGCCCCGGCAGATCAGCCGCCACCGCATCACGCAGATCATCGGCCCGCGCCGGTACAGCCGCCAGCGTCAGCAGCCCCGCGCTTGCCAGCATCATTGCCCTCATCATGACCATACCTCCCCTTGTCGTCACAGGCCGTACCACACCACCAGCAGCACCGAGAGCACTGTGACCATCAGACCCACCAGCGGCACCCCGGCGCGCACGTAATCGCGGAATTCATATCCGCCTTCGGACATGATCAGCAGGTTGGTCTGATAGGCGATGGGCGTGGCAAATGACAGGTTGCACCCGAACAGCACCGCCAGCACCAGCGGTTCGGGCGGAAGGCCCAACTGGATCGCGATGTTATAGGCGATAGGCGTCCCGATGGTCGCCGCAGTTGCATTGGAAGCGAAATTCGTCAGCAACGTCACGAACAGCATGATCGCCGACAGCACCAGCGCCGGCGGCAGATAGCCAAGCCCGAGCGAGAGCGCCTGCCCCAGCCATTCTGCCGCGCCGCTTTCATCGATCACCCGTCCGATGGCCAGGCTCGCAGCGATCAGCACAATCACCTTCGCTGACAGCGCCCGCCCGACACGGTCGAACTTCACGCAGCCGGTCACGAACATGATGATGGCGCCCGCCAGCGCCGAAATCGCAATCGGCAGCTTGATTGGTGCAAAGCCGCTCGCATCGAACCACGGCAGCCCGATAGAGGCGGTTGCAATCGCGCCGAGCATGATCGCACCCGCAAGCACCGCCTTCGAACGGCGTGGCAGCTCGCGCGCACCTTCGAGCCGCAGCAACCCGTCATTCCGGGCGAAGGCCTGCAAGTCCTCCTCGATCCCCATGACCAGCAGCACATCGCCTTCGAGGATCCTGAGGTCGCCTGCCTCGCTATAGGTATCGCGTTCGCCCAGCACCCGGTTGGGCCGGTGGATCCCGAGCACCGCCACGCCGTAAAGATCGGCAATTCCCGAACTGGCGAGCGTGCGGGTGATAAGGCGCGAATCCGCCGTCACCGTCATCTCCACCGCGACGATGTCCTGCCCTTGCGATTTGGAAATGCGGCGGATGCGATCGACCACCCAGCTTGGTGCCAGTTCTCCCTTCAAGGCGCGGGCGGCTTCCTCGATGGCTTCGTGGGTGCCGGAGATGTGCAGACGGTGGTCTGGCTGAAACGGGCCAGAGGGCGCATCGTGGAAGGTGATTCCTTCGGGCAGCTTGCCCTGAAGCGTGGAGAGATCACCGCCCGCCAGCAGACTGCCCGCCCCGACCCGCAGCCTGGTATGGAAGATGCGCCGGGCGCTGTCCGGGGTCACGCTGTTATCGCGCAGCAGACGCGGCATGACGAAGAACAGGTACGGGATCGCCGCCAGCCCGGCCATCAGCACGATCGGCGTGAACTGGAACACCCCAATGGGCGGCATGCCGATGTCGTTGGCGATGGTGACGACAAGAATATTGGTCGAGGTACCGATCGTGGTTGCCATCCCGCCCAGCAGCACCGCGCAATTGATCGGCATCAGGATCTTCGACGAGGCCATCAACCCCTTGGCTGCAATCGCCACGACAATCGGGATGAGCAGCACCATCACCGGCGTGTCGTTGATGAACATCGACAGGAAGAACGCCAACAACAAGGCTGCCAGAAGGCCCAGCTGCCCATTGATTCGAAACACATTTTCAAGAAGGCGTGCGAAAGGTTCGAGCGCGCCGGTGACCACCAGCCCCCGCCCCATGATCATCAGCGCGCAAATCGTGATGAGTGCCGAATGGCCGAACCCGCCAAAGGCCAGCGCCAGTCCGTCAGTCGGCTTGTTACCTTCCAGCGGCGCGAAATAGAGTCCCACCCCGATCACCGCGATGATCACCAGCGAGATGATCTCTTCAGGGTAGCGCCCCCGGGCAAAACCGATGAACATGGCGATGGTCACCGCCATGGCTGCGATCGCGTGGAGGGATGGTGCTTCCAGCATGAGGTTGCACCAAGGCTAACCAGTCCGGCGGGGAGCGGGCAAGCGGTTTGTTATGCTGCGGGAATGTTGGTGCCCCTGGCCAGACTCGAACTGGCACATCTTTCGATAACCGATTTTGAGTCGGTCGCGTCTACCAATTCCACCACAGGGGCAACCAGAGCGGAAGAACCGCGCTGTTAGCGAGAGCCACTCGCTCTGGCAAATGTTTCACGCGAAACACTGCATTTGAGGGGGGCCTAAAGGAGGTCTGAAGGGGGGCAAGTGGGGGTCAACCCCGCGCGAGACCCCGGTCAGCCCTTAGCGAAGCGCCCCTGCCAGCAGCTTGTGCAGCTTGGAGTGCAGCGCATCGTTTGCGGCGAGCACCTGTGCCGAGTGAATCTGTTCAGACCGCCCCCGGAAGTCGGAAACGAACCCGCCCGCCTCGCGCACCAGCAGGCAGCCTGCGGCCGTGTCCCAATCCGAAAGCCCGCTTTCCCAGAACCCGTCGAACCGGCCCTGCGCGACGTAAGCGAGATCGAGACTGGCCGCACCGAAGCGGCGGATTCCGGCAACCTCAGGCCCGATCGCACCGAAAATCTTGCTCCATTCGGCAAAGTCGCCGTGGCCGAAGAACGGCACGCCTGTCGCCACCAGGGCATCGGTCAAGCGTGAGCGCGACGAGACACGCAGCCGCGCATCGTGGAGCCATGCGCCGCGCGACTTTTCGGCCCAGAAGGTCTGATCGGTGATCGGCTGATAGACCACGCCGGCGACGACATCGCCCCAGCCCTTGCCATCGGGGCGCGGTTCCTGCGCGGCGATGGAAATGGCGAAATGCGGGATGCCGTGGAGGAAATTGCTGGTCCCATCCAAGGGATCGACGATCCAGCGCGGCATCCCCGGATCGCCCTCGATCACGCCCGCCTCTTCCATCACGAAGCCCCAGCCCGGACGGGCGGCGGTCAGTTCGTCATAGATCGTGCGCTCGGCGCGCATATCGGCCTTGCTGACGAAATCGGCCGGGCCTTTCCGGCTGACCTGAAGGTGTTCGACTTCGCCGAAATCGCGCCGCAAACGCCCGCCCGCCTTGCGCGCGGCGCGTTCCATGACGCGGATGAGGCCGGATATAGCTGCCATTGCAATACTCTCTGCCGTTCGCCTCGAGCGCAGTCGAGAGGCTTGGGTAACGGCGCTAAGGTGTCTCGACTTCGCTCGACACGAACGGGTTCAGGCGACTCAGCCCGCCTTGCCGACGTAGGCCTGCTCGTAGACGTCGACGATGATGCGGGTGCCGCTGCCGATGTGCGGCGGAACCATGATGCGCACGCCGTTGTCGAGGATCGCGGGCTTGTAGCTGGACGAGGCGGTCTGCCCCTTCACCACGGCGTCGGCCTCGACGATGGTGGCTTCGACCTGCGCAGGCAGTTCGACGCTGATCGGCTTTTCGTCCCACAGCTCAAGCGCGACCTGCATCCCGTCCTGAAGGAAGGGGCGCGCGTCGCCCAGCAGGTCGCCCGGCAGGGTGATCTGCTCGTAGGTGTCATTGTCCATGAACACCAGATCATCGCCCTCGGCATAGAGGAACTGGAAGTCCTTCGTATCAAGCCGCACGCGCTCCACCGTGTCGGCGCTGCGGAAGCGCACGTTGGTCTTGCGACCATCCTGCAGGTTCTTCATCTCGACCTGCATATAGGCCCCGCCCTTGCCGGGTTGGGTGTGCTGGATCTTGGCGACCTTCCAGATGCCGCCTTCATATTCGAGGATATTGCCGGGGCGAATATCGACGCCGCTGATCTTCATGGCTGTGGGCCTTTTTACGAGATGGAAAGAGCGAGCAGGCGGGCAGCCGATACAGCGCCGCGCCTGAAAGGATGCGCGCCGATAGCCGATAGCGCATCGCTGGGCAAGCGGGCGCAAAGGATGCCGAATGATGCTTAATGACGTGGCGCGGGGCGGCACGGGCTGATAGAGGCTCCGCCATGAAGACCCGCTATGTCTTTCTTCTTCTCATGAGCGCCGCTGCTGCCGCTGCGCTGCTGCCCGGCAGTGCCAAGGGACAAGACCGCAACGCGTCGCGCCCGCAAGGCAGTGCGACCAGCGGGATGCTCGGCATTCTGCGGCACGGCAACTGGCAATGCGCCCTGCCCGGCGATGCCGGGGGCGAGACCTTTATCGAGGTACCGGAAGAAGCCTTCCGCATCGGCACCGCCTCGAGCTACGAAAGTCCGGCGGGCTCTGGCATCTACCTCATGCGCGGGCGCGAGGTGATTTTTACCCGTGGTCCGAAGAAGGACGAACGCTTCAGGGTGCTGGGCGAGAATACGTTGCAGAAGCTGAACAGCGACGGGAGCCTCAGCAAGCTGATCTGCACACGGGTTGGCAGCGGCAACTGAGGCGCGATCAAGGCTTGCCCGCCAGCGGGTTTGGCGTCACGTCAGAGACTGTTTGTGCCGACCTGTCCGAAAGAGGGTTTGTCCTGTGAAATCTCGCTTCCTTTTGCCTGCCTTGCTTAGCCGCTTCGCTCTTCTGTTTGCCGCCATGGTGCTGGCCGCCGGGCCGTTTCATGCGGCCGAGGCCCAGCCTGTCACCGGACGCGATGGCAAGCCACTGGCAGGCGTTCCGCTGGATGCTTTCCGCGACATGATCGCGGCGATGCGGCAGGGCGGTCTTGTGATGCTGATCCGGCACGAACGCACCGAACTGCCCTCTCGCGAAGACGACTATTCGCGCTCTGACACAGATTGCCGGGCGCAGCGCAACCTTTCGGTCGCGGGAACGGCAGGTGCGGCGGAATCGGGTGTGGTGTTCCGGGCGCTGGAAATCCCCGTCGGCAGGGTTATCGCCAGCCCGATGTGCCGCGCCACCGAAACCGCGCGCGGGATGTTCGGCGTTGGCTATGAAACTGACCGGCGGATGCTGCATCAGGACCCGGACGGAGCGCGCAATCTCGCGGTCGCCTCGGCGGAAATGCGCGAACTGTTGGTTGAACTTGCCCCTGGCCTGCCAGGAACCAATATCGCCCTTGTCGGCCATGGGGGAATGATCCACCAGCTGACCGGTGTGCAGCTGTCCGAAGGCGAGGTGGTACTGGTGCGGCTGGCGGAGGGCGGCGCGGTGACCGTTGTCGGCCATTTCCTGCCGAGTGATCTCAACCCCTTCGTGCGCGATGCGTTGAAGGCCAATTGAGCCGCACGGGCCTTACGCGCCCCGCATCACCTTGGCAAAAGCCTCGATCGCGGCAACCTCGTCCCCGCCCCACACGGCATGGCTGACGGCGAGGAAATCCGCGCCCGCCTCGACCAGCGGCTTGCAGTTTTCCGGCGTGATGCCCCCGATGGCGACGCAGGGGATTTCGAACAGCTGTGTCCACCACTGGAGCAGTTCGGGGAGTGGGCGTTCCGCATCACCCTTGTCCTTGGTGGTCGAGGGATAGAAGGCTCCAAAGGCCACGTAATCCGCCCCCGCCTCGCCCGCTTCCATCGCCAGGTGCCGCGAGGCGTGACAGGTGACGCCGATCTGCGCCTCGCGGCCCAGTTCGGCGCGGGCGTCCTTGGGTGAGCCGTCGCCCTGCCCGAGATGCACCCCGTCGGCCTTCAACCGCTTGGCGAGCGCGACCGAATCATTGACGATGAAGGCCACGTCATGCGCGGCGCAGATGGCTTGCAGCGGCGCGGCGAGGCGGGCGGCCTCGTGCTGGTCTATCCCCTTCACCCGGAACTGGAACGCCGTGACAAGATCGCCGTGCCGCCGCGCGCCCGCCGCCAGCGCACGTTCGAGCCGGGCGGGAAATTCGCCGCCAACATCCAGCGGCGAGATCAGATAGAGCTGTGTGTCGTTCATGGCGCGGCTCGCTAACCGCTCACGCCCCGGCTGTCACGCGCTCAGACGCTGGCGCTGGCAATCTGGTCGATGGCCTTGCCGAGCGCAGCGTCGAACTCGGCGTCGCTCTGCTGCTTGCGCAGGTCCTGCAGCAGACCGCGGCTGAAGCTGGCGATCATGCCGGGGTTCTGGGCAAGGCGGGCGCAGGCATCGTCGGTGGAAAAGCCGCCCGACAGCGCAACCACGCGCAGCACCTTGGGGTGGTTCACCAGTGGCGTGTAGAGGCCGGGGGTGGCGGGGATCGAGAGCTTGAGCATGACCTGCTGACCCTCGGGCAGAGCGTCGAGGTGCTTCACGATCTCTGCGAGCAGGATCGCCTCGCCCTCGGCGCGGTCCTCGGCGGTGATGTCATATTCAGGCTCGATGATCGGCATCAGGCCTGCGGCGGTGATCTGCGCGCCCACCTCGAACTGCTGGGCGACCACGGCGGCGATCCCGGCGGGGTTCGCCGCCTTGATGACCGAGCGCATCTTGGTGCCGAACATGCCCTTGGCGACCGACTTTTCTAGCAGCGCGGCGAGCTTCACCATCGGCTTCATCAGCTGCACGCCGTCCGCTTCGTCAGCGAGGCCTTCGTCGACCTTGATGAAGGGGACGATCCCGCGATCCTTGAGCGCATCAGCGGTGGGCTTGCCGTCGACTTCGCCATCCATGGTCTTCTCGAACAGGATCGCGCCGATCACCTTGCCGCTGGAAAAGCAGGGGCTCGTGATGACGCGGGCGCGCATCGCATGGATCTGGGCGAACATTTCCTCGTCACCCGACCACTCGGAATCGTCCACCCCATAACCGCGCAGCGCCTTGGGGGTCGAGCCGCCCGACTGGTCAAGCGCAGCGATGAACCCCTGTCCGGTGGCGATGCGGTCGGTCATTTCACGGGTGTTCATTGCGCTGGTTTCCCCTGTTGTCGTGGCCATGTTCCGATGGCCTCTGCATACCTATGCAAAAGCCTCACGCGCGCGCCCTTAGCCAGTCGCCGGCGGTGCTGCAACCGCGAAGGCCAACAGCCAGCAATCAGCGTTTCGCAAGCCGGCGGATGATGCCGGTGAAGCTCAGCGCAGGCGAGCCGTCGCCGGTCACCAGCCCGCGCACGAAGATCGTCTTGCCCCCGCCCCGCGTCACCTCGCCGCGCGCCTCGACCAGCGCGCCGCTGGCGATAGGGCCGAGGAAATCGCCCGACAGGTTGAGCGTGACCGCGTGGTCACCATCAAGAACATCGGTGGCGATCGCGAACAGCGCAAAATCGGCGAAGGTCATCATGCAGCCGCCATGCATGAAGCCGCCGCCGTTCATGTGGCGCGGCTCGGCGCGGAAGGCGCTGACATAGGTGCCATCTTCCTCGCGGCGATAGTAGAACGGGCCGGAGCGCGTCTCATAAGGGTCCCCCTGCCAATATCGCCAACCGGCAAATTCGCCCGTCTCCATGACGCTGAGCTGCCCGTAACTCGTCTCTACCGCTTCGCTCATGCTGTCATGTCCATAATTGCAGGCGCGCCACGGCTGGGGCGAGGCTGTCGTCGCTGTCGAGCCGGGCGAGGCTGCGCTCTGCCAGCTTCCACCCGCTGATCGTCCCGCAGCGCCACAGGTCGGTCATCAGGAACGCGCCGTGCCACGGCTTGCCGCCAAGCTGCAATTCCAGTTCCGCACCGGCGACAAGCCATGCCGCCTTGCCATGCTGGCGAACAAACACCTCGCGCAAGGCAAAGCGGCTGCATTGAAACCCGCGTTCCTGCGCCGCCAGAAAGCTCGGCTTGTCGAGCAACTGCGGCGGGTGCGTGCCGACCATCATCATGAAATCGCGTGCCAGCACCTTTTTCAGCGCCTTGCCATCGCCCGCCACCCAGGCGCGCATCACGCCAAGGGCGAGGGCTTCGACTTCGACTGCAGTATCAGCCATCCAGACCTTCGAGAGCCGCAACACCGGGCAGGACGCGGCCCTCCATCCATTCGAGGAACGCCCCGCCAGCAGTTGAAATATAGGTGAAATCTTCGGAAGCCCCCGCATGGGCGAGCGCCGCGACCGTATCCCCGCCGCCCGCCACGCTGGTGAGCGAACCTTCGAGCGTCAGCGCCGCCGCCGTGCGCGCCAGTGCCACGGTCGCCGCATCGAAGGGCTCGGTCTCGAAGGCGCCCAGCGGGCCATTCCACACCAGCGTGCGACAGGTCTTGAGCACATCGGCGAGCGCTTCGACCGCCTGCGGGCCGAGGTCGAGGATCATCTCGTCGGCGGCGACTTCGTGGACGTTGCAGACCCGCAAGGATGCAGGGTTTGCGGCGAATTCCTTGGCCACAACGACATCATAGGGCAGGTGGACAGTGCAGCCAGCGTGGTCGGCCTCGTCCATGATCTTTGCCACCGTGGGCGCAAGATCATGCTCGCACAGGCTCTTGCCCACATCGACGCCCCTTGCCGCGAGGAACGTGTTGGCCATGCCGCCGCCGATAATCAGGTGCTGCACCTTGCCCACAAGGTTTTCCAGCACGGCCAGCTTGGTCGAAACCTTGGCCCCGCCGACCACCGCCGCCACGGGTTGCTCGGGATTGCCGAGCGCCGCATCCAGCGCCTTGAGTTCCGCTTCCATCGAGCGGCCCGCATAGGACGGAAGGACATGCGCCAGGCCCTCGGTCGTCGCGTGGGCGCGGTGCGCAGCGCTGAAGGCATCATTGACATAGAGCGTACCGTGGGCGGCAATCGCCTGCGCCAGATTGGGGTCGTTCGCCTCCTCGCCCGGCCAAAAGCGCGTGTTGTCCAGCAAAGCCACATCCCCTGCCCGCAGGATAGTCTCCACCGCCTGATCGACCACCGGCCCAGCGATTTCGGGGATGAACATCACTTCCTTGCCCAGCACCCGCTCGACATCGCCGATCACCATGCTGGTCGAAAGCACCGAAGACCGCTGCCCGCCCGGCCGCCCGAAATGGGCCAGCAGCAGCACCTTGGCCCCGCGCGCGGCCAGTTCGAGGATGGTCGGCTTCACCGCCTCGACCCGGGTGACGTCGGTGGCCGAGCCATCCTTCATCGGCAGGTTGAGATCGACGCGCACCAGCGCAACTTCGCCGGTCAGATCGGCGGGGAGATCATCGAGGGTCTTGAAGCTCATCGGCCAACATATCCGTTCGGTTCGAGCCCACCGCCCGACCATCAGGCGGGTGGCCCCAGTATAGCCTTCGAGAACCGTTCGCGTCGGGCAGTGTCTCGACTTCGCTCGACACGAACGGTGCTGTCGGGAGTTTTAAAGAAACTTCGCCATCACCCCGGCGGTGTCGATCATCCGGTTGGAGAAGCCCCATTCATTGTCATACCAGCTGACCACGCGGGCGAGCTTGCCTTCCATCACGCTGGTTTCCAGCGAATCGACGGTAGAAGACGCCGGGTAGTGATTGAAATCGCTCGAAACCAGCGGCTGGTCGGTATAGTCGAGCACACCCTTCATGGCGCCTTCCGCTGCGGCCTTGAGGGCCGCGTTGATTTCCTCCGCGGTGGTATCGCGGCTCGGCACGAAGACGAGATCGACCATGGAGACATTGGGGGTCGGCACGCGGACCGACGAACCATCGAGCTTGCCCTTCAGTTCGGGCAGCACCAGACCCACCGCACGCGCGGCGCCAGTGGTGGTCGGGATCATGTTCTGCGCGCCTGCACGGGCGCGGCGCAGATCGGAGTGGATCTGGTCGAGCATACGCTGGTCGTTGGTGTAGCTATGGATCGTGGTCATGAACCCGCGTTCGATCCCGATCACGTCGTTCAGCACCTTGGCGACCGGCGCAAGGCAGTTGGTGGTACAGCTCGCGTTGGAGATGATCACGTCCTCAGCCGTCAGGGTTTCGTGGTTCACCCCATAGACGATGGTCTTGGAAACACCGGTTGCAGGCGCAGAAATCAGCACGCGCTTGGCCCCGGCGGCCAGATGGGGCCGGCTCGCTTCGTCCGACTGGAAGAAGCCAGTGCATTCCAGCACGATATCAACGCCCATTGCCGCGTGCGGCAGATTGGCGGGATCGCGCTCCTTGGTCACGGCGATGCGCTTGCCATTGACGATGATCGCATCGCCATCGGCGGTCACATCCCCATTGAAGCGCCCGTGGATCGAGTCATGCGCAAACAGCAGAGCATTGGCCTTGGCATCGGCAAGGTCGTTGATCGCGACGAGATCGAGATCGTGGTCGGTCCGCTCTAGGATAGCGCGAGCGACAAGGCGGCCGATGCGGCCAAAGCCATTGATGGCAACTTTGGTGGCCATGAGAGGTTCTCCTGCTTAAGCGTTCAATTTGTTCAGGATTTGCGGAACAATTTTATCCGCTGCGAAACCAAAATGGGCGAACAGATCGCCCGCCGGGGCCGAAGCGCCGAAGCTGTCGATCCCGATATTGAGGCCGGTGGTGCCGGTGTAGCGCTGCCAGCCAAAGGTGCTCGCCGCCTCTACCGAAACGATCAGCGCGTCCTGTGGCAGCAGGTCGGCGCGGTAGTCCGCGGGCTGCTCGTCGAACAGTTCGGTACAGACCATCGACACGACGTCCGCCCCCACGCCCTGCCCTTCCAGCTGCGCAGCGCAAGCCATCGCCAGCTCCACTTCCGATCCGGTGGCGAGCAGCACGACCTTGCGCGAGGCTTCGGCGGCCTTGAGCCGGTAGCCACCCTTGGCCGAGAGGTTCTCGCCCGCTTCAAGCCGCAGCTGCGGCAGGTTCTGGCGGGTCAGCGCCAGCACCGTCGGGCGATCCTTCTGCTCCAGCGCAATCTGCCAGCACTCGGCCGTCTCGACTGCATCGGCCGGACGCATCACCAACAGGTTCGGCATCGCCCGCAGCGAGGCGAGATGCTCGACCGGCTGGTGGGTCGGCCCGTCCTCGCCAAGCCCGATGGAATCATGGGTCATCACATAGACCACGCGGCAATGCTGGAGCGCCGACAAACGGATCGCGCCGCGGGCATAGTCCGTAAAGACGAGAAAGGTGCCGCCATAGGGAATCACGCCGCCATGCAGCGCCATGCCGTTCATCGCCGCGGCCATGCCGAATTCGCGGATGCCGTAATAGACGTAGCGGCCGGAATAATCGTCCTTCGCAAAGGTGCCGATCCCGCCCGCCAGGGTGTTGTTCGATCCCGTCAGGTCGGCGCTGCCACCGATGGTGTCGGGCAGCTGCGGGTTGATCGCGGCAAGCGCGATTTCGCTCGCCTTGCGGGTGGCGATTTTCTGCGGATTGGCGAGCAGCGCGTCGATGTGCGCATCGAGGCTGAAGCCTTCGGGCAAGCCGCCTGCCATGCGGCGTTCGAACTCGGCCTTGCGGGGGCTGGCTTCGAGATGGCCCGCCCAGGTGCCGTGCGCGCGGCGGCCCGGCTCACCCGCCATGTGCCAGTCAGCGAGGATCTCGGACGGAATTTCGAACGGTGCAGCCGTCCAGCCCAGCGCCTCGCGCGCGGCGGCGACTTCGGCAGCGCCCAGCGGCGAGCCGTGGGTGGCACTGGTACCCTGCTTGTTGGGGGCGCCCTTGCCGATCAGCGTACGGCAGGCGACAAGCGAGGGGCGCGGATCGGCCTTCGCCTCAGCCAGCGCCCGGTCGATATCGGCGAAGTCATGGCCGTCACACTCGGTGACGTGCCACCCGGTCGCGGCATAACGGGCCTTGATGTCCTCCGAGGTCGACAGATCGGTCGCGCCGTCGATGGTGATGCGGTTGTCGTCCCACAGCACGTTGAGATGACCAAGGCCTAGATGCCCCGCCAGCCCGATCGCTTCGTGGTTGATGCCCTCCATCAGGCAGCCGTCGCCCGCGATCACCCAGGTGCGGTGGTTGACCAGATCGTCACCGAACACGGCATTCAGGTGCCGCTCGGCCATAGCCATGCCGACCGCCATCGCGATCCCCTGGCCCAGCGGGCCGGTGGTGCATTCCACCCCGTCGAGCAGGAAGTTTTCCGGGTGGCCGGCACAGGGACTGGAAAGCTGCCGGAAGTTGCGGATGTCATCAATCGTCGGCGCGGCATAGCCCGTGAGGTACAGAAGGCTGTAGATCAGCATAGAGCCATGCCCCGCAGACAGCACGAAGCGGTCGCGATCGGCCCAGTGCGGCGCGCTGGGATCAAACTTCAGATGCTGCGTGAACAGCACGGTTGCGACGTCGGCCATGCCCATCGGCATCCCCGGGTGTCCCGAATTGGCGGCTTCGACCGCGTCCATCGACAGGGCGCGGATGGCATTGGCCATCGGCTGGAGGCGGGCGGCATCAAGGCTCATCGGCACGCAATTCTCCTGCGGGAGCCGCCGCGCCATCGCGCGCGATTCGGCCCCGGTTACGGTGGGCGTGCCATTGCCGAGGCCAAGGGGGAGGTCAACCTTGCGTGCGCAGCCTGCAACCCGTTGGAACGGCGCGAAGTGCGTGTCACTTATCAACAGCCCGCCCCAAGGCTTTGCGTGTGAAGGCTTCTGTTGGTATCGAACGCGCTCATGAGCGCAGATCGCATTGCAAGCGCACTTGGACGCATCGAGGCCGCCATGGCGCGGATCGATGCCGCGCGGGTTGCCCTCCCGGATGTCGAGGCGCGATCATCGGGCGGATCGGCACGGGTGGTGGAACTGGTCAACGCCCATGAAAAGTTGCGCGAGCAAGTCTCTGACAGTCTGCGTGAACTTGACGATCTGCTGGCCCGCCTCGAGGAATAGCGCGCGATGAGCACTGTCACGCTGACCATCGGCCCGAAAAGCTACACGGTGGCCTGCGCCGATGGCGAGGAAGCACATGTTGCTGCACTCGGCGCAATCATTGCCGAGAAATATGCGCAGCTGGGAACGTCGCGCGCGCCGCTGGAAGCGCAGAACCTGCTGTTTGCCGCGCTGTTTCTCGCCGATGAACTGACCGAGGCAAGGAAGCGCCTCGCAGAAGCCGCGCAGTCCGCACCAACAGCCCCGTCCACCGATCCGGCCGATGCTGAAGCAGTTGAGGCTCTGCGTAGCGCCATCGTCGCTCTTGAAGCAGATCTTGCCGCCGCGCGGGAGGCCGCGAAGCGGCCTTCGCCCTCACCATCAGCGCCGCAGATCGACCTGTTCGGTGACCCGGTCGCAGCTCCCAGCGCGCCGTCCGACCTGGCCGATCGCCTTGAAGCCCTTGCCACCCGTGCCGAAGCAAGTGCGGCCGAGCTTGAAGCCGCCATCTTCAGCGCCTAAATAGCAGGGCGGCGGGACTGCCCGGCACGAGCCGATTGAATATCCCTGAGGCTATAAGTAATCCAAATGGGAGTTGTCCCTGCCCTCGCCTGCTGGTTCGTCCGGAAGGCTTGGGTATACGGCGCCCACCTGACGTACCACGCGTCAGAGGATTTCTAGCGCAAACGACCCATGGTGGTTCCGCCACTCTATTTGTTGGCCTCAAGCGCCGGCGCGCGCATCCGCGCGCTTGGCTTTCCTCCGGGGGCCCGGCCCTTTCAGGGCCACCCCTGCGGGCGGGCGGTCGCCCTTGCGGCCCCGTGGGCCGTTTTTTGCTTTTCGCAGCCCGTCCGGGCTGCGATCCTCGCTAGACGCGCAGCAAGCTGCGCCCGCTGCGGGCGGGCGGTCGCCCTTGCGGCCCCGTGGGCCGTAGCCTACCGCTAAGGGTGTAATGACCGACCCCGCCAAAACCGAACTTCGCAAACAGCTCCGCGCCGCACGCCGCGCTCATGTCGAGGCGCTGCCAGACAACATCCGCGGGCTGTTGTTCCATCGCCCGCCTGCGCCGCTGCTCGCGCGGATCGGGGATGAGGCGGTGATCGGTCTCTATCACGCGGGGCCCTACGAAGCACCGACCGGCGGCTATGCGCGCTTCTTTCACGAAGCCGGACATAGAATTGCCCTCCCGCGTTTTGCCGCACCCGATGCGCCGATGGCCTTTGCGCGTTACAGCGATCCGCACACAGACAGCGACCTTGCCCCCGGCCCCAACCGCATCCTCCAGCCCGGGCCCGACGCCGAGCCGCTGGTGCCAGATGTCCTGTTCGTCCCGCTGGTGGGCTTCACCGCCGGGGGCGCGCGACTGGGGCAAGGCGGCGGGCATTATGATCGCTGGCTGGCGGAACATCGCCCCACTCTCGCCGTTGGGCTGGCATGGGACGCGCAAGCCTGCGAGGCCCTGCCGACCGAACCGCATGACATTACGCTCGATGCAGTCGTCACCCCCACCCGGATTTACGGAACCCTGTAATGCGCGAGACCCCCACCTGGCGAATCCCCTTCGGCATCGTCGGCCTGTTCGTCCTGCTGATCATCTATGGCGTGGTGATCGCCCGCTATGCGCCCGGCATCATCGGCAGCTGGTCGGGCGGCGCACAAACCGTCGTCTATGTCGTGCTTGGCCTCGTCTGGCTGCTGCCGCTCAAGCGATTTCTGATCTGGATGGAGACGGGCCGCTGGAACGCGCCGGAACCGGAAAAAGAAAAGGCGGACTGACGCCCGCCTTTGCCAATGCCCTTAAGGGCGTTCCGTTGGACAAGTGGCGCGAGTGACGGGGCTCGAACCCGCGACCTCCGGCGTGACAGGCCGGCGCTCTAACCGACTGAGCTACACCCGCGCATCTTGTCCTGACCGAGTGTTCCGGCGCTGCCGTCCCGCTCGTGGAGCAGCGCCATTAGGGCCGGTGCAGCGGGCTGTCAACGCCCCTGTCACCGCCCCCGGCGCAAATTTTTCGCCTAGTCGACCAGCAACAGAGCAGGCGTTTCGATCAGCCGCTTGATGGCCTGCACGAAGCTTGCCGCGTCGTGTCCGTCTACCACGCGGTGATCGCAGGAAATCGAGATGTTCATCAGCTTGCGTTTGGCGATTCGCTCGCCGCCCATGCCGTCGGAAACGAACATCGGACGCTCGACGATGCGGTTGGGGCCGATGATCGCCACCTCTGGCCGGTTGATCACCGGCGTGGTCGCAACCCCGCCGAGCGGCCCGAGCGAAGTAATCGTCAACGTCGAGCCGGAGAGTTCCTCCGAAGTCGCCTTGCCGCTGCGCGCGCCCTCGGCCAGGCGGCCGATCTCCCTGGCAAGTTGCCACAGGTTCTTCGCCTGTGCGTCGCGAATCACCGGCACCATCAGGCCCGAATCGGTCTGCGCCGCCATGCCGAGATGCACGCTGCCATAGCGCGTCACCACGCCCGCCTCGTCGTCATAGCGCGCGTTGATCATCGGGTAGTCGGGCAACGCCTTGCAGATCGCCCGGATCAGCAGGGGGAGCATGGTGAGCTTGGGCCGCTCGCCCCGGCCAGCGTTCAATTGCGCGCGCAGGGTTTCGAGATCGGTGACGTCGCATTCCTCGACATAGGTAAAGTGCGGAATGTGACGTTTGGCCGCCGCCATGTTCTGAGCGATGCGCTTGCGCAGGCCAATGACCTTGATGGTTTCGTCCGCTCGTGCCTTGCCCGCGGCGCCAAAACCGCTGCCGACGTTATAGGCGAGAAACGCATCAAGATCGCCGTGACGCACCCGGCCATCCTCGGCGGGCTTTACCTCTGCCAGATCGATCCCGAGATCGCGCGCGCGCTGGCGCACGGCGGGGCTGGCGAGAACCTTGTGCGCAACGACCACCGGAGCAGGCGCGGGCGCAGGCGAAGCGGGGGCTTCCACAGGCTCAGCACGAACGGGTTCAGGCGCAACTGCCTCCTCCGCCTCGTCCGCATCCGACATCTCGTCTTCGATCTGCTCGGCAGCAGCCTCGGCCTGTTCTTCAGAGACCTCGCCTTCAACCTCGATCACCAGCAGCATCGAACCAATCGCGATCACATCGCCGACTTCGCCCGCCACTTCGACCACCGTCCCCGCCACAGGGCTTTCGATGTCGATGGTGGCCTTGTCGGTCATCACGTCGACAAGGTGCTGATCCTCCTCGACCCGGTCGCCGACCTTGATGTGCCATTCGACGACTTCCGCCTCGGCCACGCCTTCGCCCACGTCGGGCATCTTGAAAATGAACTTGGCCATCGGGTCAGTCCTTGAGAAGCTTGTCGATCGCCTCGCCGATGCGGACGGGGCCGGGGAAATAGGCCCATTCGAGGCTGTGGGGATAGGGCGTGTCGAAGCCGGTGACGCGTTCCACTGGCGCTTCGAGGTGGTAGAAGCAGCGTTCGGTGACGAGCGCCGAGAGTTCCGCGCCGAAGCCGGAGGTGCGGGTTGCTTCGTGGACGATCAGGCAGCGCCCGGTCTTTGCGACCGAGGCCTCGATCGCCTTGATGTCGAGCGGCACCAGCGTGCGCAGGTCGAGGATTTCGGCATCGACGCCCTTGGCCTTGCACACCGCTTCGGCCACGTGGACCATCGTGCCATAGGCCAGCACGGTCAGCGCCTCACCTTCCTGCACGATGCGTGCCTTGCCGAGCGGCACCTTGTAATAGCCCTCGGGCACCACGCTATCGGCGTGCTTCTTCCACGGCTCGACCGGCTTGTCGTAATAGCCCGAAAACGGCCCGTTATAGATGCGCTTGGGCTCGAAGAAGATCACGGGATCATTGTCTTCGATCGCCGAAATCAGCAGCCCCTTGGCATCGTGGGGCGTGGAGGGGATCACGGTCTTGAGGCCCGAGACATGGGTGAACAGCGCCTCGGGCGACTGGCTGTGCGTCTGGCCGCCGAAGATCCCCCCGCCGAAGGGCGAGCGCACGGTCAGCGGCGCGATGTAATCGCCCGCAGAGCGGTAACGCAGGCGCGCGGCTTCGGAGATCAGCTGGTCGAGGCCGGGATAGATGTAATCGGCGAACTGGATTTCCGGCACAGGGCGCAGGCCGTAGGCCCCCATCCCCACGGCCACGCCGATGATCCCGCATTCGGAGATCGGCGTGTCGAACACCCGGGTCTTGCCGTGCTTGGCCTGAAGGCCAGCCGTGGCGCGGAACACGCCGCCGAAATAGCCGACATCCTCGCCCATGATGATCACATCGGGATCGCGCTCCAGCATGATGTCGAGCGCTTCGTTGATCGCCTCGATCATGTTGAGGCGGCGTTCGGAAGTCGCTTCGGTCACGATTTCGGTTTCCTCGCTCATCCGAAGGGCCTTTCCGTGCCGAACTTGGTGATGCGTTCGCGGATCGCCTGCTCTGCCTGTTCTTCGAGGTGCCAGGGTAGCTCCTCGTAGACATCCTCGAACATGGTGTGGAACGGGTGGTGGAGGCCATGGCCGAGGATACCGTTCTTCTCGGCCTCCTTGGTGGTGGCCTTGACTGTCTCGGCACATTCGAGGTCCATCGCGGCGTGGCGCTCCTCGTCCCACTCGCCGATCGCGATGAGGTGGTTCTTGAGCCGCGTGACCGGATCGCCCAGCGGCCATTCCTCGCGCTCCTGCGCGCTACGGTAACCCGAGGGATCGTCGGAGGTGGAGTGGCCCTCGGCGCGATAGGTGAAGTATTCGATCAGCGTGGGGCCATGATTGCCGCGAGCCCGGTTGGCCGCCCATTCGGTCGCGGCATAGCAGGCAAGCGCATCATTGCCGTCGACCCGCAGGGCCGCAATGCCATAGCCGAGGCCTCGCGCGGCAAAGGTGGTGCGCTCGGCTCCGGCAAACCCCGAAAAGCTCGAAATCGCCCACTGGTTGTTGACGACGTTGAGAATGACGGGCGCGTTGTAGACCGCGGCAAAGGTGCAGGCGGAGTGGAAATCGCCCTCGGCGGTCGAGCCCTCGCCCACCCAGCTCGCCGCGATCCGGCTGTCGCCCTTGATCGCGCTCGCCATCGCCCAGCCCACGGCTTGCGGGCATTGCGTTGCAAGGTTGCCCGAAATCGAGAAAAAGCTGTGTTCGCGGCTCGAATACATGATCGGCAGCTGGCGGCCCTTCAGCTTGTCGGCCTTGTTCGAATAGATCTGGTTGATCATCTCGATCAGCGGGTATCCGCGCGCGATCAGAATGCCCTGCTGGCGATAGCTGGGAAAAATCATGTCATCGCTAGCCAGCGCCATGGCGGGCGCGATCGAGGTCGCCTCCTCGCCGGTGCACTTCATGTAGAAGCTGGTCTTGCCCTGCCTTTGCCCGCGGAACATGCGTTCATCGAACGCCCGTACCATCGCCATGTGGCCGAGCATCTGGCGCAGCGTTTCGGGATCGAGCCGCGGGTTCCAGGGCCCATGGGCCTGATTGTCATCACCCAGCACACGAACTAGGCCATAGGCCAGTCCAGCCATCTGTGAGGGGTGGATGCTTTCATCCGGGCGCGGCTGGTCACCCGGGGCGCCAATATCAATATGCGAAAAATCCGCCTGATCGCCGGGCCGGTACTTCGGCTCAGGCACGTGCAGCGTAAGCGCCGGGCGATTGCTGTCACCAGCCCTGGCCCCCGGTGTCGCTGGATCGGCCATGTCGCGCGCTCTCCCCTGTATGGCAGCCCGCAGCCGGTTATCGGGTGGCGGGTGCAATCATTGCTTGCATACGTATTTTTATTTCAACGGCAGGGTGCGGTCAAGCGCGGCAGAGGGCTCTGGGCTAAACCGCAACAGGGGCGCTGATCGGCGGTAGCGGCGCGTAATCATGCACCAGGAAATCCTCGATCCGGTAGTCGAAAATTGTTTCCGGGTGCCGGGTGATCTCCAGACGCGGGTGGCCCTGCGGCTGACGGGCAAGCTGTTCCTCGATCAGATGCGCATGATTGAGATAGAGATGCACGTCTCCGCCCATCCAAACGAGTTCGCCCGGCTGCATCCCCACCTGCTGCGCGATCATCGCGGTGAGCAGCGCGGCCGACCAAAGGTTGAACGGCAGGCCCAGCGCAACATCGCAGCTACGCTGGTAGAGCAGGCAGTTGAGCCGCGCGCTCTCGCCCTCGCCCGCGACATGGAACTGGTAGGTCTTGTGGCACGGCGGCAGGGCCATGCGATCAAGCTCGGCGACGTTCCAGCCTTCGATGATGTGGCGGCGGCTGCCCGGATTGGTGCGCAGCGATTCGATCACGGCCGCGACCTGATTGATGCCTTCACCCTTCTCGTACAGACCGTCCGGGCGATAGCGGTAGGTCGGCCAGTCAACCCACTGCTTGCCGTAGACCGGCCCCAGATCGCCCCAACGGGCGGCGAAACCTTCGTCCTCGGCGATTCGCTGCACGAAATCGTCAAGGCTGATCGGATCACCGCTCTCGCGGACATATTTCGCGTGCGGCCATTCGTTCCAGATCTTCACACCCTGCAGCACCAGCGGGCGGATATTGGTTTCACCGGTCAGGAACCACAGCAACTCGCGCGTCGCGGTCTTCCAGTAGACCCGCTTGGTGGTGAGCAGCGGCATTGCCCCGCCCGCCAGATCGAATCGCAGCGTCGCACCGCACACCGAACGCGTGCCGACGCCAGTGCGGTCGACCCGCTCGCTCCCGCTCTCCCAGATCTGCCGCATCAGATCGAGATATTGCTGTTCAGGGTGAAGTTTGCCGCTGACGGAAAGGGGATTCGCTGCGCTAGCCATGGCTGCGACTATACGCCGCATTTGCCCGCTTGCCACTGTGCTCATCCACACCTATAGGGCGCGCCTTGCCTCGATCCGCACGGGGATTTTGCCTCTGCGGAGCCGACACGGTCGGGGAGTAGCTCAGCCTGGTAGAGCACTGTCTTCGGGAGGCAGGGGCCGGAGGTTCGAATCCTCTCTCCCCGACCAATTTTGCGTAAGGCTGCGGTCGCGCCATTTTGCCAAGAAATCGCTTGAACGGGTTAACGCGACGTCCTTCGTGATGGGTTCGTGCAGCTTTGACTGGCGGCAAGACCGTTAACCATACGCCGCCAACGCGCGGGGCAAAATGTGGGAATCCCCGGCCCCGGCATCCATCCTGCAGACAAGAAAAAAGCCCCGGTTTCCCGGGGCTTTCTTTGTGAATCTCGATCTCAGCTTAGCGACCGCCGAAGATCCAGTCCCAACCTTCCCAGATCATGACAATGCTCCTTGCAATGCGAAAACGCACTGAAAGGTTTAACACATTATTAACCCTAATCAAGAGTTAATTATGGCTCGCTTGCCTCCCATCGCCTTGATCAGTTCGGGCATCGATATGGCGGCCGAGAACAGATAGCCCTGCGCCTGATCGCAGCCGAGTTCGCGCAGGGCGGCGGCCGTCTCCAGATCCTCCACCCCTTCAGCGACCACCACCTTGCCGAGCGAATGGGCGATCTCGATCGTGGCGCGCACCACTGCGCGGCTTTCTTCGGAACTCGCCATGTGCTGAACGAATCGCTTGTCGATCTTGAGCTCGGAGCTCGGCAAGGTCTCGATGTATTCGAGGTTCGATTGCCCCGTTCCGAAATCGTCGATCGACAGGCCGATGCCGCGCTGCTTGAGCGCTGCCACCTGCGGAGCGATTCGCTGATCGTCGAGCTTCGCGGTCTCTGTCAGTTCGAGCGTAAGGTTTTCAGGCGGGAAATCGTGCCGACCCAGCATCGTCATGATGTCGAAGAGCAGGTGCGTGTCTGACAGGCTCTTGGCCGACATGTTGACCGCCAGCTTGAAGCGCGGATCAAGGGTAATGGCCTGTTTGCCGTCGACCAGCGCGGTTTCCATCACCACCAGAGTCAGATCGTTGATCAGATCAGCGGCCTCGGCAGCAAGCACGAGGTCCTGCGGATTGACGAATTCACGGCCATCGGGCTGCCAGCGGATCAACGTTTCCGCGCCGACGATCCGTCCCGAAGCAAGATCGACCTTGGGCTGATAGGCAACGCCGATATAGCGATCACGCAGTCCCTTTTCGAGCACGCGGATGAGGCCGAGGCGGTGATTGCGGGCCTCCAGATGGGCTGCATCATTGACAATGAAGCGTACACCTCGGCTGGCGGCCTCGTCCGCCGCCTGCATCGCCTTCTTGATCCGCAAGCCGACCGGCAAATCGTGATTGGTATCGATCCCAAGTGCAGGAGCACCATTGGTGGATTGCCAGTCATGGTTGATCGCTGTCCTCAGCATCAGTGCCAGACCATCGGCATGGCGCTCCAGATCATCAATCTCCATCCGCGGCGAAAGCCAAACCAGCATGTCGCGTTCGAAGGCGACATCACCGACCTCGCCCGGTCCCTGAACATAGCCGATCAGCGTGTTGACGAAGTCCCCAGTCTCGCGCGCCGACCAATCCTCCGACAATTCGGCGAGATTGGCGATCTTGAGCGCAAAGACATCCCGTTCAAAGCTCGGCTTGTCGGAGCTGATCGCCGAGGTTGTCATGGCGTTGGCTTCGCTGCTGAAATACTTGCGATTAAGCAGGTAGAATGCGATCCAGGCCCCTGTCAGCGCGACCACCGCGGACATGACGTCGATGTTGATTCCGAATTCGTCGAGCAGGATCGGAAAGGCCAGCAATCCCGATATCACGAGGCCCATCGACGAAACTTTGCGCGATCGCTCCATAACCTGCCAGATTATCGCAAAGGCGGCCAGCAGCATGGCTGGAACCCAACCGAAATCGCGCGGAACAGAACGCTCCAGCGTATGCGCACCCATGATATGGAAATAGGCTCCGGGAACCAGCCTCTCTGAACTGAAGGGCACAAGATAGAAATCGGTCGACCTGAGGAATGCTTCCCCGATGATGACCTTCTTTCCCTGCAGCTCGCTTTCGCGCACCTTTCCGTTCAGGATATCGATGTAACTGAAAGCGGGTATGGTGCTGGGGTCAAAGGCATAATCAGGCCGATACTTGATGCGCTCCCCACTGTACTCGGCAAGAACGGCAGAGAGCGACGGGTGCGCTTCGTCACCCAGATCAACCTGTGTGCCGAAGCTGACCGACAGGCCGAACGGCGCACCATAGCCGTTCATTGCCGCCATACCAGCATGTTGGCGAAAGGCTGGAAGCGGCACGATTTCCTCGATCTGCTGCATCCCGATCTGCACCGTTGGCGAAAAGCCAAGCCAAACCTTACCCTTGTGGCGGGCGAGCGTGTCGGCGAAAATCGCATCGGCGGCCGGACTTTCAGGATCAGCGTGCGCGCGGTCGAAGGTCACGCGCGTCACCCCCCGTTCGAACAGTGTTTCGACAACGCGGCTGTCATACTCACGGCCCGGAACCTTACCTCCGAAACTGGCAAGTGTCCGGTCGTCAATCGCAATGAAGGCTATATCCTGCGGGGCCGGCCGCGAACGAAGCTGCGCACGCGCCGCGCGGTAAAGATCCTCAACGGGAAGCGGCAAATCAATGGAGCCAGAAACCAGCCCAAATACAATCGCCAGCACTGCGATCCTCACGCGCTTCTTGCGAAGCAATGCGCCCCCGGGTTGGCCCTGCAATTCTCCTTTGAGAACAGCAGTTTTCTTGCCGGACGGGCCGAGCGCGCGCCGGATTTTCCCGGCCAGTGAGTTAAGCGATCGGATCATTGTGCGCGTGTTTCCAAAGGAAAAGCCAAGCTTCTCCCTAGGCTCGCTTGGTTAATTCATCGCAAAGATCGCAATGGCGCATAGGCGCAGCAGGCGCTCAGATCACCTGTCCGGCCAGCATTCCCAAGGCAATCGTCAGCCCGCCCAACCCCAGCGACAAGTGCCAGCGCAGCCGCAGGAAATCGGCCTGTGCAAAGCCCAGCGCCCGGTCGATCAGCGGCGACCCGAGGATCAGCGCCCCGAGATAGAACAGCGCCGGGCCGGGCCATTCCCAACCGAAGGTCCATGGCAGGAACAGCGCCACCGCGATCAGGCTGGGCATCACGGCCAGCACATAGGCGCCGGTGGTCGCGCGCCCGCCGGTGACCGCCTGCCCCCACCATACGCCGCCAAGAAAGCTGAAAATCGCTGCCGCATAGGCATAGCCGCCCGCCAGCGCCGAGTAGCGGTATTCGTGGCCCATCAGGATCAAGGCGATGCAGAGCATCTGGGGCAACAGCCCGGCATAGCCAAGCAGGCGCGCGGCAGGTGAAAGCGAGTTTTGTCCGTCCATGCCGCGTCAAAACCTGGGGTCGGGCGCGGTTCCCGCGCATCTTGCGGGATGCGCGGCTTTGCGCCACTTGAACAGCCATGAACCTGTTCGATCTGACTGGCCGCGTGGCCCTGATTACCGGCGGCAATGGCGGCCTTGGCCTTGCCATGGCACGTGGCCTCGCGAAAGCGGGCGCCCATGTCGCGATCCTGGCGCGCAATCCGGAAAAGAACGCTGCTGCCGTCGAAGAGTTGCGCACGCATGGCGCCGGGGACGTGCTGGCGCTGACCTGCGACATTGGCGAAGAAGGCAGTATCGAGACTGCACTGGAACAGACCCTGCGCGCCTTCGACCGCATTGACGCATGCTTTGCCAATGCCGGAGTTTCAGGCGCTGGCACCGCGATCCCGGACATCACGGCGGACGGCTGGGATCGCACCATGGCCGTCAACACGCGCGGGGCGGCGCTCCTCTACAAGCATGTCAGCCGTCACATGATCGCCCGCGCCAAGGCCGGGGATCCCGGCGGCAAGCTGATTGCCACCTCATCCGGACAGTCGATCATGGGGGTCAACCGCAGTTCCGATTACGCCGCCTCCAAAGCCGCGCTGAACGGTCTGACCCGCGCGGCAGCGTTTGAACTCGCGCGCTACCAGATCACCGCCAATGCCCTGCTTTTCGGCTATTACGAGACCGACATCACTGCCAAGGCCGATCCCCGGTTCGGCGAATGGATGGCCAAGCGCATTCCGCTGCGCCGCCCCGGTGATCACGCAGGGCTGGAAGGGCTGGCGGTATTCCTTGCCTCGTCGCACTCCGATTACATCACCGGGCAGTGCCTGCCGGTCGATGGCGGCTTGAGTATCAGCTAAGCCAACACCATTTCGGGCGGAACACGCGCGCAGATGAACCGTTGCCCGCCAAAGCCCCTTGCAAGCCGGAAGCACCCTCCCCCGTGGCCGACGATGACCAGACCCCTGATTTCAGCCAGTTCCCCGAAGACCGCAGCCGCCAGCGTGCCGTCCCGGCTGGGCGGATCGCGCGGCTTGGCACCTTCGGGCGACTGGTCGGGGGCGTTGCCGGCGGCATGGTTGCCGAAGGTGCGCGGCGGCTGGCGAGCGGTGATGGCATCAATGCGCGCGACCTGATCCTCACTCCCGGCAATGTCCAGCGCCTGACCGACCGCCTCAGCCATCTGCGCGGTGCGGCGATGAAGATGGGGCAGATGATCAGCCTCGATGCGGGTGACTTTCTGCCGGAGGAGCTCTCGAAAATCCTCGCGACCTTGCGCGATCAGGCCAATTTCATGCCGACCCGCCAGCTTGATCAGGTGCTGAAAAGCGAATGGGGACCGGAATGGCGCAAGCAGTTCCGCTGGTTCAACCCCCGCCCCATCGCCGCCGCCAGCATTGGACAGGTGCACAAGGCGCTGACCCGCGATGGCGAGGAACTGGCAATCAAGGTGCAGTATCCGGGCGTCGCCAAAAGTATCGATTCCGATGTCGACAATGTCATGACGCTGCTCAAGATCGCAGGCTTCGCACCGCCGGAACTTGAGATGGACAAGCTGATGGCGGCAGCAAAGCAGCAGCTTCACGAGGAAGCCGATTACGAGCGCGAAGGCGCCCAGATGGCGATGTATCGCGAGCAACTGGCAGGCGTCGAAGGCTTCGTCGTCCCAAAGCTCCACGAAGGTCTGACCCGTGGTTCGATCCTGGCAATGAGTTTCGAGGACGGCGTCAGCATCGAGGAGCTGGGCAACGAATCGCCCGAACGCCGCGACGCTGTGTTTGCCCGGCTGATCCGGCTGGTGGCGCGCGAACTGTTCGATTTCGGCGTGATGCAGACCGATCCGAACTTTGCCAATTTCCGCTACCGGCGCGAGACAGGCGAGATCGTGCTGCTCGATTTCGGCGCCTGCCGCCCGGTCGATCCAGCTGTCGCCAACGGTTATCGCCGGATGCTGGAAGCGGGCCTCAGAGGTAATGCCGAGGAAGTGCTCAAGGCGACCATCGAGGCCGGGTTCATGATGCCGATCGTCGCCGAAAAGCACCCCGAGCGCGTGAACCGCATGATCGATATCGTCATCAATGAAATGCGCGAGGATGCGCCATTCGACTTTGGCGACCGCGCGTTCATTCCCCTGTTGCGGGACGAAGGCTATGCCATCGCGCAGGACAAGGAGACATGGGCCTTCCCGCCGATCGAAACGCTTTTTGTCCAGCGCAAGGTTTCAGGCACAGCGCTGCTCGGCGCGCGACTGAAGGCCAAGGTCAACATCCGCAGGATCACCGAAGATGTGCTGTCGAGCACATCGCCCCGAGCAATACACGCGGTCTCAGGGGGGGTGTAGACCCCCGTTAGCCCCCCTTCAGGCCTCCCTTGGCCGAGCCCTGCCCCGGCCTTGCCCCGGCGCAGCACGCTCCCTCCCCGCGCTATCGGCTGAAATCGATATGTTTCACGTGAAACCAACAAGATAGGACGTGGACAGAGGCGCAGATTTGTTATAGTTGGCCGTCCATGCACGGGGGTATTGAACATAAAACCAGCCTGCTGTTTGTGTGTCTCGGCAACATTTGCCGGTCACCAATGGCCGAAGGGGCGTTCCGCGCAGTGGCCGAGGCGCGCGGGCTTTCCTGCATTGTGGATTCGGCCGGAACCGCATCCTATCACGTCGGCCAACGGCCCGATCCGCGTGCCGTGACCATCGCCAGCCTCAATGGAATTGATATCTCCGGCCAGTCCGCTCGCCAGATCGAACGGGACGATTTCTTCCGCTTCACCCACATCATCGCGCTCGACCGCGCCAACCTTGAGGCCCTGCGCTCGCGCGCACCGCGCAATGGTACCGCTAGGCTGGCTATGCTGATGGATGAAGTCGACGGGCGCCGGGGAGAGCCTGTGCCGGATCCCTACTATGGCGAAACCGAGGCTTTTGAGGCCGCATGGCAGATGATCACGCTTGGTGTCGAAGCATGGGCAGAGCGACTGCTTCGCGAAAGTGTCCGCTTCCGGGCCTAACCGCCGCGCAATAGCTGAACGCCCCAGTCACGTTCGAACAGGTAAAGCAGTAGCCGGGCCGCCTCGCCGCGCTGGCTGGTCAGGCCTCCGTCCCGCTCCATCAGCAGCCGCGCATCGCCATGAGCTACCGGTAGCAGACGCTGCATCTGTTCGAGGTCAGCGATCCGGAACGCCGCCTCCCCCGATTGCCGCGTGCCGAGCAGCTCGCCCCCGCCCCGCAGCGCCAGGTCTTCCTCGGCGATCCTGAACCCGTCCTGCGTCTCGCGCATCAGGGCCAGCCGTGCGCGGCCGGTCTCGGACAGTTGGGCCGAGCGCAGCAGCAGGCAGGTCGACTTCTCCGCCCCCCGCCCCACCCGCCCGCGCAGCTGGTGCAACTGGGCAAGGCCGAAGCGCTCCGCCTGTTCGATCACCATCAGCGTGGCAGACGGCACATCGACACCCACCTCGATCACCGTCGTCGCCACCAGTAGCCGCGCCTGCCCGCTGGCGAACCGCTCCATTGCGGCGTCCTTGACCTCAGGCCGCAGCTGGCCGTGGACGAGGACGACCGCGTCGCCAAAACGCTCCTTCAGCGCCGCAAACCGCGCCTCGGCGGCGGCGATGTCGGCCATGTCGGGGACGCCGTCGATCTCGCGCACCATCGGGCAGACCCAATAGGCCTGCTGCCCGCTGGCAAGGTGCCGCTCAACCCCGGCGACCACATCCTCGATCCGCTCCATCGCCACCACCCGCGTGTCGATCGCCTGCCGCCCCGGGGGCAGTTCATCAAGGCGGCTCACGTCCATCTCGCCATATTGCGCCAGCGTCAGCGAGCGCGGGATCGGGGTGGCGGTCATGGCGAGGGTATGCGGCGCGCGGCGGCCCTTGGCGGCCAGCGCCAGACGTTGCGCGACGCCGAAACGGTGCTGTTCGTCGATCACCACGAGGCCTAGATCGCGGTAGTTCACGCTGTCCTGAAAGATCGCATGCGTTCCGACCAGAAGCTGGATCGACCCATCGAGCAGCCCCATCAGGATGGACTCGCGCTCGCGGCCCTTGGCGCGGCCCGTCAGCAGGGCAATCTCCACCCCCGTCGGGCCGAGCATCTTGCGCAGCGTTTCAAAATGCTGGCGCGCGAGAATTTCGGTGGGCGCGAGCAGCGCCGCCTGCTTGCCCGCCTCGACCGCGATCAGCATCGCGTTGAGCGCGACCACCGTCTTGCCCGCGCCGACATCGCCTTGCAGCAGGCGCAGCATCGGGGCTTCCTGCGCCATGTCGCCCGCAATCTCGGCAATCGAGCGCGCCTGAGCCCCCGTCAGGGCGAAGGGCAGTTGCAACTTCGCGCGCAAGGCCCCGTCGCCCACCAGCGCCGTCCCCTTGCGCCGCCGCCCTTCGGCCTTGACCAGCAGCAGTGCGAGGGAGTTCGCCAGCAATTCGTCATAGGCCAGCCGATCGCGGGCCTTGGGCTCGGTGCCCTCATGCGCCATCCGCAGCGCCGCCGCCCATGATGGCCAGCCGGCGCGTTCAAGCTGGCCGGGTTCGATCCATTCGGGAAGTTCGGGCAGCCGCGCCAGCGCCTGTTCGGTAAAGGCGGCGATGCGCGGCTGGGTGAGGCCTTCGGACAGGCGATAGACCGGCTCTGACAGGCGGCCCATATGCGCCGCGCTTTCCACTTCGATATGATCGGGATGAACGATCTGAAGCATGTCGCCATAACGATCGAGCCGCCCGGCCACCCAGCGCGTCTCGCCCACCGGTACCAGCTTCTTTGCCGCATAGGCCGCTTTTCCGAACCATGTCAGCGCGCAGATATTGCCGCGCACGTCCTGCGCCAGCACACGGTAAGGTCCGCGGCTACCCGCACGAGGGCTGCGATGCTCGATCGGGGTAAGCGCGATAATGACCTGTTCGCCCTCGCTTCCCTCGTCGAGATTGGCAATCGCGCGGCGGCTCACGAAGCGTTCTGGCAGATGATAGGCAACGTCCTTGACCCGCGCGAGGCCAAGCCGTTCGAGCGGCTTCATAAGCTTCGGCCCAACGCCTTCGAGCGTCTGGACTTCAGCAAACAGCGGATTGAGAGCCTCGGGGCGCATGGTTGCATTCGCTATCACTCGCTTTGCGTCTTTGCGAGTTGAAGCAGCGGGAAGCTGTGGCTAGGTGGCCATCATGACCGACACGCCCTCTTTCGAACAACGTCTTGCCCGCGCCAAGTTCCGCAGCTGGCACCGCGGCACGCGCGAGGCCGATTACATGATCGGCGGCTTCTATGATCGCTATCACGCGCAATGGAGCGAGGCGGAACTGGCGTGGTTCGAAGCCCTGCTCGATGCCGATGATGTCGACGTGATGGCCTGGGCGCTGGGATCGCAGCCCGCACCGGAACATATCGCTGGCGACTTGCTCACCGCGATGCAGCGCCTCGATTACGTCGACATTCCGCGCTAAGGGGCCGCGCGAAGACCGGGCGGCGGGAACGCAATGCGCCCGCGCCGCTTTATGGAAGCCCATGCCCGACCTTAAACGCATCCTTGCCGGCACCGATCCGCTGACCCTCGCCTCGCTCCCGCGCGGGAGCCTGCCGCTGGTGCTCGCCGATCTGGCGCGCGCGGCCAAGCGCCGCGCAGTGTTCATCGCGCCCGACGACGCGGCCATGCGCGCGACGGCCGAGGCAGCGCGATTCTTTGCGCCCGAGATTGAGGTGATCGAGTTTCCGGCGTGGGACTGCCTCCCCTATGACCGCGCCAGCCCGGCGCTGACGATCAGCGCCCAGCGCCTCGCTACGCTGCACCGCTTGCAGAATCCGGGTGCAGGCCAGCAATTGCTGGTGACCACCATCAACGCCGTTCTTCAGCGCGTGCTGACCCCGTTCCGGGTGCGCGAATCCGTCCGCGAGTTCAAGGTCGGCACGCAGATCGGCCACGAAAGCCTCGCCGCGCTGCTGACGCGGCAGGGCTACAGCCGCACCGACACAGTGATCGACCACGGCGAATTCGCTGTCCGGGGCTCGATTGTCGACATCTTCCCTTCCAGCCTTGAGGCGGGTCTGAGGCTCGACTTCTTCGGAGACGAACTGGAGAGCTTGCGCCTGTTCGACCCCGCCACCCAGCGCACGGTGGAGCGGATCGACAGCCACCTGCTGCTCCCGGCATCCGAGGCGCTGGTGGACGAGGACAGCATCAAACGGTTCCGCTCCCGTTACCGCGAGTTGTTCGGCGCCAATGCGACGCAGGACCCGCTCTACGAAGCCGTGTCCGAGGGTCGGCGCCTTGCAGGCATGGAACACTGGCTGCCCTTGTTCGAGGACAAGCTGGCCAGCCTGTTCGATCACCTTGCCAAGGACGATGTCGTGATCATCGACCAAAGCGCGCTGGGCGCTGCGGAAGAACGCCTGACCGACATCACCGATTACCACGAACAGCGCAGCCGGATTGCGGGCGAGAAGAAGGGCTCCTACCGCCCGCTCGGCCCCGAAGCGCTCTATCTCACCCGCGCCGAATTCGAAGCGGCGCTGGCCGCCTTCCCCGCCCACCGCGCCACCGGCTTTGCCGCCGAGCCGGGGCCGGCGACGGTCGATTTCGGCTTCCGTTCGGGCCGCGATTTCGCGCCGGAACGGGGGCGCGGCGAGAATGTCTATGAGGCTGCCGCCGCGCACCTGAAGGCGGTCGCCAAGGCCGGGCGCAAGCCGCTGTTTGCCGCCTATTCGACCGGAAGCGCGCGGCGGATCGCGGCAATCCTTGAGGAAGCAGGCGCGCCCACCGCACTGGCGGACAGCTGGCAGCAGGCCCTGGGCCTCTCTGCCAAAGCCAAGACCGCGGTGGTTGTCCTCCCACTCGAACACGGCTTTGCCAGCGACACCATCGACCTCGTCACCGAAGCCGATGTGCTGGGTGACCGGCTGGTGCGGCGCAAGAAGAAACGTCGCGATTCTGACGCTTTCCTTGCCGAACTTCAGGCCCTGTCGCGCGGCGATCTGGTGGTCCATGTCGAACACGGGATCGGGCGCTATCTCGGGCTTGAGCCGATCCCGGTCGGCAAGAGCCAGCACGATTGCGTCGCGCTCGAATATGCGGGCGGAGACAAGCTGTTCATCCCGGTCGAAAACCTCGATGTCCTCACCCGCTATGGCTCGTCCGAACAGGCCGTCCCGCTCGACAAACTGGGCGGCGAGGCGTGGCAGCGGCGGCGGGCAAAGCTCAAGGAGCGCATTACCGCCATCGCAGGCGAGTTGATGCAGGTCGCCGCCGCCCGTGCGCTGCGGCAGGCAACCGTGCTGGCGACCGACGCGGCCAGCCTCACCCAGTTCACCGACCGCTTCCCCTGGGCCGAGACCGAGGATCAGGAACGCGCCATCGCCGATGTCCTCGCCGACCTCGAAAGCGGCCGCCCGATGGACCGGCTGGTGTGCGGCGATGTCGGTTTCGGGAAGACCGAGGTGGCGCTACGGGCTGCGTTTGTTGCGGCAATGGCAGGACAACAGGTGGCCATCGTTGCGCCAACCACCTTGCTCGCCCGTCAGCATTACCAGAACTTCGCTGAGCGGTTCGCGGGCTTCCCCCTTAAGGTCGGTCGCCTCTCGCGCCTCGTCAGCGCCAAGGAAGCCGCCGAGACCCGCGAGGGGCTGGAAAATGGCCAGATCGATCTGGTGGTCGGCACCCATGCGATCCTGTCCAAATCGACCAAGTTCAAGAACCTCGGTCTCGTGATCGTCGACGAGGAGCAGCGCTTCGGCGTCACCCACAAGGAGAAGCTCAAGCAGCTGCGCGCCGACGTTCACGTCCTTACCCTTACCGCCACCCCGATCCCGCGCACGCTTCAGATGGCGATGTCGGGCCTGCGCGAGCTTTCCACCATCCAGACCCCGCCGGTCGATCGCCTTGCGGTCCGCACCTATGTGATGGAGTGGGACGACATGGTGATCCGCGAAGCCCTGCTGCGCGAACACCATCGCGGCGGGCAAAGCTTCATTGTTGTCCCCCGCATCTCCGACATGACCGACGTCGAAGAATGGTTGCGCGAAAATGTGCCGGAGGTGAAATGCGTCTCCGCCCACGGCCAGATGAGCCCCGCCGAGGTCGAGGAGCGGATGGGAGCGTTCTATGATCGCAAGTATGACGTGCTGCTTTCAACCACCATCGTCGAAAGCGGCCTCGACATCCCGAGCGCCAACACCATCATCATCCACCGCGCCGACCGCTTCGGTCTGGCGCAACTCTACCAGCTCAGGGGCCGTGTCGGGCGGGCGAAGCTGCGCGCCTATGCTTACCTTACGCATGAGAAGGACGTCGCCCTGTCCGAAGTGGCGCAGAAGCGGTTGAAGGTGCTGGGCGATCTCGACAGCCTTGGCGCGGGCTTCCAGCTGGCGAGCCACGATCTCGACATTCGCGGCGCGGGCAATCTTTTGGGCGACGAGCAGTCCGGCCATATCCGCGAGGTCGGCTTCGAACTCTATCAGGCGATGCTGGAGGAGGCGATCCTTGCCGCCAAGGCGGGCGAGATGGGCCTTGCCCCGGCGCCCGACAAGATCACCCCGCAGATCACCGTCGATGCGCCGATCATGATCCCCGAGGATTATGTCCCCGATCTCGCCGTGCGCATGGCGCTCTACCGCCGCCTTAATCAGGCAGAGGGGCAGACCGAGATCGAAAGCCTCGCCGCCGAGATGATCGACCGCTTCGGCGACCTGCCGCAGCCGACCAAGAACCTCATTCGCCTGATCGAGATCAAGCATCAGGCCATTGCCGCCAACATCGCCAAGATCGATGTCGGCGCGCGTGGCACGCTCGTGACCTTCCACAGGGATGATTTCCCCGAACCGGCGGGCCTGATCGCCTATGTCTCTCGCCTCAACGAAGGCGGCAAAGACACTGCCCGCCTGCGCCCCGACATGAAGCTGGTGATCAACCGGGCCTGGGGTGACCCTCTGAGCCGCCTCAACGGACTGTTTCAGCTGACCAAGGGCCTTTCCGGTATCGTGAAGAAGGCGGCGAAAGCAAAGAGAGCAGCTTAGCCTTGCCGTTGAATCCAGGGTGACACGGCATCTTGTTCTGCTAGCTTTTCCGGGGAGAACAAGGGAAGCCAAGGGGGAATGCCATGCGCACATCAAGGTCAATCAGTCGCAGCCGTCTTTTGCCATCATGTTTGCCATTGGCATCGGCCTCGCTCATCTTCCTTGCGGTTCCGGCGACGGCTCAAGTCCCCAGCCCCGAACGTCCCGTCAGCAATCCCGCAGAGCTGGAAAGCCCCACCAACCCCGATGCCGTCCCCGTTCCGGTAGAGGATCTGTCCTATTCACGCACGCTGGGCGCTACCGCATGGAGCCGGGACGGGAACGAGATCTTCCTCGTCACGAATCTTACGGGTCGGAACAATATCTGGAAGATCCCAGCAACCGGCGGCTGGCCGGTACAATTGACCCGTTCGGAGGAGCGTCAGGGCGGCTTGATGCCCTCGCTCGACGGACGCGTGCTCTATTTCACACAGGATGTTGGCGGCGACGAGCAGTTCGATATTTTTGCCGTACCAGCCAATGGCGGCCCGGTGCGCAACCTCACCAACACCCCTGAGCTGCGCGAAACGTCGCTGATCATCGCGCCCAATGGCCAGAGGGGCGTGATCGCGACCAAGCTGCAAAGCGAAGGGCAGGTCAACCTTGCCCTGATCGATCTGACGAGCGGCAGGACAACGCCGCTTGTCACAGAACCTGACCCGGCGTTGCGCTGGGCACCTGTGGCCTGGATCGAGGACGGGAAGGCCTTGATTGCAGTGCGCTCCAACGCCAACAGCACCATGGCGGAGGTCTGGCGCGTTGACGTCCCAAGCGGCGCAAAACGCCTGATGCTAGGCCAGCCCGGCACAATCTACGAAGCAAGCGACGTGACCGCCGACGGCAGGCTGGTGGCTGTTACCACCAACCAGGAGACCGGCCAGCTGCGCGCAGGGATCTACGACACAAAGACCAGCGCATGGCGCTGGCTGAAACCGACTCCGTGGGAGCAATCGGCAGGATCATTCAGCCCCGATGGCCGCACTCTTACGGTGACCCGCAATGAAGATGGCCGCACCATTGCCTCACTGGTGAATGTCGAAACGCTGGCAGAGACGCCCCTGGCGCTGCCGCCCGGCACGAATGGCTTTGCAGGTGCCGATACGCCGTTTTCCCCCGATGGTGGACGCGTTCTGGCAATCCATTCGGGAGCCGACCGGCCGAGCGACCTTCAACTGGTCGATCTTGCAAGCGGCAATGCCAGACCGATCACCGCGATGGGCGTGGCGAGCCTGAAGTCCGAAACCCTGCCCAAAACCCGGATCGTCACCTACAAGAGCTTTGACGGGACACTGATCAGCGCGATCGTCACCATGCCGTTCAACCTCAAGCGCGACGGCACCAACCCGGCGATCCTGCTGCCACACGGAGGCCCGACCGGCCAGAGCCGCGACGGGTTCAACCGCACGGCCACCGCGCTTGCCAGCCGTGGCTACATCGTGATGCAACCCAATGTTCGCGGCTCGACCGGCTATGGACAACCGTTCCAGAACGCGAATTATCAGGATCTGGGCGGCGGCGACCTGCGCGATGTGATCGCGGGCAAGCAGTTCCTGATCGATAGCGGCTATGTCGATCCGGACAAGGTCGGGATCACGGGCGGCTCCTACGGCGGCTACATGACCCTTATCGCGCTCGCCAGAACGCCCGATGAATTCGCGGCCGGAGCGCAGCTGTTTGGCATCATTAACTGGTTCAGCATGTACGACACGGCCGATGCCTTGCTGCAGCAATACCTGATCTCGCTGCTGGGCGATCCAGTCAGGGACCGCGAGGTTTACGCCTCGAACTCGCCGATCACCTATATCCGGAACATCAAAGCACCGCTGCTTTCGCTGCAGGGCGACCGCGATATCCGTGTGCCGCGGGGACAGGCAGAGGAAGTCGCGGCAATTCTTGCCGAGATCGGTATTCCGAACGAGACGGTATTCTACCGCGACGAAGGCCACGGTTTTGCCAAGCGAGAGAACCAGATCGATTCGCTGAGGCGGATCATCGACTGGTTCGATCGGCACCTCAAAGGCGCCACGCCCAGCCCATAGCCTTCCCGGTTAACCGTGCCCCATTCCGCGCGCTGTGCGAGCCATTGCCAGCACGCTTTCGCTCGGCATGGGCTGGGCGCGTAAAAAACCCAGCCAGTAATCGCAGCCCTCGGCAGTGATCGCGGCGCGCTGGATCTCCGTCTCGATCCCTTCGGCATAGATTGAAAGGCCGAGCGCCTTGCCAAGCTGGACAATCGCCCGGAACACCGCAAGGGCCGTGGGGTCGGCTGGCACGCCCTCAACCATCACCTTGTCGAGCTTGAGCGCATCCAGGGGCAGTTCGCGCAGGTAACGGAAATTGCAGAAGCCCGCACCAAAATCGTCAAGTGCGGTGCAGAAGCCGAGGCCGCGCAAGGCTTTCAGCGCACTTGCGGCCTGCGGCAGATTGCGCAGCAGCAAATCCTCGGTGATCTCCAGCATCAACCGCTTTGGCGCGATGTCAGACCGCCCGATCAGGGCAGCGAAATCCGCCGCAAAGCGCGGGTCGCCCAGTTCCTCGGGCGTGATGTTGAGCGATAAGGTAAGATTATCCGGCCAGGTCGCCGCGTCTTCCAATGCACGGGCAACGACATGGCGCGACAAGGGAGCAACCAGTGCTGCACGCTCGGCCACTGCAAACAGATCCCGCGCACCGATGGCTCCCAATGTCGGGTGCCGCCAGCGTGCCAAGGCCTCGGCCCCGACAACCGCACCGGTAACGCAGGAGAATTGCGGCTGGAACAATACCTCGATCTCGCGCCGGTCAAGCGCGCGCAACAGATCGGCCTCCAGCACACCCGGGCTCACGCCGGGAAAGCGCCCACGGGTTGCTGGCCCGCGCAAGGATGTCCGACCCTGTTCCATCACGCTCCTCTTGCCCGCCTCTCCTTAGCCATTGAACGGCCCCATGCCTCGCATCAATTGCAATCCGAGCCGATATGGCACATCAGGGCCATCGCCAAGCGAAGCGTCGGGGATAAGTGCTCCCGGTCTGCTTTGCTGCCGGAGGGGAAAGAATGGCGAGCAATGATGTGACCTATCAGCGCCTCGCGCTGCTGGCCTCCGATACGCCCCGCGCGCTTGAAGCGCATGAGGCGTTGCTCTCACAGGGCGAGTGGGTGTCGCTGGCCGAGGCTGATGCCGTGGTTGTGCTGGGAGGCGACGGTTTCATGCTCCAGACGCTCCATGCCATGCTGGATGCCGGACGCGTGATCCCTGCCTTCGGGATGAACCTCGGCACGGTCGGTTTCCTCATGAACCGCTATGACAAGCGCGCGCTGATCGCCCCGCGGGTCAACAAGGCGCGACGCTGGACGATTTCACCTCTGCGTGTTGAGGCCGTAACACAGGATGGCGAAACGCACGTTCTGAATGCAATCAACGAACTGTCGCTGCTGCGCGAAACCCGACAGACCGCCAAGATCGAGGTCACCGTGGGCGACCGTGTGCGGATCCGCGAACTGGTGTGCGACGGGGTTCTGGTGGCGACCCCAGCGGGATCGACCGCCTATAACCTGTCCGCGCAGGGGCCAATTCTGCCGCTCGACAGCAAGATGCTTGCGCTGACCCCGATCAGCCCCTTTCGCCCGCGGCGCTGGCGTGGGGCGATCCTGCCTGACCGGATGCCAATCATTCTCAAGGTGCTTGATCCGGCCAAACGCCCGGTCGCGGCCGTGGCTGACCAGAAGGAACTGCGCGACATTGCGGAAGTGCGCCTGAGAATCGCGCATGACAATGACCTCACGCTGCTGTTCGACCCGGGCCAGAGCCTGGAGGAGCGGATCGTGGCGGAGCAGTTTGTCACGGCCTAGCTTTGCGCACATCATGCCGCGCGCGGCTCTTGCTCGCAAAGCCGCGAGGCCGCCGCGCACCGGGTTGGATCGCTTGTGATCGCAGGCTGTTCAAAACCCCCTTGCAATCCCGCAGCACCCCCCATATACGCGCGCCTCTGCCAGCGGACTTGTCTGCCGGTTGCTCCCCGATAGCTCAGCGGTAGAGCATTCGACTGTTAATCGAATGGCCGTAGGTTCGAATCCTACTCGGGGAGCCATTTTCCTCCATTTTCGCCGCTATAACGGAGTTCACACTCCGGCGAGCAGGCGCGCGCCCACCACCAGTACCAGCAGGGCGGTTAGCCACCTTATCCACTTGGGCGGAAGCAGACGCGCGGCCATCAGGCTGCCGACTTGACCGCCAATCACGACTGCAAGCAGCAGAGGCAACGCCGCGTTGATTGCCGTCCCGAACAGATCGGGGCCGTTCTTGAGCATTTGACCTGCAAGGCCGAAGAGTGAGTTTACGAGGATAAACAGGCTTGCTGTTGCAGCAATTCCGCGCGCCTCGTGCCATCGGCCAAGATGCAGAAGAGGCGCAAGAAAGATCCCGCCGCCAATCCCCACCAGCCCGGCAAGATAACCCAGCGGTGCAGCTGCGAGGGGCATCCAGCGCGCAAGCCTGGTCGCTGACCCGTTGACGCTGTCCCGCACCGGAAGCAGCATGGTAAGCGCCGTCAGCACCAGACTGGCACCAAGCAGCGTCAGAAAAGTCGCTTCCTTGATCGGGGTCAGGCCGCCGACAAAACTCGCCGGAGCCCCGAGACTGACGATCACCAGCGCCTTTCTCCAAGGGGTCACCCCCGAGCGGGCAAAGCGGATGCTCCCGCCCGTTACCACCACGATGTTGCACGCAAGACTGACCAGCGGCAGCAGGCGGTAATCCAGCCCCGATAGTGCCAACAGCGCCGAATAGGTGGAACCACCGCCGAAGCCGACGCTGGCATAAAGCAGCGCCGTCACTCCGAAGGTCAGCGCCAGAAACGCCGGAACCGCTCCGATCATCATCGCAGCCCCCGCCTAACCTGCACCCCGTTCAGACGATCTGCGCACCCGCAATCGCGCCGTGGCAGTGCTTGTACTTGTTGCCGCTGCCGCAAGGACAGGGCGCATTGCGGCTGATGTCGAGATTGGCCCAGGGGTTGTCAATGTTCGCTCCGCCAGGCCCAGTTGCCGCCCGCGGGCTTCCTGCCAGTGAGCCGAACAATTCGGGACGCAGTTCCGACCCGTCGCCGTCAGCCGAATTGTCGAGCCCGGTCAGCGGGTCGATATGGCCCGTCAGGAAATCCGGCAGTTCGGGGAGCCGCTGCGGCTGCGGCGGTTCGATCCTGAGTTCAGCACGGAACAGGATCTTAGTCACTTCCTCACGCAGGGTATCGAGCATGGTTTCGAACAGGCCGAATGCTTCCTGCTTGTATTCATTGATCGGCTGTTTCTGAGCAATGCCGCGCATCCAGATCACCTGCCGCAGCGCATCGAGCGTGGCGAGGTGTTCCTTCCAGTGATGATCAAGCTGGCGCAGCAGCACGTCCTTTTCCACGATCCGCCAGATCGCGGGATCGGATCGCGTGATCTTTTCCTCCATCATCGCATCGGTCATTTCGCGCAGGCGTTCTTCGAGCAGCTCCGGCTCGACCTGATCTTCCTCAAGCCATTCATCAAAGGGCGGCTGAAGCCCGAAGATGTCCTCGACCTTGGCCTTGAGGCTCGCCATGTCCCACTGCTCGGGATAGGAGCCTGGCGGGCAGGCGCTGCCGACGATAGTGTTGATCGTGTCATGGCGCATATCGACGACCACGTCATCGACCGCTTCGGAATCCATGATTTCAGCGCGTTGTTCGTAAACGACCTTGCGCTGATCATTCATCACGTCATCGTATTGAACGACCTGTTTGCGGGTGTCGTAATTTCGCGTCTCAACCTTCTTCTGCGCGGTCTCGATCGCCTTGGACAGCCACTTCGAACCGATCGCTTCGCCGTCAGCAAGGTTGGAATTCATCATCTTGGCGAACAGCGTGTCAGGGCCAAAGATGCGCAGCAGGTCGTCCTCAAGGCACAGGTAGAACCGGGACAGGCCAGGGTCCCCTTGACGGCCCGAACGGCCGCGCAGCTGGTTGTCGATGCGGCGCGATTCGTGGCGCTCGGTGCCGAGCACGAACAAGCCGCCCGCTGCCTTCACCTTTTCCTTTTCCTCGGCAACTTCAGCCTTGATGCGGGCAATTGCGGCATCGCGCTCCGGCCCTTCGGGCATATCGGCGAGTTCGTCGCGGATACGGTATTCGACATTGCCCCCGAGCTGGATGTCAGTCCCGCGCCCTGCCATGTTTGTAGCAATGGTCACCGCGCCAAGCCGGCCAGCCTGGGCCACGATACCGGCTTCCTGTTCATGGAAGCGCGCGTTCAGCACCGAATGCTTGACCCCTTCCTTGTCGAGAAACTGGCTGAGCAGTTCCGACTTCTCGATCGAAACCGTGCCGACCAGCACTGGCTGACCGATCGCATTCTTCTCTTTGATCGCCTTGGCAATGGCTGAAAACTTGTCGAGCGTGTTCTTGTAGAACTCGTCTTCCTCGTCGATGCGAGCGACCGGAAGGTTGGTCGGGATTTCGACCACACCGACCTTGTAGATGTCCCAGAATTCTGCCGCCTCGGTCGCGGCCGTGCCGGTCATGCCCGAAAGCTTCGGGTACATGCGGAAATAGTTCTGGAAGGTAATCGACGCCATCGTCTGGTTTTCGGGCTCGATTCGGACGCCTTCCTTGGCCTCGACCGCCTGATGCAGCCCGTTCGACCAGCGACGGCCATCCATCATGCGGCCGGTAAACTCGTCGATAATGATGACCTTGCCATCCTTGACGATGTAATCGGTGTCGCGCTTGCGGGCGAAATTGGCAACAAGCGCCTGATCGAGATGGTGGACGACCTGCGTGTTCTCGACATCATAAAGGTTCTCGGTCGCCAGCAGACCCTTTTCGAGAAGCAGTTTCTCAACCTCTTCCAGCCCTTCCTCGGTCAACTGGACGCGTTTCACCTTCTCGTCGATGTCCAGCCATTCAACCGGGATCTCCCGCGCCACCTGATCGAGCGCGACGTAAAGCTCCGACTTGTCTTCGGTTGGTCCGGAGATGATCAGCGGGGTGCGGGCCTCGTCGATCAGGATCGAGTCCACTTCATCGACGATCGCGAAGTTAAACGGCCGCTGCGCCATCTGACTGCGTTCGTGCTTCATGTTATCGCGCAGATAGTCGAAGCCGAATTCGTTGTTGGTGCCGTAGGTGATGTCGGCGTTGTAAGCGTCGCGCTTGCTTTCCTCCGGCATGCCCGGAACGATCACGCCAACCGTCAGCCCAAGCCAATTGTAAAGCCGCCCCATTTCGGCAGCGTCGCGCCGGGCGAGGTAATCATTGACCGTGACGACGTGGACGCCCTTGCCTTCGATCGCATTGAGGTAGACTGCGAGCGTCGCCATCAGGGTCTTGCCCTCGCCCGTGCGCATTTCGGCGATTTCGCCGCGGTGAAGCGTGATCCCGCCGATCATCTGCACATCGAAGTGACGCATCCCGAAAACGCGCACTGATGCCTCCCGCACGGTAGCAAAAGCTTCGGGCAAGATGTCATCAAGGCTCGCCCCGCCATCGATCAAACCGCGCAGCTTGGCCGTCTGGCCTTGCAATTCTTCATCGGAGAGCGCCTGCATTTGCGGTTCAAGCGCGTTGATCTTGTCGACGATCTTGCGCAGCGATTTCACGTGACGATCATTGGCGGATCCGAACACGGATTTGACGAGAGCATTGAACATGGGAAAGAGAACCTTTGATGGGGTGCGGGCCGTGCATGGGCCTGAAACGGATCGAAACACAAAGCGCGGCGTGGCCGTAGGCAGCAGCGCAAAACGCTGAAAAACGAAGAAAATCGACTTTCCGCAGCCTATTCAAAGGCGCGTTCGATCCCCATCAAGACCGGCAGGCGCAGCGCATCAGGCATGGCCGGGCGGGCTTCTGGTACGGCCAGAGCGCGGGTTTCCATGATTGTGGCAGGGACAGGCTGAACAGCGGCAGTCTCTCCACCCGCAACCTCGTCACCCGCCGCTGCCGCAATGCTGGCACTGCAAGCCAAGGCCTCGCCCAGCGACGCATGGGCCGGGCCGCCAAGTGCGGCAAGGCCGGTCAGCAGGGCCAGAAGCGCAAGAAAATGCCGGGTCATGGTGAGGGCTAAATAGGCAAGTCCGTGCGTTTCGTCCACCAGCTTTGCCGATTTACTGTCTACCATCACGTGCCTAGAGGGCTTTGCCATGCAGATCGATCGTTCACCCCTCGCCCGTCCCTTCCCCGCCATGCCAATGATTGCGGGTGTAAGCCTGCGCGTCGCGCGGGCGCGCTACAAGACATGGGATCGCTGTGATCTGACCTTTGCCGAACTCGCCGAGGGTACGGCAGCAGCGGGCGTGTTTACCAAGAGCGCCTGTGCGTCGTCTGAAGTGGAACTCGGCCGCGAGGCACTCAAACTTGGCCGTGCGCGGGCGCTGGTCGTCAATGCGGGCAACTCCAACGCCTTCACCGGTTGGCGCGGGCGCGCTGCAGTGGAAGCGATCCGGGCGCAAGTTTCTGGTGCGCTGGGCTGCGGCCTTGACGAGGTGTTCGTCTCATCGACCGGCGTGATCGGTGTGCCACTGCCCATCGACAAGGCTGAGGCCGGGATCGCCGCCGCGCTCGCCGCCGAACCTTGCGGATGGGAGGAAGCCGCCAATGCGATCGGCACCACCGACACCTTCGCGAAAGGGGCTGGCGCAAGCGCAATGGTGGGGGGCCAGCGTGTCGAATTTGCCGGGATCATCAAGGGAAGCGGCATGATCGCCCCAGACATGGCGACCATGCTCGGCTACATCTTTACCGATGCCGACATTGCGCCTGCCTTCCTGCAAGAGGCGCTCGAATGCGCCAATGCCGCAACATTCAGCTGCATTACAGTCGATGGCGATACGTCGACCAGCGACACAGTTTTGGTCTTCGCCACCGGCAAGGCAGGCAATGCCCGCATCGAAAGCTGGGACAGCCCTGGCGCGGATGCTTTCGCAGCGGCGCTCGCAGACGTGTGCCGCAACCTTGCGCAATTGGTGGTGCGCGACGGGGAAGGTGCACGCAAGTTCATCACCATCCGCGTTTCGGGCGCGTCCAGTGACGACAGCGCGCGCCGCGTGGGCCTCAGCATCGCCAACTCGCCTCTGGTCAAGACCGCCATCGCTGGCGAGGATGCCAATTGGGGCCGCGTGGTCATGGCGGTCGGCAAGGCAGGACAGCCAGCCGACCGCGACCGGCTCTCCATCGCCTTCGGGGGGGTATGGACTGCGCGAAACGGGGTGCCGGTCGAAGACTATGACGAAGCTCCCGTCGCCGCGCACCTGACGGGCGAGGAGATCGACATCGCGGTCGACCTCGGGATCGGGGCAGGCCGCGCTTGTGTTTGGACCTGCGATCTCACCCACGGCTACATCGCGATCAACGCGGATTACCGCTCATGAGTGCGCTCGACGACGAGATTCGCGATCTGATGCGCTTTGCTGCGCAGCGTTCAATGCTTCCGCGTTTTCGCCAACTTGCCGCGCACGAGGTGGAAATGAAGGGCGCGGACGATCCCGTGACCATCGTTGACCGCGAAGTGGAAGGCTTTCTGACCGAAGCCCTCACCCGCCTTGCCCCCGGGGTCGCAGTGGTGGGCGAAGAGGCCGCGCACGCCGACCCTGCGGTGCTTGAACACCTCTCGGGCCAGTGCTGGATCATTGATCCTCTCGACGGCACGGCCAACTTTGCGGAAGGCAAGGAACCCTTCGGGATCATCATCGCCCTTGCCGATGGGGGAGAGGCCGTTGCAGGGTGGATCTATGATCCGGTGAAGGACCGTTTCTGCCACGCGCGGCGCGGCGAAGGGGCGTTTGTAAACGGCGACAAGGTCGCGGCCCGCACCACTGGTCACGAACAGCCGGTCACTGCGGTCAGCCGTATCTTCCTCACCCCAGAACAATCCGCGATGGTCGACGCAAAACTTGCACCCCATTACACCTTGGTCGACATCCCACGCTGCGCCGCCGAGCAGTATCCGCGTCTGGCGCTGGGCGAGAACGACATATCCAGCTTCAAGCGCACGCTCGCATGGGATCACGCGGCAGGTGTGCTGTGGCTCAATGAAGCGGGCGGCAAGGCGGCGCGACTTGACGGCAGCGCCTACCGGGTCGACCAGCACGATGCGCCCGGCCTCGTGGGCGCGTCGAACCCGGCCATCTGGGACGCGTTCGTCGCGCGGGTAACGGGTTGAGCCTTAAAGCTCGCCTTCAAGCCATGCCTTGAGCGCGCCCTTTGGCGCTGCACCCAGCTTTTGTGCGACGGGCTTGCCATCCTTGAACAGCACCATCAGCGGGATCGACTGCACCCCCATCTGCGTGGCGATGTCGGTGTTCTCCATGATGTCGACCTTGGCAATCTTCACTTGCCCGGCCAATTCATCGCTGATTTCCTCCAGTGCCGGGGCGATCATCTTGCACGGCCCGCACCAATCAGCCCAGAAATCCACCAATACGGGAGTATCACTCTCCAGCACGTCGGCCTTGAAGCTTGCATCAGTCACGTTGACGGTCGCCATGTCGCTTGTCTCCTTTTGCCGGAGCATTGGAGCGCCGGTCTCATGAATGCAATCTAGTTTGCCGGGCTTATCACTCAATATCTGGCGGCAAGAATGATTGCTGCGGGGCCTGCAAGCTGTGCTTGTGCGCAGCAAGCGTGGCCGGCATCAGCTCGAACAATACAGGCGCGTGGGTATAGAGCACGCCGGCACGCACGTCGCGCCCTGGATAGATCGCCTGGAGCGCGGCAACATAGGCCGCCATTTGCCCAAGCGTGGCAACAGGTACCTCAGCGAGGCTGGCAGGCGGTCGGCGGGTGGTCTTGAAATCTACGACAGTGATATGGGTGTCCTCCACAAGCAGCCGATCGGCGGTGCCGGCCACGACCACGCCATCGACGGTCGCGGCCAGAGGCACTTCGGCGAGCGCCCTTTCCGAGAAGATGGCGGCGAAATCCGGGTGATCGAGCACGCCAATCGCCGCGTCCAGCATCTCAGTGCGCAATGTGTCGTCGAGGTCGCCCGCCTGCCGCTTCAGCCAGCGCAGCGCCGCTTCCCTGCGTTCGGCCGAGGGGACATCAGGCAGGCGTTCTAGAAGTGCATGGATCAGACTGCCGCGCCGCGCAGAATCGCGCGCTGCCTCTGGCGGCAGCGGCGGCTCTGCCCCTTTGTCCTCACCGACAGAAGACGGCGCAAGTGGGCGCGGAGGGCGCGGTTCGGGGCCAATCGGCGTCACGGCCCAGCCCGGCAGTTCGAGCGGTGCTGCCGGGACTTCCCCCGCGTCGCCATCCAGCGTGAGCGGCGCGGCACGCTCTCCCCATTCCTTGCGCCAGCCCCATACTGGGTCTTCCAGCGGCTCATCTTCAAACAACGGCGCGAGGCGCGCGTGCCAGCTATCCTCGTGAGGCAAGCCCTTTTTCGCTTCGTTCTTATTCAACGACCCACCGATGAACAACGCTTCTTCGGCGCGGGTCAAAGCGACATAAAGCAACCGCCAGTGCTCCTGCAGCGCAGCAATCTGCTTGGCTTGCTCGGCTTCGGCAATCCGTCCTCGTTTCTCATCCTTACCGAGCTGGGGAAGCGGTACGAGGCGCTTGCGTCCAGAAGCCAGCCCAAGCACCTCGTCCTCCAGCGCGAGATCGCCTGCATCGCCCGGCGCGCCGGTGGCATCGGCAAGGATCACGATCGGCGCCTGCAAGCCCTTCGAACCATGCACCGTCATAACCCTTACTCGCCCGCCGGCACTGTCGGAATCGCGTTTGAGTTCGCTTGTTCCGGAATCGAACCACGTCAGGAAGCCGGCCAGGCTCGGCCAGTGTTCGGCCTCGTAGGCGAAGGCGGCGTTAAGCAGTTCGTCGAGCGGGTCATTGGCCTCCGCCCCCAACCGCGCGACCAGCTGCGCACGCCCCTGCCACGGTCCAGTGAGAAGCCAAGCGATCAGGGCTTGCGGGGTCTGGTAATCGGCGCGGCGCAGCAAATCGCGCAGCCGTTCGGCGGTCTGTGCCACCAGCGGCGGCGCGTCCTCGCGGCGCAAGTGATCCCACAGGCGCTGCTTTTCCGCGCGCGGGACGTGTTCGAGAATATCCTCCTGCGTCCACCCGAGCAGCGGCGAGGCAAGCAGGTTCGCGAGCGAAAGATCGTCCTGCGGCTGCGCGGCAAAGCGCAGGGCGGCGAGCACATCCTTCACCGCCAGCGGCGTCCCCAACCGCAGCCTGTCGATGCCGGCAACTGGCACCCCTCGCGCATAGAGCTTGGCGACGATTTGCGCGGCGAGCTCCTTGCGCTGACGCACCAGCACCATGACATCGCCCGCCTGCGCATGACGGCGTCCGCCCTTTTCGAGCACGAACGGTTCTTCACCGCTCACCCAGCGGCGCACCTGCTCGGCGATCCTTTCGGCCAGCAGCGTATCGTGGCGCGGCAGCCAGTCGCGCGCGTTATCCTGCTCGTCCTCGTCCTCTTCTGTGATTTCCCCTTTTTCGGGCACCACGGGCGGCCACAAGGTGACAAGCCCGGGCCGCTCCGCGCCCTCGTGCTCTGGCGGCGCCTTGTCTAGGCCGAATGCGGCAAAGCCCAGCACCTCCATCATGCGGTTGACGAAGCCGAGCACGATGTTGGCGGTGCGGAATGATCGCCCAAGATCAAGATCCTTCCAGCCGGGAATGCCGCGATTGGTGCGGCTGGCGCGGATGCCGTCCTGCGCGGCGCGGATGCGGGCGTGGATGCGTTCCTTGGCACGGGCGAAGTTTTCCGGGCTGGTGCCCTGGAAGCCGAAGATCGCCTGCTTGTAATCACCCACTGTAAAGATCGTGCGCAGCTTGTCACCGCGCGCGCCCTCGCCGGTGAAGAAATCGTCGATCAGCGCCTCGACGATGTCCCACTGGCTTTGGTTGGTGTCCTGCGCCTCGTCGATCAGGATGTGATCGAAGTGGCGATCAAGCTTGTAGCGGATCCAGTCGGCAGCGTCCGACTGGCCAAGCAGCGCCGCAGCCTTGCGGATCAGATCGCCGAAATCGAGCAGGCCTTCGCGGGCCTTGCGCGCTTCCCAGCGGACGGCAAAGGCGCGGCCGATCTCCAGCGCGCTGGTGACGATCCCGGCGCAGGCGAGCAGAGCGCGGCGGTCGTCATGAACGCGCAGGGCTTCGGCCACCATCTCCTGATTGTCGGCAAAGTCGGGATCGCTCTCGCGGGGCTTCTTCAGGTTGAGGCTGGGCGTGCCATCGGCCTTCAGCAGCGTGCCGCGGAAACCGGCCACCGCAGCCACCCGCGCCGATCCGTCCAGGGCCAGCCAATCGCGCATGAAGGCGAGGCACTTGTCGGCGGTAGCGGTGCCCCATGCTTCAAGCGGAGGGATCATTGCCATGACGTGATCGTCGGGAAAGATGTCGGGGTGCAGCGGCTCGTCGGCCCAAGCCTCGTCCGCATCCGCGGGCATCCCGAGCATCTGGCGCACCCGCATGTCCATCGGCGGCTGCCAGCCGTCCGGCCCTTCCCACAACTCCTGCGCCCCGGCGGCGCGCATCAGCCATGCGTGCAGCGCGCCAGGATCCTTGCGGGTGATGAACATGTGGATGCCACCCAGCACGCGTTCGTCCTGCGCCGCCTCCGCTTCCTCGACCATGTCGGTCAACACTTCGCGCGCGAGCAATTCGCGGCTGCGATCATCCAGCACACGCGTGCCGGGGGCTAACCCCGCCTCCTCGGGGAAATTGCCGATCAGGAACTGGGCGAAGGCATGGATCGTATCGATCCTTAGCCCGCCGCCGGGGCAATCGAGGACGTTGGCGAAAAGACTGCGCGCGCGTTCTTGGGTCGCCGGGCCTATGTCCGCGCCGAGGTAGCCAAGCTCTCTTGCCAGCACGGCCCCGGGCAGCCGCACCCAACGTGCCAGCACGGCGTTGATGCGGTTCGCCATTTCCGCCGCGCCCGCCTTGGTAAAGGTGAGACACAGGATTTGAGACGGACTGACATCCTCGCGCAGCAACAAGCGCAACACGCGGGCGGAGAGCACCTGCGTCTTGCCCGTTCCAGCCGAGGCAGAAAGCCAGACGTTTTCCTCCGGCTCAGCAGCGGTCAGCTGATTATCCTGCAACGGGAAGACCAGACCGTTCCCGCCGCTCATGCCCCGCCCTCCTTATCGGTCAGGCGCACAAGCCACTCCTCCAGCCGCATCAGCTGGTCATATTCGTTATAACCTTTGTAATCGGGATTCTCGCGCGCGGTGAAGGGCTTGTTCCCCTTGATATAGCTGGTAATCGCTTCGGCGAGCTTATCCTCGTGGAAAGGCAGGTAATGGTCGGGCTCCAGGCCGGTCTTGGCCTTGCCTTCCAACATGGGCGTTTCACGATAGCCGAAGCCTTCCGCGTCCTTCTTCTTCGGCTTGCTGAGTGACCAGTATTCGAACCTGGTCGGCATGCCGGCTACGACCTGCCCGGTCTTGCCATTGGCAAACTGCCCGTCGCGGGCAATCAGACCAAGCAGCCCGAGTTGCAGCGCATACCCCGCCAGCACCTGCTTCTTGGGAGGCGGAGCACCAGTCTTGTAATCGACAATCGCGAGACTGCCGTCAGCGAGCTGGTCGATCCGGTCTGCGCGGCCTTGCACCTTGACCCCTTCAACGGTCATCTCGCCCGAAATCTCGCTCGCCAGCACCGTGCGCCCTTCCGCCTCGCTCTCCTGCACCCAGCCAGCAAACCGTTCGAGCGCGGCAATCAGGCGCGGTTGCCATAGCGCCCGGAATAGCGGGTGGACTCGCTCGGCGGCGAAATGGCTTTCGGCAAAGGGGGCGATGGCAAGATCGCGATCGATGAGCCTCGCCTTGTGCCACTTGTCGAGAATGGCATGCACAAGCGTCCCGCGCAGCGCCGGATCGCTGAATGGATCGGCATTGAGCGGATCGAGCTGCCTGAGATCAAGGATGGCCTGCGCGTAAAACTGGTAGGGATCACCCAGCAGACGGTCGAGTGCTGTCACCTTGATCGGAACATTGCGCAATTCCGGCGAGGGGTCAGGCGCAGGGCGCGGATAGGGCGGTTCAGGCGGACGCAACCGGTCAAGGTGCGGCAGCAGTGCCGGGATCGCTCGCTCACGATGCTCCTTTTCGAGGTCATCGCCGAGCAACGCTTCAACCCGCAGCAGAAAGCGCGAGGGCAGTGTCGGCCCTTCCGCATCGCGCAGAGCGCGGCTCAGCACCACTTCTGGCGCACCCAGACAGCCGGCGAGGTCATGCGCAGCAAGGCCGATGCGGAACTCCGCCCCTGGCACGCCCAACGCGCGCAGGATCGCCGGGGCCAGCAGCGCATCGGCGCCGGGGGGCTGCGGCCAGCTACCCTCATTGAGACCGCCACAAATGAGCAGATCGGCACGCGCCATTCGCGCTTCGAGCAATCCGTAAATCGCCACACGCGGATGGCCGCCATAGCCGGGGCGCACTGCCACCTCGTTCATGCAATCGCGCAGAGCCCCAGCGAGATCAGCAGTCTCGATCATGGTGCAAGCAGCTTCGGCATGCCCGCGCAATTCCTCGATCATGGTGCCGAGCGCGCGCCCATCCTCGCGCTCCCATATCGCGGAACGAGCGAAGGCCTCGGCAACAGCGGATAGACGGGTCAAGGCTTCGGCGAGCGGAATCTGTGCGGGCCAATCGGTGAGCGGCGCGACAATAGTCTCGGCCTCGTCCCACCAATCTTCGACCATCGCCTCCTTCGCCTTCTTGCGCAGAGGTTCAAAGCCAGGCGCAGGCGATGGCCCGCGCAATTTATGGTCGAAAGCGCGCAGTCCCCTCAGCCAAACGCGCCGCGCCTCTGCGTCCCATGCTCGCACCAGTGGATGCGCGAAAGCCGCGACAAGATTGGCAGGATCGGGGCCTTTGGCGGCAATTTCTGCCAGCAGCCCGAACAGGCGCCCGGCCGGGGTCAGCGACAGCGGGCGACCAGCGGAATCGTCGGCGGCGATGTTCCAGCGTTCGCAATGCTGCACCACGCGGCGGGCAAGACCGCGATCGGCGGTGACGAAGGCGATGCGCTTTTCTGGCTGCTCCAGTGCCTCGCGCACCAGCAGCGCAATGGCCTGCGCCTCTTCCTCGATGGTGGCGCTGGTCAACAACCGCACACCGGCCAGCCGTCGTCTATCCGCCGCCAGCCCTACCCACGCACGGCTGGCCAGTGGAGGCAGGAACAGCGAGGAAATCGCCCGCGCGCGCGCAGGTTCGGCCGCCGCCGCGCCGCGCCTGTGCCATGCCTGCACTTCGGCCCGGTTCACCCCCATACGGTTCAGTAACAGCTTGAGATGATATTGCGGGTGGCTGAGTGCATCCTCGGCCCCGAACACGTCACCTTCGGGGACATCGGCAGCGCCGGCTCGGCCAAGTTCAGCCCACGCGGCATCATCCATCGCCAGATCGAGATCGGGCAGAACCACCGCACCTTGCGGTAGATCGGCAATGACCCTGAGCAACCGTACCAGCGCGGGCGCGGCGCTAGTCACTCCGGCAGCGATAATCGGTCGCGGCGGCGGAGCCTCCCTCCAGCGACGCGCAGCATGGGCAAACAGCAGATTGCGCCGGGTCGCCGCATCGACCTGCCCGCGGGTGACCAGTTCCGCCTGCCAGCGGGCATTGACCCGCGCGAACAGGCGCACCGAGTGCTGCCAATGCCCGGCCAGATCGCCCAGCCTGTCGATCACCCCGTCGCCAAGGAGGTCATCGCCTGCCTTTTCCTCAACCAGCAGCCGATCCATCGTCCGCGCCATTTCCCGGGCGAGATTGAGCCGCGCGCGCCCTGGCAATGGTTCCATCCCCTCTCCGGCGCGCTCCTCGGCTATCAATCGATCAAGCGTCAGCCAGCGCGCCACCGGATCGCAGGCGGGGGGAATGTCCGCCGCGCCAAGCGGATCGAGCGCGCGCGCGCCACGCCGATAGCCGATCCGCAGGCGGGGGGAATGTCCGCCGCGCCAAGCGGATCGAGCCCGGCGCCCAGCTTTTCGTCAAGATCAAGATCGCCGACTGCAATCATGCGCGGCATCAGCAAGCCGCCTTCGCCATTCTCACCGGCGTGACGGATAAAGGCTTCGGACAGGGTGCGCGCCGCCCGGCTCGAAGGAACCAGCAAAGTCAGGCGGGCAAGGCCGAAACCGGGTTCGTTGTAACGCGGGACCAGACCTGCCACCAGCGCATCGGCGAACCCCCGGTGAGCAGGGATGGAATAGACAAGTGGACCGGGCTTGCGGGTCTCAGCCACCCAGCAGCGCTTCCTCGGTCGGACGGATCGCCTGCGGCGTGCCGACTTCGAACCACAGACCTGTAAAACTGATTCCGAACAGACGCCCCTCCTCCATCGCCCTGTTCCAGAGGATATTGGTGGAGAACGGTCCCTCGGGCGCATCGCGCATGAGGCGGTGCGATACGAGCTGGATGCCGGTGTAAATGAAGGGCGCTATCCGCCCATCACGGCGGCGAGAGAGGCGACCCAGCGGATCCATGTGGAAATCCCCCGGCCCCTGAAAATTCACGGCCCGCGCATGTGGCACCACCAGCAGCAGCGCGTCCATCGCATCGGGATTCCAGCGCACTGAAAGATCATGGAATGCGCTCTTGGGGCCATCGAGCCAGATATTGTCGGCGTTGAGCGCGAAAAAAGGGTCGGGCAGCAGCGGCAATGCCCTGGCCATCCCGCCGCCGGTTTCAAGCAATTGCGCCCGCTCGTCCGATACGAGCACTTGCGGGCTCTTTCGGGCCAGCACATGCGCCTCCAAGGCATCGGCGAGATAGTGAACATTCACCACCGCCCGGCCAACCCCTGCGTCTGCGAGGCGATCGAGAGCATGGTCGATCAGAGCCTTGCCCGCCACTCGAACCAAAGGTTTCGGCTGGCTGGCGGTGAGCGGACGCATCCGCTTGCCCAGACCGGCTGCCAGGATCATGGCGGTGTCAGAAGCGAGCTTGGTCACGCGGGGAACGCTCCGTAGACGGCCCGCAGCTGCGCCGGGATGTTGGCATCGAACCAGCGCGCCACCGGAGCTAGGGCTGGATGCGCAAGATCGCGTTCCAGTGCCGCCCAGACGCGCGGGATCAGGTCAAGATACCTGGGCTTGCCATCGCGCCGGTCAAGCCGGGTGAAGATACCCACGATCTTGGCGTTCCGCTGCGCTCCAAGCCGGGCGTAATCGGCGCGGAAGTCCTCGCCCGTCACACCTGCCGCTGCTTCGTAGTGAGCAAGCATCGCTGCCTCGAGCGGCTCTGCCACATCGCGCCGCGCGTCCTGCAACAGCGACACCAGATCATAGGCCGGGTGACCGACCAGCGCGTCCTGAAAGTCGATCAGACCCTGCGGCGCACTAGGCCGACCATCCAGCAGCATGATGTTTTCCGCATGATAGTCTCGCAGCACCGTAACGCCGGGCGCTTGCCGAGCGAGCATTGGTGTCAGCACTTCCTCCCACGCCGCGGCATAGGCTTGAGCATCCACAGTGATCCCCTGCGCCGGGCAGTACCACTCGGTCAGCAGTGCCGCCTCGCGCTGATACACGGCCATGTCATAGGCCGGGAACGGGCCCGGCGGCAGACGATGAAGCGCAGCAAGCGCCTCGACAGCGGCTTCATAAGCCTCGCGTTCGTCATCCGGGTTGAGGTCAAGCCAGTCGCGCATCCGGTCGTTGCCGAAGTCCTCGGTCAGCACCCAGCCCGCGCCTGCATCCTCAGCAAGGATTGCAGGCGCACGCATCCCATGGCTGTTCAGCCAATGGGCGACATGGAGAAACGGCGCAGGGTCCTCGTGCGGTGGCGGCGCGTGCATCAGCATTGCCGATTGGTCGTCGCCGTTAACAAGCCGGAAGTATCGCCGGAACGATGCATCGCCGGGCAACGGTTGCACTTGCGCACCGCCCCAACCAGCAGCTGCAATGAATTCGGCGAGACCCTCAGGCAAAGCGTTCATGGCATCCGCCCTACCCAATCCGCACCGCCACGGGCAATCGCAATCCGCCCGCCCTCCCCGCTTTCTCCAACGGTTTCCAGCATGATGGCAAGACACCCCGCTTCCTGCGTGAAGCCGCCTGCATGCTCAGGCCATTCGGCGATCAGCGCCGCACCCTGGCGGTAATCCTCAAGCCCGATTTCCATCAGTTCCGACGGATCGTCGAGCCGGTAGAAATCGGCATGAACCACGGGCATCCTCAGCGGCGGCGCGGCGTAGGTCTCGATGATGGTAAAGGTCGGCGATGGCACTTCGCCTGCATGGCCAAGCGCCGCAAGAATGGCCCGGGCAAGTGTCGTCTTGCCCGCCCCAAGACCGCCTTCGAGCGCGACCACGTCGCCCGGCTGCAACCTTTGGGCAATGCGCGCGCCGAAGGACTCCATCGCCGCCAGATCAGGCAGAACCTCGCGCAACGCCATCACGGCAGACGGATCGTTGCAGTGGTGCCGGCACCTTTGCGGCTGATGATCTCCAGCGTGCCGTCATGCGCCTCGATCAGTTGACGGGCGAGCGGAATGCCAAGTCCGGTGCGTCGCTCGGGCGCAGCGTCTTTCTCGGCCCGAACTCCACCCATCGCACGGGCAAGTTCAGCCGAACTCATCCCCTTGCCATTATCGGCGATCGTCACTTCCATGCCCGCGCCCGGGCCGCCATCGGCAAGCCGGCGAATCTCGATAACAATGCGCCCGCCCTCCGGGGTTCCACCAATGGCATTGTCGATCAGGTTGCCCATCGCCCTTCCCATCTGGCGCGGATCCGCCTCGATGATGCGCCCGCGCCGCCCTTTGAGATCAAGGCTCAGGCCTGCCGCGATGATCGCCTCCTCGCGTTCGCGCACCAGTTTTGTGAGGAAATCGAGCAGATCGAGCCGCTCCTTGCGAATCGGCAGCAGCCCCGCCTCGCTCTGCGACAGATCGAGCACGTTTTCGACCTGTTCGGTAAGACGTTCGACCGCAGCAAGGATCGCATCGACATATTCGCCCGACTGTTCCGGGTCGCTCGCCACGCCGCTTTTCAGCAGTTCCGCATAGCCGCCGATAGTCGTCAGCGGCGTACGGAATTCATAACTCATATTGGCAAGGAAACGGGCCTTGACGGCATTCGCTTCGTCGAGCGCCTCGGCACGCTCGCGCAGGGCCTGTTCAGCCTTCTGCGAGGCAGTGATGTCGAGCACGGTGAGCAGGCCGTTTCCGTCGGGAAGCGGTATTCCCGCAAAGCGCAGGGTGCGGCCATCGGCAAGTTCCACCTGCCCGCCTTTTTCCCGCCGGTCGAGCGTCGCAGCGCGCACCGCCCCGCCGATCAGACCGGCTTCTTCGGGACGCACAAGGTTGCGCCCGATCGCGGTCAGAAGTTCATCGGCGCTGGGGTGCTGATCAAGCAATTCGGTGGAAAGGCCCCAAGTTCCCGCAAAACTCCGGTTCCACAGTTGCACCGAACCATCGGGCGCAAAGATTGCCAGCGCCTCGAACAGGCTATCCAGCGTTGCCGTACGGGTGCGCAGCAGGGTGTCGCGCACTGCAGAAAGAGCGAGGCTTTCCGTGCGGTCCTCTGTAATCAGCACAAGGCCGCCATCAGGCATCGGCTGCGCAACAACCCGCAGGTGCGTACCGCCGGGCAGCGGCCACGCCTCCTCCACTGCATCACGCATCCCGAACCAGCCAGTGCGCTCGCGCCGCCATTCGGGAAAATCGCGCACTTCAGGCGTAAGACCGCGTTCACGGGCTTCGGCGAGGAAGCGTTCGAACGATGTACGCGCTTCAACCACCTCATCGTTGACGCTGAACAGGCGCCGGAACGGGCGATTGGCAAATGTCAGGCGTTCCTCGGCATCGAACAGCGCCACACCGACCGAAAGCTGATCGAGCAGCGCGCGCTGGGCATCGCGGAAAGCCCGGAATTCGCGCGCGACCTGCTGCTGTTCCTCAATGTCGATGGCATAGCCCGCCACGCCTTCCTGCCCGAGCGGCAGATCCGAAACCCGCAAGGTTCGACGCGCACCGTGAATGGTGGCCGCGACGATCCGCTCCGACTTATCCTGAGTTTGCAGACTGGATGCCGCGATTTCAGCGGGTGAGCGCTCATTCTCAGGCTCGAGCAGCTCGATCTGAGACTGCACCACCTCGGCAGCACTAGTGGCGCCGACTGCATCAACATAGGCTTGGTTGACCAGTTGCAAGGTCAGGTCACTGCCGCGGAACCACATCGGCATCGGGGCCGCCTCGATCAGGCCCACCAGTGCCGCAAAATCCCCTGTTGCACGCGCAGCAGCGGCCCTCAACCGCGCCATCTCGGCATGGCTCTCGGAAAAGTCGAACACCCACACCAAGGCGGCGCCGCCGGGAGAAACCTGCGGATCGGCGAGCGTGCCGTACAGCGCCAGACTACGCCGCGAGCCCGGCAGGTTGAGCGCCATTCGAAAGGGTGCCGCGCTTTTCTGGGTGGTCTGGATTTTGGCCCATAACTCCTCGATTTGCTGCGGTGCGAGCCCCCCTGCCTTAGGCTGCCCGGAAGGCACAACCAGTTCCGATAGATATTGGGGGATGCTGGTGAGCCCCAGCAACCGAGCAAGCTTTTCGGGAGCTTCGATCCGGCCATCGATACGCACAAGCATGGGAAGTGCAGGGGCGACATCCAGCAGGGTCTGCATCCGCTTCAGGCTCGTGCGCATCGCCTTGGTGCGCTTCACACTCCTATTCGCACGCAGCACGACCACACCCGCGCCCACCGCCCAGGCGGCGAGCACCAGCGCAATCAGCAACAGCGAAAGCGGCGTTACATCCATCGCTCAACCGCTATGCGCGCACGCGCGGGAGTGCAACGGGGGATGCGCCGCCCGCCCCCAACCCCGTGATAAAACGGAGCGGAGCGGGCGGTTTGATCACATCAGTAGCGGTAGTGATCCGGCTTGAACGGGCCAGCCTGCGGCACGCCGATGTAGCTCGCCTGCTTCTGGCTGAGCTGCGTCAGTTGCACACCAAGCTTGGCGAGATGCAGCGCAGCGACCTTTTCGTCGAGATGCTTGGGCAGGACGTAGACGTCGTTGTCGTATTCCTCCGCCTTGGTGAACAGCTCGATCTGGGCAAGCGTCTGGTTGGTGAAGCTTGCGCTCATCACGAAGCTCGGGTGGCCGGTGGCGCAGCCGAGGTTTACCAGGCGGCCCTTGGCGAGAATGATGATCGACTTGCCATCGGGGAAGGTGACGATGTCGGTGCCTTCCTTGATTTCCTTCCACTCGTAGTTCGACAGGGCCGAAATCTGGATCTCGCTGTCGAAGTGACCGATGTTGCAGACGATCGCCATCGGCTTCATGTTCATCATGTGCTCGGCAGTGATCACGTCTTCGTTGCCGGTGGCGGTGACGAAGATGTCGGCGCGCTTGACGGCCTCTTCCATGGTGACGACTTCGAAACCGTCCATCGCGGCCTGAAGGGCGCAGATCGGGTCGATCTCGGTGACCATCACGCGCGCGCCGCCGTCACGCAAGCTGGCGGCCGAGCCCTTGCCGACATCGCCGTAGCCCGCAACGCAGGCGACCTTGCCGGCCAGCATCACGTCAGTCGCGCGGCGGATCGCGTCGACCAGCGATTCCTTGCAGCCGTAGAGGTTGTCGAACTTCGACTTGGTGACCGAATCGTTCACGTTGATCGCCGGGAAGGGCAGCTTGCCCTGCTTGGCGATCTGGTAGAGGCGCATGACGCCCGTGGTGGTCTCTTCCGAGACGCCCTTGATCGCCTTCACCGTCTTGGTGAGGTAGCCGGGCTTGGCAGCGACGAAGGCCTTGAGCGCGCGCTGGAATTCGATTTCCTCGGCGTTGGTCGGCTCGCCCATTTCTTCCCCTGCTTCAAGGCGCGCGCCCCACAGCGCGAACATCGTGGCATCGCCGCCATCGTCGAGGATCATGTTGCAGGTGAGGTCCGGATCGGCTTCCGAGGCCCAGTCGAAGATGCGGCCGACATAATCCCAGTAATCGGCCAGCGTCTCGCCCTTGACGGCGAAGACGGGAATCCCGCGCGCAGCGATGGCAGCGGCGGCGTGGTCCTGGGTCGAGAAGATGTTGCAGGTCGCCCAGCGCACTTCGGCGCCCAGCGCCACGAGGGTCTCGATCAGCACCGCGGTCTGGATCGTCATGTGGAGCGAGCCGGTGATCCGCGCGCCCTTCAAGGGCTGGGCCGCGCCATATTCCTCGCGCAGCGCCATCAGGCCCGGCATTTCGGTTTCGGCGATCATGATCTCGTCGCGTCCGAACTGAGCGAGCGCGATGTCCTTGATGACATATTCGTGAGTCGGGGCGGCAGCGAGGGTGGCCATGTTTCTATCTCCTAAGCACAGATGCACACCCGCACAGGCGAGTGATCTGTTCATGCCTGTGGCCCCTAGCGGCAGACGCCATATGAGGCAAATATAAACTTATCTTTATATGTCTATTTGTTGCCCGCCCTACGAGCGCAGGCTAGAGAGCAGGTCACACCCCGCATGCAAGAGGATGCACACACCATGACCATTTCCGTTGGCGACAAGCTTCCCGAAGTCACCCTGATCAAGGCCACTCCCGAAGGCCCGCAGCCGGTCAAGTCCTCGGACTATTTCGCGGGCAAGAAGGTCGCGCTGTTCAGCGTCCCAGGGGCCTTCACCCCGACCTGCTCGGCCAAGCACCTTCCGGGCTTCGTCGAAAAGGCCGCCGATCTCAAGGCCAAGGGCGTTGACGAGATCATCGGCACCGCCGTCAACGACGCCTTCGTGATGGGTGCCTGGAACGCCGCAGCCGGCAGCGAGGCGATCACCATGCTGGCAGACGGCAATGCAGATTTCGTCGAAGCGATCGGCCTCACCATGGACGGCTCGGCCTTCGGCCTGGGCAAGCGCGGTCAGCGCTTCTCGATGGTGATCAACGACGGCGTCGTGGAACAGCTCAATGTCGAAGAACCAGGCGACTTCAAGGTTTCGAGCGCGGATTACATGCTCGGGCAGCTCTGACAAAAGGCTCACGCCACAGGAAAAGGGGCGGCTTCCGGCAGGAAGCCGCCCCTTTTTCGTTCACGTCAGCGGCGGCACCCCGAAGGCCACCCACAGCGCCAGTCCCCCTGCGACGCCGCAGGCAAGCAGCCCCCTCACCCACGGCATCGGGCCGATCCCGGCGACGCCCGGCATCGGCGGACGGTCGCCGCCCACCATCGGGCTGAGCAGATCATCGCCCTTCACCGCGTACAAGGTGATCGCCGCCAGATGCAGGCCGACCAGCCCGGCGATGACCCAGAAGAAGGTCTCGTGGATTTCGGTGATCGTGTCGGCCACCATCACGCCAACCAGCGGATTGAGCGGACCCGTCATCCCGTCAAAGGGATCGCCCGCAAACAGCCCCAAGCTGACCTGCACCAGCATCGCGCCAAGCAGCGCCACAGTGCTCCATCCACCCAGCGGCGAATGGCCGATAGCAGGCCCGCCCGCGCCGCTGCGAAGATAGGCCAACACCACCCCCGGCCCCTTGACGAAGTGGCTGAACCGCGCCGTCTCCGGCCCGACAAAGCCCCACACCACCCGGAACAGCAGCAGCCCCAGCAGGACCAGCCCCAGCCGCTTGTGCAGCGCCCATTTGCTGTTTTCAGCCGTCCACCACATCGCCGGGACAAGCAGCGGGAAGCTCCAATGGGTAAGCCGCAGCAGCGGGTCCCACACCGTCACATCCCGCAGCCGCGCGGAGGCCGTCTCAGCCGGGTCGGCCACGGGCGTTACTTCTCGTCGTCGAGCCGGAACTGGTCGTGACAGCCCTTGCACGCGCCGCCCATCGCCATGGCCTGCGCGCCAACGGCAGCCTTGTCGCCCCCGCCCGCGAGTTCGGCAAGCTTGGCGCTTTCATCGACCAGCTTGGTCGCGGCGGCCTTGAACTCCTCGGGCTTTTCCCAGATCGTTGCCAGGGCTTCCGTATCGTAGCCATCCTCACGGCTGGTGCCGGCGGGGAAATGCCCTTCGATCTTCATCGCCCGCGTGTTGATGTCAGTTGCACTGGCGGCGATCAACGCAAAATCGGGTGCGTCCTTCTCCAGCTCGCCGCGCACCGCCTTGAAGGCATCACCGATGGCCTCGAAGTTGTCGTGCCGTTCCTTCAGTACCGGCGGCGCATCCTTGGCGGCAGGAGCAGCATCGTCGCCGGCATCGCCCGAACAGGCGGCCAAGACAGCAGCCAAAGCAGCGGCAACAAAAAAGCGGGAAGCGGTCGTGCGCATGATCGGGAAACTCCTTCTATCGGTTGTCAGGTCTGTCCCGCGCCAAGGCTAAGCCGCTTTGTCCTTTATCGCAAACATGAAAAAGGGGCGCCCCGCCATGGAAGCGCCCCTGAAACTATCGCCGATTGCGCCAGGGCGTCGATCAATAGCCCATCAGGCTCATCACTTCCTTGCGGCTACGATCATCTTCCATGAAGCAGCCAAGCACCCGGCTCGTGATCATCCCGACGCCGGGGGTCTTGACCCCGCGCCCGGTCATGCAGCCATGCTGTGCTTCGATCACCACGGCCACGCCATGCGGTTCGAGATTGTCCCAGATGCATTGCGCCACTTCGGCGGTGAGCCGTTCCTGAATCTGCAAGCGGCGAGCATAGCCGTGCAGCACACGGGCGAGCTTGGAGATTCCGACCACCTTGTTGCGCGGCAGATAGGCGATTGCTGCCTTGCCGATAATCGGCGCCATATGGTGTTCGCAGTGCGACTGGAAGGGAATGTCCTTAAGCAGGACGATTTCGTCATAACCGCCCACTTCCGAAAACTGCCGCGTCAGATGAACCGCCGGATCTTCCTTGTAGCCCTCGCAATATTCCAGCCACGCCCGGCCGACCCGCTTGGGTGTGTCGAGCAGGCCTTCGCGCGCAGGATCATCGCCCGCCCATTCGATCAGCGTGCGGATGGCCTCCTGCACGTTTTCGGGCACTTCGGGTTTGCCCAAAGGGTTTTCAGGATCGAATTCATCGTCATGATCGTGGGCAGAGATGTAGTTCATCGCTTGTCGTCTTTCTTTACGCATCGGCTCAATCGGAGCCCCCTCACCTGTCGATCCCGCGTGACGTCAACCATCCATCTCGTCAGGCGTTCCGGGCAGATACGTCGATTGCGCGGGATGGATGCTGTCCTCACCCTGGCAGATGTAATAGGTATCTGCAGCAATTCACCCCCCCGCCGCACGAAAGGATGCAAAAGCAGCGTGTCACACCCGACCAGTGCCGATTTCGAAGCTGCCGCGCGCGCTGTGCTGGCGCGCCTGCCAGCCGTGTTTCGCCGCGAAATGACCGATGTGGTGCTCAGGGTGGAGGATTTTGCCGCTCCTGATCAGCTGAAGGCAGTAGGGATCGAGGATCGCTGGGAGCTTACCGGCCTGTATGAAGGCGTAGCCCTGACCGAAAGATCGCAATGGGATACCGAGGTGATGCCGCCGGTCATCACTCTGTTCCGTCAGCCGCTGCTGGCCGAGATGGAGGAAACCGGCGTCAGCTTTGCAGCCCTGATTCGCCATGTCGTGATCCACGAGGCGGGCCACCACTTCGGCCTGTCGGACAAGGACATGCACGCGCTTGAGGCAAGTGTCGAAGATTGAATCGACGGCTGACCGGGTCGGAAACCAACAACGCCCGCCCCTCTTGCGAGGAGCGGGCGTTGTTGGCGCACCCGAAAGGATTCGAACCTCTGACCCCCAGATTCGTAGTCTGGTGCTCTATCCAGCTGAGCTACGGGTGCGCGCTGAGGGGGGCCATCTAGGGGCGTCGGCAGGGCTTGGCAAGCGTCTTTTGGCACCCTTCAGAAATTTTGAAACAGCTTTGCAGCCAGTTCCACGTCAAGCGGCGGCTTGGGAAGCGCCAAAGCCTCGGCGGGCGTGAACCAACCGATTTCGCCTCCCTCCAGAGGGATGGGATCACCCTCCCATTCGCTCACAGTGTAAAGCATGAGGACAATCGCTCTGTCGGCATCATCGGGGGCGGTTTCGGCAAATGCCCGAGGGCGGCAAGCGTGCCGCTGCACCGTGATGCCGAGTTCCTCGTGCAACTCGCGCAGCAGACAATCCACTGGCATTTCAGATGCTTCAACCTTGCCTCCGGGGAATTCCCAGAGCCCTGCATGATGCTTTCCTTCCGGACGGCGATGCATCAGCCACAGTCCGTCCGACCGCGCCAATGCAGCCGCCACTACCGGGATCCATCTGGCGCTCATGTCGGAATTTTTTCCATCATCGGTGCTTCCATCAACTTTTTCTTAACCCGTAGAGCGGATTTTACATCTCATCAGGACGCAGAAGACAGGGGGCCTCCCGATGTTGCCGACTTTCATCAAGAGCATTGTCGACGACACCACCGGTGCCACCGCGATCGAATACGGTCTGATTGTGAGCCTTATCGTCCTCGTCATCGTCGGTTCGATGAACAACGTTGCCAATGCAACGATCGAGATGTGGAACGACGTTGAGGCTCAGACAAGCGCTGCCATGGGGAATTAAGATTTTACTCTTCGCCGAGTTAGTAATTTCTCAACTGGTATCGATTAGCTCAAGAATTGCCCGCCGCGAACAGGGGGGCACGGGTACCGAAGACCAAACCAGGAGACGACACATGACCTTCTTCAAGAACCTCGTCCGTGACGAACAGGGCGCCACCGCCATCGAATACGGCCTGATCGCCGCTCTGATCGCCGTCGCCGCGATCACCGCCATGACCCAGCTGGGCACCAACCTCAACACCACCTTCGGTGAAGTGAACACCGCGCTGACCTCGTAATTCGAGCACGCGAATTCACAGGAACGGCGGGGAGCAATCCCCGCCGTTTTTGTTTGTGCGCGCCGCATATTGCTTACCTGCGGCGAGCCTGACCGGCACAATCCGGGTGAATCAGCGCCCGCGCACCACGATCTTGACCTTCTGGCCCGGCGTTACGGTATCATTGCTACCCAAGGCATTCAGCACGCGGAAGCGATCTTCCTGCGCCGCGGGATAGGCCATCCGCCGCGCAAGGCTCGCCACGGTATCGCCGCGGGCCACGGTCACCACCTGCACCTTCTTTGGCACAACGCTGGTCGCCTCGCGGTCGGTGATTCGCCGCATCGACTGGAACATCGGATCAAAGGTCGCCGCGCGGCCTGCCGGCGCAATCGCGACAAAGTGATAGGCTCTGTCACGCGCAAATTCATAGGCATAGACGACCAGATCAACCTGACTGCGACCGTTGTTGACCCGCGCCACGCCGTAAACAGCCGGTAACCCGTTGATCGTCCTGCGTTCAATCTGCTGCGGGGCGAGATTGGCATTGTTCTGCCCGCCAAGCGCTGTGAACTGCTGGCGGACATAGGTTTCAAGATTGCCGTTATAGGCTGCCAGCGTCATCTGCGCCTGGCCGCCCTGCCCCTGAATGCTGACCGCGCGCGTGCCGTTGACCATGTAAAAGCCCTGCGGCGCGGTGAAGGCGAAACGCAATTCAGGGTGAATGAAGGTGCTCCCCTCGATCAGGCCCTGTGCGGGATCATCGCCATACAGCAGACCATCGATTCGCGTCAGGAAGGTATCGCGGTTCGTCACCCCGCCGGTGCCTGCCGCTCCGGCCTTGGCCAAGGCGCTCTGCACGCGGCTTGCCGGGTCGGGGTGAGTCGAGGCCCATTCCGGCACGCTGGCATTGCGGCCCTGAAGACGCGCATCGAGACCGTTCTGCGCTGCAAGGCTCGCCAGCACGGTCCCCATCGCGCGCCGATCGTAACCTGCACGCCCGAGATATTCGATGCCGAGATCATCCGCCTCCAGTTCCTGCTTGCGCGAGAACCTGAGCGTCAGAAGCTGCGAGCCTTCCATGAACGTGCGCGAAAGCGTCTGGCCAAGTCCCGAATCGCCCAGCAGGATCGCCGAGCCGATCGCCCCCAGCACGCCCAGGATCGAATTGTTCTGCGCTGCCTGCTGACGCCGCTGCGAATGGCGCGCGGCGACATGACCAACCTCGTGGCCCAGCACCGCTGCAAGCTCCGCCTCGTTGTTCATCAGAGTGACCAGCTGGCGGGTTGTGTAGATATAGCCCCCCGGCACCGCGAAGGCATTATGCACCGGCGAATTGAGCAAGCTGACGGTAAAGCTCTCGCGCGCGTTGCCGAGCCCCGATTGCACCGCGATATTCTTGCCCACCTGTTCGACATATTGCGCGTGAGCGCCGGTCATCGCACCGCCGAATTCGGCAATGAATTGGGGGTGATACTTTGCACCCATCTGGGCTTCCTGGGCTGTGATCGGAGTCGATGCCGAGGGGATTGCTCCACCTGCGCCCATGCATCCGGTCAACGCCAGAGGTGCTGCGCCCAGCGCAAGGATTGCGCGTGAAATTCGTGCCATGATCCGTCCCTTTCCGCCGCCATTCGAATTCCCAGCCTATCGGGAAAGCGGCGCGCCGGAAAGTCTTGGCAAACGAAAGCTTAACTCGCGATGGCCCGTCGCACCCTAACCGCCAATGGCGAGAAAGCGTTCTTCGCGCCCGGCCACCAGTTCCGCCGCTGTCTGGCCCGCAAGCAGGTCCACTTCCTCGGTCAAGGCAGCTCCCAGCATCCGCGCCGCTGCAACGGAATCGCGGTGCGCTCCGCCCACCGGCTCTTTCACGATGCGGTCAATCACATGGATGCGCTTGAGATCCTGCGCCGTCACCTTCATCGCTTGCGCTGCATCCGGTGCCTTTTCCGAGGTGCGCCACAGGATCGAGGCGCAACCTTCCGGGCTGATAACCGAATAGACCGCGTGCTCCATCATCAGCACACGGTTGGCCGAGGCAAGCGCCACGGCGCCGCCCGATCCGCCTTCGCCCACGATTGCGGCAACCATCGGCACTTGCAGCGCGAGACAGGCCTCGGTTGCGCGGGCGATAGCTTCGGCCTGGCCGCGTTCCTCAGCCTCGATCCCCGGAAAAGCACCGGATGTATCTACCAGCGTCACCACCGGCAGGCCGAATCGGCTTGCCAGTTCCATCAGGCGGATTGCCTTGCGATACCCTTCGGGCTTGCCCATGCCGAAATTGTGGCGGATGCGGCTTTGCGTGTCGTGGCCTTTCTCATGGCCGATCAGCATCACGCGCCGACCGTTCAGCCGCGCAAAACCACCCATGATGGCCAGATCGTCGGCATAGAGCCTGTCACCGCCCAACGGCACAAATTCGCTGAAGGCATGGGCGACATAATCGCGGAAATGCGGCCTTTGCGGATGGCGCGCGACCTGCGTCTTCTGCCACGGCGTGAGCGAGGCGTAGGTGCTGGCCAAAAGCTCGGTGCTCTTGGCTTCGAGCCGGACAATCTCTTGCGCGACATCGACATCATGCAGGGCGTTGACGCTACGCAACTGGGCGATGCGTTCTTCCAGCTGTGCGATCGGCTTCTCGAAATCGAGGTAGGAAATCATCGGTCGGCGCTAGTCTGATGTTGTCCGGGTTGCAAGCGGGTGACGGGAATTGACGAGGGCAACAAGGCGCGCGCTATCAACATGGGTATAGATCTGGGTGGTCGCGATATCGGCATGACCGAGCAGCGTCTGAAGCACGCGCAAGTCAGCCCCGCCTTCCAGAAGGTGTGTCGCAAAGGCATGGCGCAGGACATGCGGGCTGATGATCGCCGGATCGATTCCGGCCCGCGCTGCCAGTGCCTTGATGAGCTGGAACAGGCGCACCCGGCTGAAATGCCCACCCTTGGCCGATGGGAACAGATAACGCGACGGCGGCACTTGCGGGCGCAGCGCCAGCCAGCGTCCCAGCGCCTCCAGCGCCCGTGCGCCAACCGGTACCATGCGACTTGCCCCGCCCTTGCCCGTCACCGTCAGGAACGGAGCATCGCGCGGCACCGCTGAGAGCGGCAGGCTGACCAGTTCGGTGGCGCGCAGGCCCGATCCATAGAGCAGTTCGATCAGCGCCAGCAGCCGCACCGCCTTGGGTTCACCCCCCGCCGCTTCCGCCTCGGCGCGAGTGAAAAGAGCGGCGATCTGATCGTGGCCAAGCACCTTGGGCAGCGGGCGGCGCGCACGGGGCGCAGGCAGCGCCGCCGAGGGATCGTCCTGACGCCAGCCCTCGTCGATCGCAAAGCCGAAAAACTGCCTGAGCGCCGAAGCCTTGCGGGCAACACTTGCCGGGGCGAGCGCGGCCCACTTGCCCGCCAGTCCGGCCACCGCGTCACGCTCTGCCACTGCCAGATCACCGATCGCTTCCTCGGCCTGCGCAAGATCGCGGGCATAGGCGGCCAGCGTATTGCGCGCCGCCCCGCGCTCGGCAGCGAGCATGGCGAGGAAGGCGTCGGTCGCGGCCGACACAGCGCGCCTTACCCGCGCGCGACCGCCTCGGCGGCGATCATCCGGGCCTCGGCCTCAAGGCCGACACGGGTCAGTGCGGCGGTGATGTGATAGAGGTGCAGCGGGGTCATCTGCTCCCAGCTCGTCCCCTGCATCCCGAGCCCTGCGAGCAATACCACCAACGCCGGATTGCCGACCTCTGCCGCGCGGTCGATGGTGCGGCTCCAGCGAGTCTGGCGCGACAGATCGACGCCGAGATCCCCTGAAAGCGCAGCGGCATTGCTGGCACTCAGGCGACCGAGCCCGGCAAGACCTGCGACGAGGAAGGCGGACTTGCGGGCATCATCGCTGTCATCATCGCTGATGAAGCTCTGCACCGCGTCCTGCCCCGCCGTGCCTGCCCCCGGCGCGGCCACCGCAATCAGCGCCCAGCCAAGCGAGCCTTCCTTGACGACGCCAGACCAGCGTGCGGCATTGGCATCGAGCCCTGCGGCCAGCATCGCCGCGATCAGATCACCAGCGACCCCGGCATGGGCCTCGCGCGCCGGAATGCGTGCGGCAGCGTAGGCGGTCAGCACCCGCGCGCCATAGCCATCCCCTCCGCCAAGCTGAGCGCCGGCTGCCCACAACCGCTCCATTGCCGCAATGCGCGCGGCCGGATCAGCGGCAATATAGGCATCGCGCAATGTCGCGGCATGGGTCTGCGGATCACCAGCCGCCGCCGGGTCGGCGTAGACTTCCGAATAGAGATCAACCATCGCGCTCGCCGACAGTATCCCTTCGCGCCCCGCCCGCCCGGCATAGGGTGCGCGCTGAAGCGCAGGCAGCATCGGCAGAAGCGCGCCCACGCGGGCATAATAGGCCCCGCCTCGCGCTTTCAGTGCGCCGTCCATCAGCCCTTCGGGAACCGGCTCGCCCAGCGCCGTGGCAAGCCCGAACCGCCAGGGGTTCAGTTCCTCGACATCCTTCCACTCGATCTCGACCGCGCGTTGTCCGCGTCCGGCGGCACCTGCAAAGCGGCGGGCGAGCAGCACGTCGATCCGCGGCGCAATCCCCCGGCCAAGCGCACGGTCAAGCTGCGCCGCAGCAAGCGCGGTTTCCCCTGCATAGGCATTGCAGATCGCCTGCCACATCTGCCACTCGGCATCCTCGCGCGCCGAGCCCTGCAGGCGCACGGCGGGACAAGCCCCGGTGATGTCGCCGCTGGCAAGATAGGCGGTCAGCGCCGCATCGGTCAGACCGGGCGACCAGTTGGCCGTATCGACATCCTGCACCACGGCGCGCGCGATGGCATATTCGCCCATCCCGTTGAGCACCGCCACGCGCAGGGCGGCAAACTCCATCGGATCCATCCCGAGCGGCGCAGCAAGGCGGCTCGCCAGCGCGCGGCGCATCAGGATGTGACCCCAGCGCGAAACCATCGGCCCGCGCGTCCCGGCCAGCACCGCGCGCACTAGCGCCTCGGGCTGGTTCGCCAGCGAAACCGGCGGCAGGCCGCCTTCATCCGCCGCCAAAACACCAACCCGCGTCAGCGCCCTGCGGGCACCGGGCGGCATATCGGTCTTGGGCTTGAGGCCAAGAAGCTTGTCGAGCTCGTCGGTCGACATCGCCTCCAGCTTTTCGAGGCTCGGCAGGCGGGCCAACTCATCGCGGGAAATTCCCGGCAGCGGAGGGAGGCTCGCCGGATCGACGGCTGCCGGCGGCACGTATGGTGCAGCGCCCGGCTGCCCCGCTGGCAGCGGCGCGGACGCTCCGGGAACAGGGCGCGGCGCAGGCGTGGTCGAGGGCGTCGGGCTTTGCCGCGGTGTCGGCGCAGGCGCGGGATCGTCAAAACCCGGCGGCAGCAGTGATTCGGGCTGGCTCTGCGCCCCTGCCAGGCTCGCCAGCCCCGCACCGCCCAGCGCTCCGGCGATCCCGAGCGCGAGAACGCTGATGCCCCATCCTGCCCGACGGATCATTGCGGCTGCTCCGGCAGGGCCACATCTTCGGCAATCGGGCGAAGCGGCTCCTCTCCGCCATCAATCCACGCCAGCGCCAGCAATCCGCCGACGACCACAGCCGTCGCTGCCGCCCATTGCGGCAACCCGCGCTGCCCGGCAGAGCGGGCAGGTTCGAAACCGGACGAGGAGAGCGACTTGGACCGCAGGTTTGGCATATTGCGCGCGTCCTAGCCCATCTATAGGCCAAGCGGCAATGTCCGCTGAAAAACCGTCCACCCATCCCCAGGCGCTGTCCGCCATCGCGGCGCGCATTGACCGGCCGATTGTGCTGGTGGGCCTTATGGGCGTGGGAAAGTCCACCGTCGGGCGCAAGCTTGCCGCGATGCTCGGGCGCGATTTCGTGGATGCCGACGATGCCATCGCCGAGGCCGCCCAGCGTTCCATCCCGGAAATCTTCGAAACCTTCGGCGAGGCCCATTTCCGCGACGGAGAACGCCGCGTCATCGCCCGCCTGATCGATGAAGGCCACGGGGTCATCGCCACCGGGGGCGGGGCTTTCGTCGACCCGCAGACGCGCGCGGCGGTACTGGAGAAAGGCATCGCGGTGTGGATCGATTGCGACATCGACACGCTGGTGGAGCGCACCGCGCGGCGCGGCAATCGCCCGCTTTTGAAGCAGGGCGATCCCAAGCAGATCCTCACCCGACTGGCGGCCGAGCGTGAACCCTTCTACGGCGAGGCGCATATTCGCGTGGTCAGCGAGAACGGCCCCCATGCCGACACTGCCCGCGCCATTATCGAGGCGATAGACAAATGGCTGTAATTCCCGTTGCTCTGGCCGGGCGTGCTTACGAGGTGGTGATCGAGCAGGGATTGCTCGACCATATCGCCAGCCGTGCCGAGCCCTATCTTGCGCCCTATAACCGCACCGGTCGGGCTGTCCCCTTTGTCGCGGATACCAACACCCACGCCATCTTTGCCGGCGATCTGAATGACCGGCTCGCTTCGGCAGGCATCAAGGCCGAATGGTTCGTGGTCGAACCGGGCGAGGACGCCAAGACATGGCGCGTGTTGGAACGCCTGTGCGACTGGCTGCTGGCGCTGGGCGTCACCCGCAAGGATCACGTCTTTGCCCTGGGCGGCGGTGTGGTCGGCGATCTCGTCGGCTTTGCCTGCGCGATTCTGAAGCGCGGGGTAGGCTTTGTGCAGATCCCGACGACATTGCTGGCGCAGGTCGACAGTTCGGTCGGCGGCAAAACCGCGATCAACACCGCGGCGGGCAAAAACCTGATCGGCGCCTTCCATCAGCCTTCGCTGGTGCTGATCGACCCGCTGGTGCTCGCCACCCTGCCAGACAGGGAAATGCGCGCCGGTTATGCCGAGGTGCTGAAATATGGCCTGCTCGGTGATGCGGCGTTTTTCGCGTGGCTGGAAGCGAACGGCGAGAAGGTGCTAGCACGCGAACCCGCCGCGCTTGAACACGCCATCGCCAGCAGCATCGCGATGAAGGCGCGGATCGTCGCCGAGGATGAGCGCGAGACTCTCGACCGCCGTGCGCTCCTCAACCTCGGCCACACCTTCGGCCATGCGCTGGAGGCAGAGACGGGCTTTTCCGACCGGTTGCTGCACGGAGAGGCGGTGGCGCTCGGCATGGTGCTGGCGGCGCGCTATTCCGCGCGGCGGGGGGAGCTTTCGGCAGACGATGCCGCCCGGGCTGCCCGTGCGATTGCGGCAGCGGGCCTGCCGTCGGAAATCGCCGCACTCGGCCTTGCCTGCAACGGCGCGGCGCTGGTGGATCACATGCGCCACGACAAGAAGGCCGAAGGCACCACCCTGCCCTTCCTGCTGCTCAAGGCGCTTGGCGAGGCCTATGTCGCGCGCGACGTTGATCTTTCTGACATTGCAGCGTTTCTTGACGCAGAGCTGGCGGCGGGCAAGGCGGGGTCTGGAGCGGTCTAGAGGGGGTCTAAGCCCCCTCAAAACCGGGCCTGCACGGGGCTAAACCGCACCTAAACCCGCCTGGAATTATCACATTTTCCTTTTATTACAGTGATATACAGAATTCTCCGCGTGCTTTTGCGGCGACTTCTGTCATTCCCTGCATCCTGCCCTTCCGCTGGCAGGTAGGAAAGCGCCCTATTCCAGTTCCAGAATCACCGCATCGACTGCGAGGCTCTCGCCTTCGGCGGCGTTGATCTTGGCGATCACGCCTTCCTTTTCGGCGCGCAGGATGTTTTCCATCTTCATCGCCTCGACCGTCGCCAAGGGCTGGCCGGGCTGCACGGTCTCGCCCTCGGCGACGTGGAGCTTCACCAGCATCCCCGGCATCGGACAGATGAGCAGCTTGGAGAGATCGGGCGGCACCTTCTCGAGCATCAGCGATTCATGCCGCGCCAGCCGCTGCGGGATGACCAGCGCGGTGTGCGCAGCGCCGCGCGTCGTCACCTTCCACTGGTTGCCCTGCCGCTCGACAATCAGGCCGAGCTTGTGCTCCGGCCCTTCGCCCACGCGGCCGACGGCCTCGGCCTGCACCATGCCGGGGCGCCAGTTGCATGTGCCTGCGATCCGCACGCCGTCCACCATCGCGTGGCCATCTGCAAGGATCACTTCGAAGCGCTGATCGCCCAGCTTCACCAGCCAATCGGTCGTCACCCGCAGCACGCCCTCGCGCCCGTCATCGCCATCAAGCTGGCCCGAGATGCGCCGCGCGCGCGATTGCAGGGTGAATTCATTGCCCGCGCACACGGCGGCGAGGATGCGCTTCATGTCATCGCTGGTCGCCGCGCCGTGGAAGCCTTCGGGATATTCCTCGGCGATAAAGCCCGTCGTCAGCTCGCCCGATCGGAAGCGCGGGTGCTGCATGATCGCGCTGAGGAAATCGACATTGTGGCCGAGGCCCTTGATGCGGAAATTGTCCAATGCCTCGATCTGCAAATCGGCGGCTTCATCGCGGGTCGGGGCCCAGGTGATCAGCTTGGCGATCATCGGATCGTAGAAGCGCGACACTTCGCCGCCTTCGTACACGCCGTCATCGAGGCGAATATACCCAGTTCCGTTCGTGTCGAGCGAAGTCGAGACACCGCTCTCCTGCCTCTCGACTTCGCTCGAGGCGAACGGTCCTTGGCGGAATTTCGCCTTGGGCGGCTGATAATGCACCAGCCGCCCGGTGGAGGGCAGGAAGCCGCGATAGGGGTCTTCGGCATAGACGCGGTTCTCGATCGCCCAGCCGTCGATGCCGATGTCGTCCTGCGTCATGCCGAGCTTTTCGCCGGCGGCGACGCGGATCATCTGCTCGACGAGGTCGATGCCGGTGATTGCCTCGGTGACGGGGTGCTCCACCTGAAGCCGGGTGTTCATTTCAAGGAAGTAGAAGCTCTCCCCCGTCGGGTCTGCGCCGGAGACGATCAGCTCGACCGTGCCGGCGCTGTAATAGCCCACCGCGCGCGCCAGAGCGACGCATTGCTCGCCCATGGCCTTGCGCATTTTCGGCGTGACGAAGGGCGACGGCGCTTCCTCCACCACCTTCTGGTGGCGGCGCTGAATCGAGCATTCGCGCTCGTTCAGATAGAGGATGTTGCCGTGCTGGTCGCCGAGAATCTGGATCTCGATGTGGCGCGGGTTGAGGATGAACTTCTCGATGAAGACGCGGTCGTCGCCGAAGGAGTTCAGCCCCTCGCGCTTCACGCTTTCAAAGCCCTCGCGCACGTCAGCTTCGGAATAGGCAAGGCGCATCCCCTTGCCCCCGCCCCCCGCGCTGGCCTTCATCATCACCGGATACCCGATCTCGTTGGAGATGCGCACCGCGTGCTCGGTATCCTCGATCTCGCCGACGAAGCCGGGGACGACGTTGACGCCCGCTTCCTTGGCGAGTTTTTTGGATTCGATCTTGTCCCCCATCGCGGCAATAGCACCCACGGGAGGCCCGATGAACGCGATGCCTTCCTTCGCCAGCGCCTCGGCGAAGGAGGTGCGTTCCGACAGGAAGCCATAGCCCGGGTGGACGGCCTCAGCCCCGGTCTGCTTGCACGCGGCGATGATCTTGTCGGCGACAAGATAGGATTCCGCCGCAGGCGACGGCCCGATATGCACCGCCTCGTCCGCGAGTCCCACAAACGGCGCGCGAGCATCGGCATCGGAATAGACCGCGACGGTCTTGATCCCCATTTTGCGCGCGGTGGTAATGACCCGGCAGGCGATCTCGCCGCGGTTGGCAATCAGGATTTTCGAGAACAAGGGTTAGGGCCTCTCTCCAAAGGACATATCTTGCCAGCGGCTATGCCGAGTGATTGCGCAAGCTGCAAGCTAGCGGATTTGGGCGGCGTCAGGCATGGGCGGCGGCGAAGGCGGTGAGGCTGTCGGCATAGGCAGGCGCGCCGCGCCGGTCACCCTCCCCGCTGACGAGAGTTTGCACAGCGCGGCTCAGCATGGCGATGTTGGCAGGCGAGAGCTTGCCGAGCGGTTCCACATAGATCCCGATGGTGAACAGGATCGCGCCGGTCTGCGGCAGGCGCCGCAGGGTCTGGCGTTCGGAGCGCACGAACAGGGTGCTCCCTGCGTTCTCGGGCGTGACATGGGCGAAGGCTTGCGTAGCGGGGCGGTCGGGCAGCCAGCGGCGCGCTCCGGTGGCCGCGATGAACCAGTTGGCACGCGCGTAGATCGGGCCGGGGCGCAGGGTTGCCATGAAGCGGTCGACCCCGGTGGCGAGTTGTTCCTCGTAGCCCGCAATCGGCGCATGGAGCGCGCGCAGGGGCAGGCCGATTTTCTCGGCAGGGTGCCAGTCAGAGGGCCAGGCCACCGCTGCACCGATCAGGCGGTAGACGTCTTCATCGTCGCGTTTGCTAAGGAGGCAGAGGTCTTCGTGAACGGCCAGCGCTGCTTCGGGGAGAGCGCCTTGGGTGCCCACCATCGCTGCCAACTCGCGCCCCGGCGCGTCCACCTCGGGGGTCAGTTGCACACCTTCCGGCCAGTCCGCAAACCCCGCCGCCCGCGCCGCGAAATCGGGCTTGGGCTGGAGCCACTGGTGCTCCTCAAGCTTGACCAGCCCCATGCGCAACTGCCCGCCCCGCGCGCCTTAGGGAGCAGGCTGTCGACCGAGAAGCCGAGGGTCATGCAACTAGGCCACTGCCGCCGCCTTGCAGGCTCTTGCGGGTTCCTCGCCCTTCAGCGCCGTCAGCCCCAGCTTGGCGAACAGCGCGCCGTCCTTGTCATCACCCGCATTGGGCGCGGTCAGGAGCTTGTCGCCGGTGAAGATCGAGTTCGCGCCTGCGAGGAAGCACAGGGCCTGCGTCGCCTCGGACATGGATTCGCGCCCCGCCGAGAGCCGTACCATCGAGCGCGGCATGGTAATGCGCGCCGCCGCCACGGTGCGGACGAACTCGATATCGTCGATCTTCGCAAGCGGCGTATCGGCCAGCATATTGCCCAGCACCGTGCCCTTGACCGGCACCAGCGCGTTGACCGGCACGCTCTCCGGGTGCTGCGGCAGGGTCGCGAGCGTGTGGACAAAGCCCACCCGGTCCTCGCGCGTCTCCCCCATGCCGACGATCCCACCGGAGCAGACATTGATCCCCGCCTTGCGGACGTGACCCAGCGTATCGAGGCGGCACTGGAAATCGCGGGTGGAGATGACACGCTCGTAATATTCGGGGCTGCTGTCGATATTATGGTTGTAGTAATCGAGGCCTGCGTCCGCGAGCATCTCGGCCTGATGCGGCTCTAGCATTCCCAGCGTCATGCAGGTCTCGAGGCCCATCGCGGAGACGCCCTTCACGATCTCGACGATCGCGGGCATGTCGCGGTCCTTGGGATTGCGCCACGCAGCCCCCATGCAGAACCGCTGGGAGCCCGCATCCTTCGCCTGCGCCGCGCGCTGGAGCACGGCCTGCACGTCCATCAGCTTGGTCGCCTCGACGCCCGAGTCCGCATGGACCGACTGCGAGCAATAGCCGCAATCCTCGGGACACCCGCCGGTCTTGATGCTGAGCAGGGTGCAAAGCTGCACTTCGGTCGCGGGGTGGTATTCGCGATGGACGCTGGCGGCCTGGAACAGCAGCTCGGTGAAGGGGAGGTCGAAGAGGTCGGCGATTTCCTCGCGGGTCCAGTCGGTGCGGGGGTTGGTCAAAACATTCTCCGCTTCTTGAGCCTTGCGCCAAATGCCGCACCGCCCCAGCCGACCAAGCCAGCAAGTAGCAGCAGGCCAACTGAGCCTAAAGCCTTGGTGGTCAAACTGTAATCGCTCATCCAAAGAAGAATGAGCGGCAGGTTCACAAGTGCGATCAGCGCTCCCTTGAGCACTTGGGAAAGGCTGTGGAGCAGCACTACTCCGCCGCCTCGTCCAGCCCTTCGCTCCCCAAGTCTCCGGGCGGCGGCATGTTGTGGCCGAGCAGCACCAGAATATCCGCTGCGCACTCCACCACGTTCGAGCCCGGGCCATAGATCCCCTGCACCCCCGCCTCGCGCAGGAAGTCGTAGTCCTGCGGGGGGATGACGCCGCCCGCCGTCACCTTGATGTCGCCGCGACCCGCTTCCTTCAAAAGCCGGATCAGTTCGGGGATCAGGGTCTTGTGGCCCGCTGCGAGGCTCGACGCGCCGACCACGTCGACATCGTGCTCCAGCGCCATCGCGGCGCTCTCCTGCGGGGTCTGGAACAGCGGGCCGGAGATGACCTCAAAGCCCATGTCGGAAAAGGCGCTGGCGATCACATTCGCACCGCGGTCGTGGCCGTCCTGGCCCATCTTGGCGACCATGATGCGGGGCTTGCGGCCCAACCGGCGGCCCACGGCTTCCACCCCGTCGGTCACCTGCGCCCAGCGGCGGTCGAATTCGTAGGCGCTCTTGTAGACGCCCTTGACCGGCGCGGGGGTGGCATCGTGGCGGCCGAACACCTCTTCCATGGCAGCAGAGATTTCGCCGAGGGTCGCGTCGTGACGCGCAGCCTCTACTGCCAGCGCCAGCAGGTTCGCACCGTTCGAGCAGCCCTCGGTCAGCGCCGCCAGCGCCGCACGGCACGCCGCCTCGTCACGGCCCTCGCGCACCTTGGCGAGACGGGCGATCTGGCCGGCGCGGACCTTCTGGTTGTCGACTTCCAGCGTCTCGAGCGCGTCTTCCTGTTCCTTGCGATACTTGTTGACGCCGACGATCACCGTCTCGGCTTTATCGACCTTGGTCTGCTTTTCCGCCGCCGCGCGCTCGATCGCGGCCTTGGGCGCGCCGGTGGCGACGAAGGCGGTCATGCCGCCCGCCGCATCGACTTCCTCGATCAGCTTCCACGCCTCGTCGACCAGGGTGGAGGTCAAAGCCTCGATATAGTGCGACCCGCCGAGGGGATCGACGACGCTCGTGATCCCGCTCTCTTCCTGAAGAACGAGCTGGGTGTTGCGGGCGATGCGGGCGCTGAAATCGGTCGGCAGCGCGATGGCTTCATCCAGCGCGTTGGTGTGCAGCGACTGGGTGCCGCCCAGCACCGCCGCCATCGCTTCCACCGTGGTGCGGATGACATTGTTGTAAGGATCCTGCTCCTGCAAGCTGACGCCCGAAGTCTGGCAGTGGGTGCGCAGCATCTTGGAGCGTTCGTCCTTCGCGCCCAGCCCGTCCATCACCCGCCACCACAGCGTCCGCGCGCGCGCGCAGCTTGGCGATCTCCATGAAGAAGTTCATGCCGATGCCGAAAAAGAAGCTGAGGCGGCCGGCGAACTTGTCGATATCCAGCCCTGCGGCCATGGCGCGGGTGGCATATTCCTTGCCGTCGGCGATGGTGAAGGCAAGCTCCTGCACCGCCGTCGCCCCGGCCTCGTGCATGTGATAGCCGGAAATCGAAATCGAGTTGAATTTCGGCATGTTGGCCGAGGTATAGGCGATGATGTCCGAGATGATCCGCATGCTCGGCTCGGGCGGGTAGATATAGGTGTTGCGGACCATGAACTCCTTGAGGATGTCGTTCTGGATGGTCCCTTCGAGCTTGTCCTGCGACACCCCCTGACGTTCGGCGGCGACGATGAAGAAGGCCAGCACAGGGATCACCGCGCCGTTCATCGTCATGGAAACGCTCATGCTGTCGAGCGGAATCTGGTCGAACAGGATCTCCATGTCCGCGACCGTATCGATCGCCACCCCCGCCTTGCCGACATCGCCGACGACGCGCGGGTGGTCGCTGTCATAGCCGCGGTGGGTGGCAAGGTCGAAGGCCACGGAAAGCCCCTTCTGCCCCATCGCGAGGTTGCGGCGGTAGAAGGCGTTCGATTCCTCGGCGGTCGAAAAGCCCGCATATTGGCGGATGGTCCACGGACGGCCGGCATACATCGAGGCCTTCACCCCGCGCGTGAAGGGCGCAAAGCCCGGCAGGCCCGGATCGAAGCCCGCGTGATCTTCCGCCGTGTAGAGCGGCTTGATCGCGAAGCCCTCGGGCGTTTGCCAGTTAAGATCGCGGCCCTTCACTTCCTTGGCGGCGAGGGCGTTCCAGTCTTCGAGCGTCGGTTTTTGGGTCATCGCGTTACCATTTTTCCGTTCGTGTCGAGCGAAGTCGAGACACCACGCTTTCCGGTATCTCGACTGCGCGCTTCGCGCTCCGCTCGATACGAACGGAGGTGGGGGGGAATTACGCCCCCTTGAATTCAGGCTTACGCTTCTGGAGAAACGACATGCCGCCCTCCATCGCATCCGCCGTGGCGCCGGCAACCCGCTGGGCCTCGGCCTCGGCCAGCAGCACCATCTGCAGGTTCTGGTCGAGCGCGGTGGCGATATTGCGCTTCATCTGGGCGTAGGCAATGGTCGGGCCGTTGGCGAGCTTCTCGGCCAGCGCGCGGGCTTCGGTCATCAGGTCGGCATCTTCGACGCACTTGTAGATCAGGCCCCATTCCTCGGCCTGCTGCCCGGAGATTTTCTCGCCAAGCATCATCATCCGCGTGGCGCGGGCGCGACCGATGGCGCGGGTGAGCAGCCAGGTCGAGCCGCCATCGGGCACAAGGCCGATATTGACGAAGGCTTGCAGGAAATAGGCGCTCTTGGCGGCAATGGTGAAATCCGCCGCCAGAGCCAGCGAGCAGCCCACGCCCGCCGCCGGGCCGTTGACCGCGCAGATCACTGGCACACTCGCCCGGATCAGCTGGCTGATCGCGGGGTTGTAGTGATTGATCAGCGCCTCGTGGCTGCCGCCCTTCCCGCCCAGCGCCGAGCCGGAGCCGCGCGCAGAAAGGTCTGCGCCCGAACAGAAGCCCTTGCCCTCGCCGGTGATCAGCACCGCGCGGGCATCGCCCAGATCATAGAAGGCCTGCCCCAGCTCGTCCGCCATTGCCGGGGGCATGGCATTGAGCCGCTCGGGCCGGTTCAAGGTAATGGTGAGCAGCGGGCCTTCGCGGTCAACGCGGATGGTTTCGTAGGACATTCGTTCAACCTCTCTGTTTCCCCGCCCCGGACTTGATCCGGGGCCCCGCTTCTTCTTCACCGAGGAGGAAAGCGGGGCCCCGGCTCGGTGGCCGGGGCGGGGTGTGTTCTCAATTCGACCAGTGGGTGCCGTCCTTCGGCGTCTCCATGATCTCGGTAAGCATCCCGCCCATGTCCTTGGGATGGACGAAAAAGATAGGCGTGCCATGCGCGCCGATCCGCGTGGGGCCGAGGATGCGCTTGCCCAGCGCCTCGAATTCCGAGCGCGCCTCGGCGATATCGGGCACCTCGAAGCACAGGTGATGCTGTCCGCCGAGCGGGTTCTTGGCGAGGAAGCCTGCAAGCGTGGAGTTTTCCCCCAGCGGCTCGATCAGCTCGATCTGGGTGCCGTTCATCGCCCCGTCCGCACCGGGGGTGTCGACGAAGCAGACCTTCACGCCCTGCTCTTCAAGGTCGAAGGGCGTGTGGATCTTGGTCGCACCCATGACGTCGCGATAGAACGCAATCGAGTCCGCGATGGAGGGCGTGGCGACTCCGATGTGATTGAGACGGCCGAGTTTCATTCTTTGCTCCAAATTCCACCGGGTTCGATCAAGCGGTTCCGCCAGTCGTTCAAATCGGTTTCGCACTTCGTCAAAACCGCGCGTAGCTCGTTCAACTCAAACTCAGCCTGGTGACTGTCTTCGTCGATGTACACTGTGATCTTGCCGTCTTCAGTCATCTCAACTTCGAGCAACACATTGCCATCCAATTCGACTTCGACGCCGATCGTGTCAGGATCGCTGGTCGAGACGAATTGGTAGGTCAGTTTCGAAGCGTCGACGAAGCTAGAGCGGAATATTGTCATGCTTCTTCCACGGGTTCTCCAAACTCTTCGTCCGCAGCTTCCGTAGCCCCAAGGCAATCCGCCGGCGGGTCGAATGCGGGTGGATCACCTCGTCGATGTACCCGCGCTGGGCCGCCACAAACGGGTTGGCGAAGCGGTCTTCGTATTCCTTGGTGCGCTCGGCGATCTTGGCGGGATCGTCCTTTTCCTGCCGGAAGATGATCTCCACCGCGCCCTTCGCGCCCATCACCGCGATTTCCGCCGTGGGCCAGGCGTAGTTCAAATCGCCGCGCAGGTGCTTCGATGCCATCACGTCATAGGCCCCGCCGTAAGCCTTGCGGGTGATGACGGTGATCTTGGGCACGGTCGCCTCGGCATAGGCGAAGAGCAGTTTCGCGCCGTGCTTGATGATGCCGCCCAGCTCTTGCGCCGTGCCGGGGAGGAAGCCGGGGACGTCGACGAAGGTGATGATCGGGATCTCGAAGGCATCGCAGAAGCGCACGAAGCGCGCGGCCTTCTTCGAGGAATTGATGTCGAGCACACCCGCCAGCACCATCGGCTGGTTCGCCACCACGCCAACGGTGCGGCCTTCCACGCGGCCGAAACCGCAGATGATGTTGCCCGCGTGCGCCGGCTGGATCTCGAAGAAATCGCCCTCGTCCAGCACCTTGGTGATCACCTCGTGCATGTCGTAGGGCTGGTTGGCGTTGTCGGGGATCAGCGTGTCGAGGCTGTCCTCCAGCCGGTCCCACGGATCGCTGGTGGGGAGCACCGGCACTTCCTCGCGGTTCGAGAGCGGCAGGAAATCCATGAAGCGCCGGGTCGCCAGCAGGGCCTCGACATCGTTCTCGTAAGCCAGATCGGCAACCGAGGTCTTGGTGGTGTGCGTGATCGCCCCGCCCAGTTCTTCCTGTGTCACGACCTCGTTGGTGACGGTCTTCACCACGTCCGGCCCGGTGACGAACATGTAGCTCGAATCCTTCACCATGAAGATGAAGTCGGTCATGGCGGGCGAATAGACCGCCCCGCCCGCGCACGGCCCCATGATGAGGCTGATCTGCGGGACGACGCCGCTCGCCAGCACATTGCGCTGGAACACCTCGGCATAACCGCCAAGGCTCGCCACGCCCTCCTGAATGCGCGCCCCGCCCGAATCGTTCAACCCGATCACCGGCGCGCCGACCTTCATCGCGGTATCCATCACCTTGCAGATCTTCTCGGCATGGCGCTTGGACAGCGAGCCGCCGAAGACGGTGAAATCCTGCGAGAACACGTAGACCAGCCGGCCATTGATGGTGCCGCTGCCCGTCACCACCCCGTCACCCGGAATGCGCTGGGTTTCCATGCCGAAATCCATGCAGTCGTGCTCGACGTAAGTGTCGATTTCCTCGAAGCTGCCTTCGTCGAGCAGCACGTCGAGGCGTTCGCGCGCGGTCAGCTTGCCCTTGGCGTGCTGAGCTTCGATGCGCTTGGCCCCGCCGCCCATCCGGGCAGCTTCACGGCGGCGTTCCATTTCGGCAATGTTGGCGGACACGGGGGTTCCTCTCCTGTGGCTCTCTTGCCGTGGTGCGTTGCCTTAGGCGCGTGCAAGCGTCAACGTGGCAAAAGTGGCGGGACGATGGGAAAGGTGGCCGCGATGTTTGTCTCTGACGTGTTGGTGATCGGCGGCGGGATCGCGGGGCTTTCTCTGGCGGCGCGGCTGGCGGGGCACGCCACGGTGACGGTGCTGGAGGGCGAGAGCGCGCCCGGCTACCACGCCTCGGGCCGCTCGGTCGCCTTCGCGCATTACGGCCTCGGCAACGAACCGGTGCGCACCCTGACGGCGCTGAGCATGGCCGACCTCGCCGCACATGGCAGCATCCATCCCGCGCTGCATATCGCTGCGGCAGGCCAGATTGCGGCGCTCGATGCGCTGGAGGATGTCCACCGGCTCTATGGCTGCGATTACAGCCGGATCGGGCCGGACGATGCGCTGGCGCTGATGCCCGCCTTGAGGCCCGACGCCTGCGCCGCGGCGCTGGTCGATCGCGGGTCACTGAAGCTCGATACCAACGCGATGCTGCAGGCCGATGTGGCGGCGCTGCGCACCCATGGCGGCACTCTGGTGACAGGCGCGCAGGTAGCGGCGATTGCGCACGAGGGGGCTGGCTGGCGGGTGGAGACGTCGGCGGGCGGCTTTGCTGCGCCGCTGCTCGTCAATGCGGCGGGCGCTTGGGCGGATGAAGTAGCCCGCATGGCCGGGGTCACCCCCATCGGCCTTCAGCCGCGCCGCCGAACCGTGATCAGCTTTGCTGCGCCCGCGGACGAAGACGTGCGCAATTGGCCCTTCACCAAGACCGTGGGCGAAGGCTTCTACCTGCTGCCCGAAGGCCGCAGCCAGATCCTCGCCTCAAGCATGGACCAGACCCCATCCGAGCCTTGCGACGCCGCGCCCGAGGAACTCGACATCGCGATTGCCGCTGACCGGGTGGAACGGGCGACCACCCTCGCCATCCGCCGCATCGCCCACAGCTGGGCAGGCCTCAGAAGTTTCGCGCCTGACGAATTGCCGTTGGTGGGCCATGCGGCGGGCGCGCCGGGGTTCATCTGGTGCGCCGGGCAAGGCGGCGCTGGGTTCCAGACCGCCCCTGCCCTGTCGCGCATCGCAGCGGCGGCCGTGCTGGGTCTGCCCTTCCCCGAAGACTGCACCGCTGCAGGCCTGACGCCAGAGATGTTTTCGCCAGCCCGCTTCGGCGCCTGAAGCCCTATTTTGCCAACCGCCCGCTGAACACTACGCGGCCCGCCAGCAGCGGCGCGAGCGCGCGCAGGGGACGCATGACAGCCCGCTCGATCCGCGAGGCCCAGATCATGCGCGAGGGATAGAGGCGGCCTTCGAGCACGTTGAACCAGGCGGTTTCCCACCCCGCCAGCCGCGCGGTGACAAGCGCGAATTCATGCTCGTCGATCTTGTGTTCGTCCTCGGTGATGTAGGGCGTCTCGCCGTCATAGATCCAGCCGCGCATCAGCGGATAGAGCAGGCGCTGCACGGCGGCGCTCTCACGGATGCGCTGGAGGCGCGAGTGGGTGTAGAGTTCATCGCCGATCACAAGCGCACCGGGCTTCAGTACCCGCGCGACTTCGGCCATGGTCGCGGCAATATCGACATGGTGGAGGATGTCGACGAACACCACCGCATCGAAGCTGTCCGCGCCATAGGTCATGGCTTCGGCTGGCATGGCGGCAAAGTCGATCCCTACCCCGGCGCGGCGCGCGCGCATCTCGGCGATGGCGAGCGATTCGGGCGAAAGGTCGCAGGCCGAAACCCGCGCGCCCAGCTGCGCGATGCGGATCGCATCATCGCCAAAGCCGCAGCCCAGCACCAGCACCGCCTTGCCCGCCAGATCTGCCGCAAGCAGCCGGTCATACATCGACCAATAGGCGTTCCACGGCCGCCGCGCGGCACTGACAATCACGTCGTCAGCGACCGGCTGCAGTGCTTCCTCGCCATAGGTAGCCGCGTGTTCACGGTGATATTCGAGTTCGCGCAGCTGGCGCGCGGTGAGGGTCATGATGTTCATGAAAGAACTGTTAAACCATGCCCCCGCAGCCGTCTTGCACCGCGCCAAGGGCTGTGCCGAAACGGGGCGAGAGACGCAGCAAAGATGAAGCGGCTCACTATTTGAACAGCACCAATTCCTCGGCCATGGTCGGGTGGATGGCCACGGTCGCGTCGAAATCGGCCTTGGTCAGTCCGGCTTTCACCGCAATCGCGGCGGCCTGCATGATCTCCGGCGCTTCGGGGCCGATCATGTGGATGCCGACGATCCTGTCCGAGGCGGCATCGACGATCATCTTGTAGAGGCTGCGCTCGTTGCGCCCTGCTACGACGTTTTTCATCGGGCGGAAATCGGCCTGATAAACCCTTATGCTGCCAAGCACATTGCGCGACTCGCCCTCGGTCAGGCCCACGGCTGCGATGGGCGGGTGGCTGAAGACCGCGCTCGGCACGCAGGAATGATCGACCGCATAGGGCTCCACCCCGCCGAACACGCTATCGGCAAAGGCCTGCCCTTCGCGGATCGCCACCGGCGTAAGCTGCACCCGGTCGGTCACGTCGCCCACGGCATAGACGTGATCGACATTGGTGCGGCTGAAGGCGTCGACGATGATCTCGCCGCGCTTGCCCACTTCGACCCCGATCGTCTCCAGCCCGAGCCCTTCGATGTTCGGCACGCGCCCGGTGGCCACCATGACGCAATCGAACACACGTGCATCCTGCCCGGTCAGCTTGACCAGCAGCGTGCCATCGTCCTGCTTTTCGACAGATTCGAACTGCGCGTTGAAGCAGAACTCGATGCCCTTGGTCAGGCTGATCTGGAGCAACCTGTCACGCACTGCCTCGTCATAGCCGCGCAGGATCGTGTCGGAGCGGTTGGCGATCGTGACCTTGCTGCCGAATTCGTTGAAGATGCCGGCGAATTCGTTGGCGATGTAGCCCCCGCCCGCGATCAGGATACGGCGCGGAATGGCATCGAGGTGAAACGCCTCGTTGGAGGTGATGACGTGCTCATTGCCTGGAAAGTCAGGGATATGCGGGCGCGCGCCAGTGGCGATCAGGATGTATTTCGCGGTCAATACCTTGCCGCTCGCCAGCGTGATCTGATGCGGGCCGGTGATGGTCGCGCGTTCATTGAACACGGTGACATCATGGTTGGACAAGGTCTGACCATAGAGCCCCTCCAGCCGGGTAACGTCGTTCTGGACGAGATCGCGTAAGCGCCCCCAATCGAAGCTCTTGCCTTCAATGGTCCAGCCGAACTGCCTGGCGTCTTCGAGATCCTCGGCGAAGTGCGCGCCGTAGACGAGCATCTTCTTGGGCACGCAACCACGGATCACACAGGTGCCGCCGACGCGGTATTCCTCGGCCACGGCGACGCGTGCGCCATGCGCGGCAGCAACGCGGCTGGCGCGCACACCGCCCGAGCCTGCGCCAATGGTGAAGAGGTCGTAGTCGTATTCTGCCGCCATGATGCTGCTCCCGTTCTGGCTGGGGCGCATATGGCGACGCGCGCCGGTGGGAGCAACCACCGACGCGCGCAAAGCCGTGTTTCAGTTGATGAGGCGCAGGCCCGCAGGGTCAGCCCTGCGCGGCGCGGGGACGACCTCCACCGCCGCCGGGACGCCCGCGCCCGCGACCACCGCGCGAACGGTTCTGGCCGCCGCCGGGCTTGCCCTGTGCGTGCTGCGGCTTGCGATCACCCTGTGGACGTCGTTCGCCCCGATTTTCGCCTTCGGCACGGCGCTGTTCGCCCTGCTGCGGACGACGCTCGCCGCGCTGTTCGCCCCGTTGCTCGGGACGCGGCTTGCGCTGCCCGAGCGGACGGGCCTGCACCCGCTTCATCGGCTGGCGCGGCGCGGGTTTTTCCGGCCCCTCGCCTTCCACCACCGCGCGGAAATTGTCGGGCAGTGGCAGGCGCTCCAGTTCCGCGCCGGTCGTCTTGCGGATATCCTTGAGGTAAGCGCGTTCGTCCTCGGCGCAGAAGGCGATCGCCACGCCATCTCTACCCGCACGCGCGGTGCGGCCGATGCGGTGGACATATTGTTCGGGCACGTTGGGCAGCTCGTAATTGATGACGTGGCTGACGCCCGGAATGTCGATCCCGCGCGCGGCGACGTCGGTCGCGATCAGGATCGGCACGCGGGCCTTCCTGAACTCGTCGAGCGCGCGCTGGCGCTGCGGCTGCGACTTGTTGCCGTGGATGGCGTTGGCCTCGATCCCGGCGTGCGCTAGCTTCTTCACCACCCGGTCCGCGCCGTGCTTGGTGCGGGTGAAGATCAGGATGCGCTCGAACTCGCCGGGCACCGGATGACGGCCCTTGAGGATCATCTGGAGCAAGCTGAGCTTCTCGTCCTGCTGCACCATGAACAGATATTGGTCGATGCGTTCGGCGGTGGTGCTTTCAGGCGTCACAGAGACGTGCACGGGGTTGTTGCAATAGCCGCTCACCAGCTCCTTGATCGCCTTGGGCATGGTCGCGCTGAAGAACAGCGTCTGGCGATCCTTGGGGGCCAGTTCGCGGATCTTGCGCAGGGCATGGATGAAGCCCAAGTCGAGCATCTGGTCGGCCTCGTCGAGCACCAGGATTTCGATGCCATTGAGGTTGAAAGCCTTCTGGTCGATCAGGTCGAGCAGGCGGCCCGGCGTCGCCACCAGAATGTCAGTGCCGCGGTGGAGCTTGTTGCGATCCTTGCCGACAGACGTGCCGCCAACGATGCACTGCACCTTCAGCCCGGCAAGCGCGCCGTAATCCTTGGCGCTGTCAGCGATCTGCACCGCCAGCTCGCGGGTCGGCGCGAGCACCAGCATGCGGCAGGACTTGAACGGGATCTGCTTGTCGGCCTCGCGCAGCCGGTCGATGCTGGGAAGCATGAAGGCGGCGGTCTTGCCGGTGCCGGTCTGCGCGATGCCGAGCAGATCGCGGCCCTTCAGCACGGGGGAATGGCCTGTTCCTGGATCGGGGTCGGCGTGGAATAGCCCTTGATATCAAGGGCCTGGAGCACGGGCTGCGACAGCCCGAGGTCAGCAAAAGTCGTCATGTAGATTGCACTCGCAAATAGTCTGCGACGCGCGCAGGCTTGCTCTGTGGCAGCCACGCGCGGCGCGGGGGTTGAAACCGCCCGCGTGAAAAGGGAAGTCTTGGGGGTAGAACCGAGGCGCGGCCGGGGCAGAAGCTTTCGTAAATTCCGCCGCTTCACGCATGGCTAGCGCGCTTCGATGGCGGCCATGTGGGGGCAAAGGGCGCGAAAGTCAATCGAATACGCGCTTACCCCAGCCCCGCCGCCGCCATCAGCGCCTTGGTGGAGGGGTCGAACTCGCCCTCACCGCTCTCGATCTGCTTGGCGATCGCCTTGCCCAGCTCCACGCCGAACTGGTCGAAGGGGTTGATTCCCATAAGGACAGCGTTGGCAAAAGTGCGGTGTTCGTGGAAGGCAATCAGCGCGCCCAGCGCCGCCGCGTCGCAATCGTCCAGCAGGAAGGTGGTCGAGGGTCGGTCGCCCGGATAGACGCGCGCCGGATCATCGGACGGCTTGCCCGCCATCAGCGCCGCGCCTTGCGCCAGACAGTTCATCAGCAGGATGCGGTGATGCGCCGGATCAAGATCATCGCCCGGCGCGATGCTGGCGATAAAGTCGACCGGGATCAGATGGGTGCCTTGATGCAACAACTGGAACACCGCATGCTGCGCGTCAGTCCCCACCCCACCCCACGTCACCGCCGCCGTCGCGCCATCAACGGGCGCGCCGTCAATCGTCACGCTCTTGCCGTTGGACTCCATTTCAAGCTGTTGGAGATAGTCGGGCAGCAGCGCGAGGCGTTCATCATAGGCGAACACCGCGCGGGTCTGGCAGCCGCGCAACCGGGTGTAATACTGGTCACAGAAAGCCGCGAGCAGCGGGGCGTTGGCGCGGCCTTCGGTCTGGCGGAAGTGATCGTCCACCGCCTTTGCCCCGGCCAGCATCGCCCGGAATTCGTCCATGCCCACCGCCAGCGCCACCGGAAAGCCGATGCTCGAGAACAGCGAATAGCGTCCGCCCACGCTCTCGACGAAGGGCAGCACGCGGGTTTCGTCCACGCCCCACTCCACTGCCTTGTCGGGCGCGGCGGTCAGCGCAATCACCCGCCCGCCGGGGTCTTCCACGCCGTTGTCGGCGAGCCACTTCAGCGCGCTGGCAGCATTGGTCATGGTTTCAATCGTGGTGAAGGTCTTGGAGGCGACCGCGATCAGGGTCGCGGCCGGATCGCAGGCGCGGAAGGCCTGTTCCAGCGCCAGCCCGTCGATGTTCGAAACCACATGGACATCGACCAGCGCCAGATCGCGGGTCAGCGCGTCGATGGCGAGCGCAGGGCCGAGCGCCGAGCCGCCGATGCCGATGGCGATGCAATGTCGTACTTCGCCCAGCGCCCCTTCATGGATGGCCTCGACCAGCATGCCCATCCTTGCAAGCAGGGCCTCGGCTTCCTCGACCTGTGCAGGCGTGCCGCTGCCGCGCAGGGCGCCGTGGGTGGCGGCGCGGCCTTCGGTCGGGTTGACGATCCCGCCGCCGAACAGCGCCTCGCGCGCCGCGCCAAAGCCCGCCGCCTGAGCCAGCGCCTCGAATGCTGCGAGCGCATCCGCGCTCAGATGGGTCTTGGCAAAGTCGATCCGCATACCCGTTTCGGCCGCGCTCCCTGGCTCGACCGGCCAGGCGATGCGCCGGGTCATCGCTTCGGTGCGGGCCGGATCGCCGGCGAAAAGTTCAGCAAGGGTCAGGTGCGAGACATCGCGCAGCCGCGCCCAAGCGGCGCCCATCGCTTCCTTGTCCGAAAATCCGCTCATCGCCGTTCCCCTTTGCGCAAGTTTGCCGGTGCGAGTAAGGGCAGCACAGATGGATGTTAAGACCCAATCGCTCCGGCCCCAGCCGCATGCCGCCCGAACCGTGCGACCGGGAGACACCTGGGGCGGTTTTTTCTGGTTTATCATCAAGCTTTTGCTGGTCGTTCTGGCGTTCCGGGTATTCGTATTCTCGCCATTCTCGATCCCGTCCGAGAGCATGTTACCGCGGCTGATGAACGGCGATTATCTGCTGGCCGCAAAGTGGCCCTATGGCATTTCGCGCCATTCGCTCCCCATTGATCTGCCCTTGCCGGAAGGGCGGCTGTTCGCCCGCCCGCCGGAACGCGGCGATATCGTGATCTTCAAGCACCCGGTTGACGGGCGCGACTATATCAAGCGGGTGATCGGCCTGCCGGGCGACAGCGTGGCGGTGATCAACGGCGAAGTGGTGCTGAACGGCGAGCGCCTTCCGCGCCAAGTGCTCGGCGATGCCATCATCCCGCTTTCGCCGAACACCGCCTGCGCCTGGGGCGGACGGGAGAGCGCCGATGCCGAGGGTAACCCGACCTGTCGCTACACCCGGCTGCGCGAAACCCTGCCCGGCGGCAGAGCCTACGATGTCCTCGATTTCGGGTCCACGCCGTATGACGGCTTCGCCCCGGTCAAAGTGCCGGCTGGTACGATGTTCGTGATGGGCGACAACCGCGACAGCTCGCGGGACAGCCGATTTGCAGCAGCAGCAGGCGACGGCGTTGGGCTGGTGCCGCAGGACTTGCTCGTGGGCCGGGCGAGCGTGATTGTCTGGTCAAGCGATGGCAGCGCCGATTGGGGCAACCCGTGGACGTGGTTTACCGCCGCCCGCTGGGAACGGATCGGAAGTCTGCTGTGACCGCGCTCGAACCTTCCGCGCGCGCATGGCTGGAGGCGCAGGGCTTTCATGTCGCCAATGAGGCCCCGTGGCTGGAGGCGCTGACCCACGGCAGTTTCAATGGATCAGGCCCGGCGGATGCAGCCGATTACCAGCGGCTTGAATTCCTCGGCGACAGGGTGCTGGGCCTGTCGGTGGCGGCCTGGCTGTTCCGCGCCGGAGACGCGCCGGAAGGCAGGCTTTCCCAGCGACTCAACGCTCTCGTCAGCGGCGCGACCTGCGCGCGCATTGCCCGCACGATCGGGCTCCCGCAGCATATCCGGCTGGGCAAGCAGGCGCGCGACGATGGCGGGGCGGATAGCGACAAGATCCTCGGCGATGTGATGGAGGCGCTGATCGGTGCCTGCTTCATCGAAAACGGCTTCGATGCCGCGCAGGCGCTGATCTATCGCCTTTGGGCCAAGGAACTTGAAGGCGACGTCGGCAAGGCCAAGCATCCCAAGAGCGCGTTGCAGGAATGGGCCGCAGGCAACCGCCGCGCCGCGCCGCTGTATGAAGTCACCGACCGTTCCGGCCCCGATCACGCGGCCCGCTTTACTGTGCGGGTGACCGTCCGCAATGTCGGCGATGCGACAGCGACTGCGACCAGCAAAAGCGAAGCCGAGAGGCTCGCGGCCAAGGCCTTTCTGGAGCGGTTTGGGTGATGAACACCGGATTTGTAGTGCAAGATCGAAACCGAAAGTTTTCGCAAGGCCAAGCGGCCGCCCGCAGCCGCTTTGGAGCAAAGCGGAAGAACAGCGGCGAGGAAGTCATCAAATGACCAAACAGAAATGCGGCGTTGTTGCCGTGCTCGGCGCGCCCAACGCCGGCAAATCGACTCTTGTGAACGCCCTTGTCGGCCAGAAGGTCGCGATCACCAGCGCCAAGGCGCAGACCACCCGCGCGCGGATGCTCGGCATTGCGCTGCATGAGGTAGAGGGTGCGCCGACGCAAATGATCCTCGTCGACACGCCCGGCATCTTCGCTCCCCGCCGCCGATTGGACCGCGCGATGGTGAGCGCCGCGTGGGAAGGCGCGGAGGCGGCTGACGCGGTGCTGCTGATGGTCGATCCGATAAAGCAGCGCCGCCACGAGCTGGAACCCCTGCTGGAGACGCTGGCGACCCGCCCGGAGCGGAAAATCCTCGTCCTCAACAAGGTCGACCGCGCCAAGAAGGAACCGCTCTTGGCATTGGCGCAGGAACTGACCGGCAAGGTGGACTTTGCCGAGGTGTTCTTCGTTTCGGCGCTCACCGGTGACGGGGTGCCGGAACTGAAGGACGCCCTCGCCCGGCTGATGCCGGAGGGTGAATGGATGTACCCCGAAGATCAGGTCTCAGACGCGTCCGAAAGACTGCTCGCCGCGGAGATCACCCGCGAGCAGCTCTACAAGCAGCTCCATGAGGAACTGCCCTATGACAGCGCAGTGCGGCCCGAGAAATACGAAGTGCGACCCGATGGCAGCGTGGAGATCCACCAGCAGATCGTCGTCACCCGCGACAACCAGCGCGCGATCGTGCTCGGCAAGGGCGGATCGAAGATCAAGGCGATCGGCGCAGCGGCGCGGGCGGAACTGGCCGAGGTGCTGGGGGTAAAGGTCCACCTGTTCCTGCACGTGAAGGTGCTGGAAAACTGGGCCGAGGACAAGGAAGTGTTCGAGGAGATCGGGCTGGACTGGGTGCGGTAGGTTCACCCGCGTGTGAGCTGAACACTGTCAAATCAACTTGCGTTGATCGCGGCCCTAGTCCCTCGCTTCGCTCGGCGGGAAGAGGATCACCTCCAGCCCTTCCGGTACGCGCCCCGTTTCGGTTTCAACCACAGTCAGAGCGCAGGAACCGAAGGCGCTGCCCTTCTGCACCACCCGGTAGCGGGTCGCGGGTGCCGGGGTAAAGCGCGAGGCGTTGATGCACCAGTTGTCGGTCGTGCTGGTGATCCCTGGAGCGCCAGTCGTGCGGTCCATCTTGGCAAAGACAGTGACCTCCTTGCCGGCTTGCAGCAGGAACGGCATCGGCTTTTTCGCAGCCCAGGTGAATATCTTGACGATGCCCGCGTCCTCGATCCGCGCAACGTCACCAACCCGGTATTCCTGATTCGTGGCATGGCCGAAGCCGACAGAGTCCTTGACGCCCATTTCAAACGTCGCCTCGGCAAAGTCCGGCCCGAACGCTGCGCCCTTGGGAACCGAAGCTGACGTCACGCAACCTGCGCAAGCCACACTGAGCAGAACCGCAAGGCTACGAGGAAAAGCGGAGTTCATGTCTTGCACCCCAATCGCGTTAGACGTCGCGGCCGAGGTAAAGCAAGAAAATGGCCGGGAAAAGGGGAACGCTGCCAATATCATCGTCATCTTAGCGGAAGCTGGGGCCTAGGATCGGCTAAGTGGCACGCTCGCGATGAAAGCGCTTGATTGTCCCGGGTCCTCGCTGTCGCTGAGATGACGCGTAGGCTGTCGCCTCACCCCCGCCCCAGCTTCTCCAGCTTGGCCTTCAGTGCTGCCTCGTCGAACGGCTTGACGATATAATCATCCGCACCCGCAGCGATGCCGTCGTGGATGTCCTTGGCCTCGCCGTTGGAGGTGCAGAACACCACGGTCGGCTCCTTGGGCGTGGGGATGGCGCGCAGGCGGCGCACGAACTCGATCCCGTCCATTTCCGGCATGTTCCAGTCGGTGAGCACCAGATCGGGCATGGACTTCTTGCAGCGCGCCAGCGCCTCCTCGCCGTTTTCAGCCTCGATCGGCACATAGCCGAGGCTCAAGGCGATCTTGCTGGAAACCTTGCGGATCACGCGGCTGTCATCGACAATCAGGCAGGTGCGCTGCGGCGCAGCAGGGGCTTCGCGTCCCGGATAGCGGTCACGCATCGCCTTGGCCGCGGCAACGATGGCGGCGGTGTCGTCAGACCCGGCAGCGCTCGCTGGTGACGGCGCAGGCGCAGGCGCGGGTTGAACCGGACGCGCAGCGGGCACAGGCGCGGTGCGGGCGGTCTGCCCTGCCGTTTCGGCTTCGCCCGCCTCCGCAGCAGCAGCCAGCACCGCCTCCTGCGCCCTTTCGTTCTGGGCGAGCTTTTCCGCGAGGGTCTTGCCCTCCATCCCGGCACGGCGGTTGGGGCCGGAATTGCGCTTGATCAGATTCTGCACGCTCAGCGCCCCCCACTGGCGGCGGCATAGCCCGCCTCATAGCCCTGCGCGGCGTAATCATCCGAAAATGGATCGGCCTCGATCGCGCCGACCACCTCGCCCGGTGTCACGCGGACATGGAGATAGGGCATCCACACATCGCCGAATTCGGCCTTCTGGTACCACACGTCGAGCACGTCGTAGCTGGCCCACATCCCGTCCGGCTCGCGCAGGCGCAGGCCTTCACCGATGCGCGGCACCGCGGCAAAGCGAATACGGCTCTGGGTCTGATGGGTCTCGTTCTGGACTTCGATTTCAATCACGGCGGGAGCCCTTTGTCTCTCGCCGTTTCTACGGGGCAAATGCTTTATGATTTACCAACGCGCGGGCGCCGGAACGGGCTTTTGACCCGCCCCGGCGCGCATTTCATCGCAAGGCTCAGGCCTTCTTGGCCGGTGCCTTCTTTTTCGCAGGCGCTTTTTTCGTCGCGGTCTTTTTGGGTGCAGCTTTCTTCTTCGCCTTGCCCTTCCCCTTGGCCGGGCCTTTTGCCGCGCGGTCATCGATCAATTCGATCGCAACTTCGAGCGTCACCTCCTCAGGCTTGGCGTCGCGCGGGATCGTGGCATTGGTCGTACCGTCGGTGACATAAGGCCCATAGCGACCCGGCATGACCTTGATCTCGCCCCCGCTGGTCGGATGCATGCCGAGGGTTGCGATGGGCTCCGCCTTGCCGCGCGCCGCGCCGCCCGCGCCGCGATTGGCGGCCTGAGCAAGAATATCGACCGCACGGTTCATCCCCACCTCGAACACCTCACGGGTGTTGGAGAGCTTGCCGTATTTGCCGTCGTGCCTGAGGTAAGGCCCGTAACGTCCTATATTGGCTTCGATTTCCAGCCCCGTGTCAGGGTGCGCGCCGATGATGCGGGGCAGATCGAGCAGCTTTACCGCCCAATCGAGGTCGAAGTCGTCGAGATCCTTGGGGATGCTCGCGCGCTTGGCCTCCTTGCCATCGCCCATCTGCACGTAAGGGCCGAAGCGGCCGGACTTGCGGTGAATATCCTCCCCGGTTTCGGGGTGCTGGCCGATGACGCCGTCCTCGGCCCCGCCCTCGCCCTCGCCACCCGGCTGAGCGAAGCGGCGGGTGTATTTGCATTCGGGGTAATTGGCGCAGGCGACGAAGGCCCCGAAGCGCCCGCCGCGCAAGCTGAGTCGGCCATTGGCCCGCCCTTCCGCCGCACACAGCGGACAGGCGCGCGGATCGCTGCCGTCCTCGCGGGGTGGGAAGAGGAAGTCGGAAAGGTAATCGTCCAGCGCCTCGGTCACTTCCGAAGGCAGCTTCTCCATCACCTCGTCGGCCTTGGGCTTGAAGTCGCGCCAGAAGCGGGCGAGCAGCGCCTTGTAGTCCTCGCGCCCGTCGGAGACGACGTCGAGCTCGTCCTCCATGCCGGCGGTGAAGTCGTAGGCGACATAGGTGGGGAAGAAGCGTTCGAGAAACGCCGTCAGCAGGCGGCCCGATTCCTCGGCGAAAAAGCGGTTCTTCTCCATCCGCACATAGGCGCGGTCACGCAGGGTCTGAATAGTCGCGGCATAGGTTGAGGGCCGCCCGATCCCGAGCTCCTCCAGCCGCTTGACGAGGCTCGCCTCGGAGAAACGCGGCGGCGGCTGGGTGAAGTGCTGAGTCGCCTCCACGCCGCGCTTGGCCGGACAATCGCCCGATTTCATCACCGGCAGCAGGCCGCCTTCCTCATCATCCGCATCATCCAGTCCTTCCTGATAAACGGCGAGGAAGCCGGGGAAGCGGATCACCTGCCCGGTCGCGCGCAGCTCGTGGCTCCCGGTCGCATCGCGCAAGGTGACGGTAGTGCGTTCGAGCAGCGCGGTCGCCATCTGGCTCGCCATGGCGCGCTTGAAAATGAGGTCGTAAAGTTTCGCCTCGTCCCCCGTCCCTGCCCGTTCACGGGTGAAGTCCGTCGGACGGATCGCCTCGTGCGCTTCCTGCGCGTTCTTGGCCTTGGTGCTGTAGAAGCGCGGCTTTTCGGGACGGTAATCCTCGGAAAAGCGGGCGGTGATGGCATCGCGCGCGGCGTGAATCGCGCTCATGTCCATCTGCACGCCGTCGGTGCGCATATAGGTGATCGCGCCTGCCTCGTAGAGGCTCTGGGCGAGGCGCATGGTGTGCTGCGCCGAATAGCCGAGTTTGCGCGCGGCTTCCTGCTGAAGGGTCGAGGTGGTGAACGGCGGCGCGGGGTTGCGCTTGACCGGCTTGGTCTCGACGCCTTCGACAGTGAAACGCCCCGCCTCCACGGCAGCCTTGGCCTCCAGCGCGATGCCCTCGTGGCCCAGACTGAGCTTCTCCAGCTTTTCGCCCCGGAACCGCACCAGCCGCGCGTCGAATTCCGTCCCGTCATGCTGCATTCGCGCAACGACGTTCCAGTATTCATCGGCGCGAAACGCCTCGATCTCGCGCTCGCGCTCGACGATCAGGCGCAGTGCGACCGACTGCACGCGGCCTGCGCTCTTGGCCCCGGGGAGCTTCCTCCACAGCACCGGCGACAGCGTGAAGCCGAACAGATAATCGAGCGCGCGGCGCGCGAGATAGGCGTCGATCAGCGGCTGATCGAGCTCCCGCGGCTTTTCCATGGCCTGGGTAACGGCCTGCTTGGTGATCGCATTGAAGGTGACCCGGTCAACGCTCGCAGGCAGGCTCTTGCGCTTCTTCAGCAGCTCCAGAACGTGCCAGCTGATCGCTTCGCCCTCGCGGTCAGGGTCGGTCGCGAGCACAAGCCGACTGGCGCCCTTGGCAGCGTCGGCGATTTCCTTGAAGCGGCTCTGCTTGTCCCGGTACAGTTCCCAATCCATCGCGAAGTCCTCGTCAGGCTTCACGCTCCCATCCTTGGGCGGCAGATCGCGGACATGGCCGTAAGAGGCGAGAACCTTGAAGTCCTTGCCGAGATATTTCTCGATGGTCTTGGCCTTGGCCGGGGATTCGACGATGACAAGCTGCATGGCGCTGAGATGTGTCCCTTACGTGTACACGCGCGAGGGTGAAGCGGCGCGGCTTACAGCGTCAAGGGGGATGTGCAAGAGGGGACGCGCCTATCCCGCCCGCCGCACGGTGCCGTCGGCCTCGCGCAGCAGATCGCCCGCCAGTTCCAGTTCCAGCAGCGCCATGTGGACTTCAGCCGCACTCGCGCCGGACTGGCGGATCAGTTCATCGACACTGACGGGGGCATTGGTCAGCAGGCTTTCGACATCGCGCGACAGATCGGCGCGTGCTTCACCCCAGTCGAGCCGCGCCAGTTCAGCATAATCGAAATCCGTCGCCCCGTCGCTGACCCTAAAGCGCGATCGCGGCGCGCCGGTGAAGCTCTGGAGCAGTTCGATCACATCCTCGGGCGCCTGCACCAGCACCGCGCCTTCGCGGATGAGCTGATTGCACCCCGCAGCGCGGGCATCGAGCGGGGAGCCGGGTATCGCCATGACTTCGCGCCCCGCCTCGGCCGCCAGCCTTGCGGTGATGAGACTACCCGATTGCGGCGCGGCCTCGATCACAACCGTGCCGCTGGCAAGACCGGCGATGATGCGGTTCCTTGAGGGAAAATGCCGTCCGCGCGGCTCTGTGCCGGGGGGCTGTTCGGCGATCAGCAGGCCCTCGTGGGCGATGCGCTCCTGCAATTCGGTGTGCTGCGGCGGATAAGCGATGTCGATACCGCTGGCGATGACGCCGATGGTGCGCGGGAAGGCGCCTTCATGCGCTGCGCCATCGATGCCCCTCGCCAGCCCCGAGACGACAGTGAACCCCGCCTCGGCGAGCGCAGCGGCGAAGTCACGGGCGAGCTTGACGGCGGCGGCGCTGGCGTTCCTCGCGCCGACCAGCGCAACACAGGGCTCAGAGGCGAGCGCCAGCCTGCCGCGGCAGGTGAGGATCGGTGGTGCAGAGTCGAGTTCGGCCAGCAGCGCCGGGTAATCGGGTTGATCGTGGAACAGATAGCGCGCACCCGCCGCGCGGACCGCCACGACCTCGCGCTCGACGCTGTCCACGCTCGCCGGACGGTAGGCGCGCCCACCACGGCTCGCAAGATCGGGCAAGGCATCGAGCGCCGCCGCCGCCGAGCCGAAGCGGGCGATCAGCTGTCGATAGCTGACCGGCCCGACATTGGGCGAGCGCAACAGGCGAATACGCGCAAAGGCCTCTGGCTGTGAGAGCATTGGCTGCGACCCCTTTTGCTCCATCAGATGATGCCCCGCATCACGGCTTGGCCGAGGATCCGACGCGCGGCTCCTCCCCCCGCATCAGCCGCCCAATATTGGCGCGGTGCTGGACGATGACGATGGCGGCAATGGCGATCAGCGGCGCGATGACCTCCGGATAGCCCAGCGCCCATGCCACCACGGGGGCGGCGATGACGCTGACGAGCGAGGAGACGCTGGAAATGCGGCTGAGGAACAACGTCGCCGCCCAAATCACGGCGCAGGCGAGCATCGCGGGCCACGCCAGCGCTGCGAGCGCTCCGGCCGCACTCGCAAAGCCCTTCCCGCCCTTGAAGGCGAGCCACGGCGTGAAGCAATGTCCCGCCACAGCTGCGACCGCAGCGATGGAAGCCAATCCTTGAAGTTGGGCAAGCGTCGGCGCGTCCATGACCTTGACAACCGGGCCGAAAAGCAGAGGGGCTATCAAAACCGGAACAGCTGCCTTGGCCGCATCCAGCAGCACGGTGGCCGCTGCCAACCCCTTGTTCCCGGTGCGCAGCACATTGGTCGCGCCGATGCTGCCGCTGCCGATCTGGCGCACATCGCCCAACCCGGCGGCGCGGGTGAGGATCAGGCCGAAGGGGATCGAGCCAAGCGCAAAACCCAAAAGAGCAGCGAAAAGCGATTCCAAGCGATATCTCCGTTCGGGCTGAGCTTGTCGGAAGCGTAGCTGGGCATTGCCCAACCCCCGCACTTTCTCTAGCGCAACTCCTGTACGGAAAAATGGCCCTTCGACAAGCTCAGGGCGAACGGAAGTTGCTGAGTGAACCCGGATTCCCCCATCCTGCTGTTCGATTCCGGCGTCGGCGGGCTCACCGTCTATGACGCGCTGCGCAAGGTGCTGCCCGATGCCCCGGTGATCTACGCCGCTGACCTTGCGGGCCTGCCCTATGGCACCAAGACCGAGGCGCAGATCGCCGCGCGGGTCGCAGGCCTGCTCGGGCGGATGACCGAGCGGTTCAGCCCGCGTCTCGTCTGCATTGCCTGCAACACCGCCTCCACGATTGCGCTGGGCATGGTGCGCGATGTGCTGGAGGTGCCGGTTGTCGGCACCGTGCCGGCAATCAAGCCTGCTGCGGCCCTGACGAAAACCGGCACCATCGGCCTCGTCGGCACCGAGGCGACGATCCGTCAGGCCTACGTCGATGACCTTGAGGCACAGTTTGCAGGCGGCAAGCACCTGCTGCGCATCGCCGCACCCGCATTGGTGGGCGCTGCTGAGGCCAAGCTACGCGGTGAGCGGGTTAATCCAGCGGTGATTGCCGATGTGCGTGACCGTCTGGTGGCCATGCCGGGTGCCGACGATCTCGACACGCTGGTACTGGCCTGCACCCATTTCCCGCTGTTGTCGGAAGAACTGGCCGCCGCCTTCGGGCCGGGGATAGCGCAGGTCGACGGCGCAGCGGGCATCGCGCGGCGCATTGCCCACCTGCTTGAAGGCCAGCGCTTTGCGGCCAGCGGCCCCAACCGCTTCATTGTGACCGGGCCGCTGAACGGGGCGGCCGGGCTCGAAGCGGCGCTGGCCGCGCGCGGTTTCGGGCCAGCTGAAGCCTTCTGAGGCTTGCGAGGCACTCGCAAAGATCACTGTGGCAAAAGCGATAACCCTGACCTAGATAATCGCGAAACGAATGGCCCGCTCATGGGTTATGGGCGCACATGTCACGAACTTCGCGGGGCTGGGCCTGGCCCTCCCGCTGCAAGCACAAAGAGCGCTGAGTGAACTACGACCAGATTTTCGATTCCGCGATCGACCGGCTGCACGAGGAAGGCCGTTACCGGGTCTTCATCGACATTCTGCGCAACAAGGGCGCTTACCCCAACGCGCGCTGCTTCCATGGCCACAATGGTCCCAAGCCGATCACGGTTTGGTGTTCCAACGACTATCTGTGCATGGGCCAGCACGACAAGGTGATCGGGGCGATGGAAGCCGCGCTCCACGATGTCGGCGCAGGCTCGGGCGGCACCCGCAATATCGGCGGAAACACGCACCTTCACGTCGAGCTCGAGGCGGAACTCGCGGACCTTCACGGCAAGGACGCGGCCCTGCTGTTTACATCCGGCTATGTGTCAAACGACGCGACGCTCTCGACCCTCGCCAAGCTGCTGCCGGGCTGCGTGATCTTCTCCGACGAATTGAACCACGCCAGCATGATCGCAGGCATCCGCAATTCGGGCTGCGAGAAGAAGGTGTTCCGCCACAATGATGTGGCCCATCTCGAAGAACTGCTGACGAGCGTCCCTGTCGACACGCCCAAGCTGATCGCTTTCGAAAGCGTCTATTCAATGGACGGCGACGTCGCCCCGATCCACGCGATCTGCGACCTTGCCGAGAAATACAACGCGCTGACCTACATCGACGAGGTTCACGCGGTCGGCATGTACGGCGCACGCGGCGGCGGGATTTCGGAGCGCGACAACGCCGCACACCGCATCGACATCATCGAAGGCACGCTGGGCAAGGCCTTTGGCGTCATGGGCGGTTATATCGCCGCGAGCGCCAAAGTGGTGGACTGCATCCGCAGCTATGCGCCGGGCTTCATCTTCACGACCTCACTCTCGCCGGTGCTGGTGGCAGGCGTGCTCGCCTCGGTGCGGCACCTCAAGGAGTCTTCGGTCGAACGCAACGCCCAGCAGCGCGCCGCCGCTGTGCTCAAGCTGAAGTTTGCGGAAGCCGGCCTGCCGGTGATGGACTCGGTCACCCACATCGTCCCGCTGATGGTGGGCGATCCGATCCGCGCCAAGAAGATCAGCGACATCCTGCTCGCCGAATATGGCGTCTATGTGCAGCCGATCAACTTCCCCACCGTCCCGCGCGGCACCGAACGCCTGCGCTTCACGCCGGGGCCGCACCACACCGATGAGATGATGGACGAGCTGACGGCCGCGCTGGTCGAGATATGGGACCGGCTCGAACTGGAGCTCGCCAAGGCTGCCTGACCGGCCACCCGATCACTGTGGCGCGGCGGCTACACCGAGCGTTAGTCAGACCGATTGACAGCGGCCAAAATTCTTGTCGCCGGGCGTTGAATCGGCACCTGACCTGCCGTCGAATTGGCGGAAATCCGTGGTCGGCCAATCGGCCAATGTCGGTTTTGTACAATTTCCGTATAATATTATTCTTGCAGTAAAAATTCCTTTTCCGGCAAAAGCTGATTGCATAGATATTGCCCCCAGGGGTGGCTCGTCCGCCGCATGATTCTTCAGCAAGGGGGTCGCCTAATGCTTGTTTCGCGTCGTTTCGCGTTTGTCATCGGTTGTGCGCTTCTCGCCTCATGCGGAGGCGGAGACAGCGGCGGTTCTCCGCCTCCGACTGGTGGTGGTGGGACGCCCACACCCACTCCTGCGCCAACCCCTACGCCTACGCCCTCGCCTACGCCGACCTACCAGACGCTGGCACAGCTCACCGGCGCTCGGAGTTTCCTCACCGCCTGCGCCGGGAATTTCAGCGACCAGATCGTCCCGGTTCAGGGGCTGGGCGACAGCACCCCCCGCCCGCAGGAGGCGGCACTTCATTCCGGCTGTCACTATCGACCGACGGTGCCGAAAGCTACCGAGTGCGTGGACTGTCACTCAACGCCGAAAACTTCGACACCCAGTTCACCCCTGCCGACATTGATGCCAATAGCCCCTTCACCAATCTGACGGATTACGTGCGCCCCGATGGTTTCGGTTTCAACAACCGTTTTCTGCTCGCTAACAAGCCGGTCGAAGGCATCACCCGAGAATATGTCCGTAACTTCGTGCATGTCATCCGCGCCCGCCCATCGGATCCGAGCACCACATATTACTGCACTTACGGCGTGCCGACACTGCTCACCGATCCGCTGCCGACCAGCACCATCACCTATTCATCCTTTACCGTGATCGGGAATGCGTTCACGATCATCCAAGGCCAGCCCACGTCCTATGATCTGAGCGAAAGCGTGGTCACCCTCAGCGCCAATCCGGCAACACTCCAGATCTTGACACAGATTACCTTCGTGGGCCGTCAAGTCCTCGGGCCGGGCATCCTATCCGACACCCGCACCCAGCTTGGCAGCGCATCAGGCACCTCAACCCTTGAAGACAACGTGCAAAGCTTTGTCGGGCCGCTCGAAGGAAATTTTGTTCGGGTTGGCGATTCGGCCTTTGGCGGTTGGTTTTTCGGCCCGCAAGGACGCGAGGCCGGTTACGGTTTCGGTATACAAGGTCAGACGGAAACGGGCGCTCCGTTGACCTTCACAGGAGCGGTAACCGCACGCCGCTGACCCTTTGCAAGTTCTCTCCCTTGCGCTAGCCGCTGCGGCGACACGCAAGGGAGAGACCAAATGGGCGGGACGCCTGACCAGACTTACGCCGAGGTGGTGCTCGGGCGGCGCAGCATCCGCGGCTATCTCGACAAGCCGGTGCCGCGCGCCCTGATCGAGGAGGTGCTGGCGATGGCGATGCGCTCGCCCTCCTCGATGAACACCCAGCCCTATCACTTCCACGTCATCACCGGAGAGCCACTCGACCGCATCCGCAAGGGCAACACCGAGCGCATTCTTGCAGGCGAGCCCGACAGCCGCGAATTCCGCAAGGGCCACCCGTTCCAGGGCGTCCACCGCGACCGGCAGGTGGGCTGCGCGATCCAGCTGTTCGAGGCGATGGGCATCGCCCGCGACGACAAGGAGGCCCGCCAGGACTGGGTGCTGCGCGGCTTCCGCCAGTTCGACGCGCCGGTGTGCGTGATCGTCACCTATGACAAGGAACTCTCCGACGCCGATGACACCGTGTTCGATTGCGGCGCGGTGACAACGGCGCTGGTCAATGCCGCGTGGAGCAAGGGGCTCGGCTGTGTGATCAACTCGCAAGGCATCATGCAATCGCCGGTGGTGCGCGAACATGCCGGCATCCCAGACGATCAGGTGATCATGAAGGCTGTCGCACTGGGCTGGCCCGATCCCGACTTTCCGGCCAACCCGGTAAAGATCACCCGCCGCAGCGTGGACGAAGCGGCGCGGTTTGTCGGCTTCGACTGAGGCGCGCGTTCAGCAGCCCAGCTGATCAGCCAGCGCCGTCAGGCTCGGCGCGGACCACTCCCACACCTGCTCGTGATGCGCGTCAGGCGCGGGCGCGCCGCCATATTCGTCCGGGCGATCGACGTAGGCCGTCTGCAAGTCGCAGGCCCGCGCCGCTGCCAGATCGCCATGATGCGCGGCGACAAGGCACAGTTCGCCGGGGGCAATACCCAGCACTTCGGCAGTGCCGAGATAGGCCTGCGGATCGGGCTTGTAGGCCTTCGTGATCTCAGCTCCCAGAATAGCATCCCACGGCAGGCCAGCGCGCCGCGCCATCGTCAGCAACAGCGCGACATTCCCGTTCGACAGCGTGACTATCGGAAACCGCGTCTTCAACCGGGTCAGCCCCTCGACCGTGTCCGGCCAGGGATCAAGCCGGTGCCAGGCGCGGTTCCAGTCGGCCAGTAGATCAGGATCAAGGCGCGCCGGATCGACATCGCGCTCGCGAAAGGCCGCTTCCAGCATCTCGCGGTGCAGCACATCGAGCGGCACGAAGGCGCGGCCCGATTTGCGCATCCCGATCATCGCCGCGATATACTGCGCCCGCCACGCATCGGCAAAAGCGGCTGCATCAATGTCGCTGTGTCCGATCGCCGCTAGGAACGCTGCGGACTCCCGCGCAACACTGGTGCGCCAGTCGACAACCGTACCGAACACGTCGAAGGCCAGCGCCTTGGGAAGAACCGGAGCGGGCATGGCTCAGCGCGGCAGTTCGGAAACCCCCATCAGCGCCTCGTCCACCGCGCGGGCGGCCTGACGGCCTTCGCGGATCGCCCAGACCACAAGGCTCTGACCGCGCCGCATGTCGCCGCAGGCGAACACGCCCGGAACGCTGGTGGCGTAATTGTTGGTGTCGGCATCGACATTGCCGCGCGCGGTCAGATCGACGCCCGCCTGTTCGAGCAGCCCTGCCTTCTTCGGCCCGACAAAACCCATCGCCAGCAAGATGAGATCAGCCGGGATGGTGAATTCAGTCCCCGCCATTTCCTGCATCTGCCCGCCTTGCCATTCGACGCGCACGCATTCGAGGCCGGTGACTTTCTCGCCATCACCAAGGACGCGCTTGGCGAGCACCGCCCAGTCGCGCTCGACACCTTCCTGATGGCTGGACGAGGTGCGCAGCTTCATCGGCCAATCGGGCCAGGTCAGCGCCTTGTCCTCTTTCTCCGGCGGCTTGGGCATGATTTCGAGCTGCGTCACGCTCAAGGCGCCCTGTCGGTTCGAGGTGCCGACGCAGTCGCTGCCGGTATCGCCTCCGCCAAGCACCACGACATGCTTGCCGGTCGCCAACAGGCTCCCGCGCGGGGCGGCACGCAGTTCATCATCGCCCGCCACGCGCTTGTTCTGCTGGGTGAGGAATTCCATCGCCAATCGCACGCCAGGCATTTCGGCGCCGGGAATGGCGAGCTGGCGCGCATCTTCCGCACCGCCTGCCAGCACCACCGCGTCGAAATTCTCCTGCAAGGACTTGAACGACACATCGACGCCCACTTCCTTGGAGGTCTTGAACGTTACCCCTTCGGCTTCCATCTGCTGGCAGCGACGGTTGATGAGGTGCTTTTCCATCTTGAAGTCGGGAATGCCGTAACGCAGCAGGCCGCCCACCCGGTCCGACTTCTCGAACACCGTCACCGAATGGCCAGCGCGCGCCAGCTGCTGCGCGCAGGCGAGACCCGCCGGGCCGGAACCGACCACCGCTACCGATTTGCCGGTCTTCTTCTCGGCGATCTGCGGCTTGACCCAGCCTTCCTTCCACCCGCGATCGACGATGGCGCATTCGATCGACTTGATGGTCACCGGCTGGTCGATGATGTTGAGCGTGCACGCCGCCTCGCAGGGTGCGGGGCAGATGCGCCCCGTAAATTCGGGGAAGTTGTTGGTGGAGTGTAGATTATCCAGCGCCCGCTTCCAGTCCGCCTCGTAGACGAGGTGGTTCCAGTCCGGGATCATGTTGTTCACCGGACAGCCGTTATGGCAGTAGGGAATCCCGCAATTCATGCAGCGCGAAGCCTGCCCGGTCAGCGTCGCATCATCCGGCTGGATGACGAATTCGCGGTAGTTCTTCAACCGCTCCTTGGGATCGAGATAATCCCGCTCGCGGCGGTCCAACTCGAGAAATCCGGTTTCCTTGCCCATTGTACTGTCTCGTTCTGTGAAATCTATTCGGCAGCGACGCTGGCGGCTTCATTGCGCTCGGCTTCGAGCTTCTGAAGCGCCTTGGCATAATCGCGCGGCATCACCTTGACGAAGCGCGAGAGCGCAGCGTCCCAATCGGCCAGCAGCGCGCCTGCCAGCTTCGATCCGGTGTGGAGCTGGTGGCGTTCGACGAGGATGCGCAGCCGCTCTGCGTCGTGGCGCAGCATGTCGCCCATGCCGAAATCGCTCACCGAGCGCGGGCGCTGAGCCGGACGGCCCGTCCCTTCCTCGGCATCCGGCGCGGCGCTGATCGGCAGCAGATCAACTTGCGCGTGATTGACCAGATTGCTGAATTCGCCGTCCGGGTCATAAACATAGGCGACCCCGCCGCTCATGCCCGCGGCGAAGTTGCGCCCGGTCTTGCCGAGCACCACCACCACGCCGCCGGTCATGTATTCGCAGCCGTGATCGCCTGTGCCTTCGACCACCGCGATGGCGCCCGAGTTCCTGACCGCGAAGCGTTCGCCCGCCACGCCGTTGAAATAGGCCTCACCCGCAATCGCGCCGTAAAGCACGGTATTGCCGACGATGATGTTGTCCTGCGAGGCACGCGGCGCGGCCTCAGGTTGACGAACGATGATGCGGCCGCCTGACAGCCCCTTGCCGACATAGTCATTGGCATCGCCGACCAGATCGAGCGTCACGCCGTGGGCAAGCCAGGCGCCGAAGCTCTGCCCGGCGACGCCCGTCAGGTTGATGCGGATCGTGTCGGTTGGCAGGCCCTGATGTCCGTGAGCCTTGGCGACTTCACCGGACAGCATCGCGCCGACCGTGCGGTTGACGTTCCTGACCTCATATTCAAGCTGCACCGGCGCCTTGGTGTCGATGGCCGTGCGGCAATCGGCAATGAGGCGATTATCGAGTGCACCGTCGAGCCCGTGATCCTGCGTGCCGGTCTGGCGCAGCGAGGCACCTTCCTTGAGCGGCACCTGATGAAGGATACGCGACAGGTCGATGCCCCGCGCCTTCCAGTGGCGCTCCATCCGGCGGGTGTCGAGCCGGTCGACCCGGCCCACCATCTCATCAACGGTGCGGAAGCCCATTTCGGCCATGATCTGGCGCAGTTCCTCGGCCACGAAGAACATGTAGTTGACCACGTGCTCGGGCTGCCCGGTAAAGCGCGCGCGCAGCACCGGGTCTTGCGTGGCAACGCCGACGGGGCAGGTGTTGAGATGGCACTTGCGCATCATGATGCACCCGGCCGCGATTAGCGGCGCGGTGGCAAATCCGAACTCGTCCGCGCCCAGCAGCGCGCCGATGGCGACGTCGCGTCCGGTGCGCAGGCCGCCATCGACCTGCACCGCGATGCGTTCGCGCAGATCGTTGAGCAGCAGCGTCTGCTGGGTTTCGGCAAGGCCGATTTCCCAGGGCGAACCCGCATGGGTCAGCGAGGTCAGCGGCGAAGCGCCCGTCCCGCCATCATAGCCCGCAATGGTGACATGGTCTGCGCGCGCCTTGGACACGCCGGCAGCAACCGTGCCGACGCCCACTTCGGACACCAGCTTGACCGAAATGCGCGCTTGCCGGTTCACGTTCTTCAAGTCGTGGATCAGCTGCGCGAGATCCTCGATCGAATAGATGTCGTGGTGCGGCGGCGGCGAAATCAGGCCCACGCCCGGAGTCGAGTGCCGCACCGCGCCGATGCGCTTGTCGACCTTGTGGCCGGGCAGCTGGCCGCCTTCGCCGGGCTTCGCGCCCTGCGCCATCTTGATCTGGATGTCGTCCGAGTTGACGAGATATTCGGTGGTCACACCAAACCGGCCGGAAGCAACCTGCTTGATCCGGCTGCGCATCGAATCGCCGTTGTCGAGCGGCTTGAAACGGAACGGCTCCTCCCCGCCCTCACCGGTGTTCGAGCGCCCGCCGATGCGGTTCATCGCGATCGCCATGGTCGAGTGCGCTTCGTGGCTGATCGAGCCGAGGCTCATCGCGCCGGTCGAGAACCGCTTCACGATTTCGCTTGCCGGTTCCACTTCCTCGAGCGGGATCGGCTGGTCGGCCTTCTTGAACTCCAGCAATCCGCGGATCGTCAGCAGGCGTTCCGACTGCTCGTTGATCGACTTCGCGAACTCCTCGTAGTTCTTCGGATCATTGCCGCGCACCGCGTGCTGGAGCTGGGCGACGTTCTGCGGCGTCCAGGCGTGCTCTTCGCCGCGCAGGCGATACTGGTAGATGCCGCCGACATCGAGCATCCCGTCATAAAGCGGGTTGTCGCCGTAAGCCTGACCGTGGCGGCGCAGGGCTTCCTCAGCGACCTCGGCAAGGCCGATGCCTTCGATGGTCGTGGCCGTGCCGGTGAAGTACTTCTCGACGAAGGCTGTGGACAGGCCGACCGCGTCGAAGATCTGCGCGCCGCAGTACGACTGATAGGTCGAAATGCCCATCTTGGACATGACCTTGCGAATGCCCTTGCCGACGCCCTTGATGAAGTTCTGCTGCACCTTCGCCGGGCTCAGATCGGGGTGACGCTTGACCCGCAACGCCTCGATCGTCTCGAAGGCGAGATAGGGGTTGATCGCTTCCGCGCCGTAACCTGCCAGCACGCAGAAGTGATGCACTTCGCGCGCCTCGCCGGTTTCAACCACAAGGCCGGTCTGCATCCTGAGACCCTGCCGCACGAGGTGATGATGCACCGCCGCCGTCGCCAGCAGCGCGGGCATCGGCACCCGGTGCTCGCTTTGGCTGCGATCACTGAGAATCAGGATGTTGTGATCCTGCAGCACCGCTTCGGTCGCGGCCCAGCACATCTCCTTCAGCGCCATTTCAAGGCCTTCGGCCCCGCTGCTCGCATCCCATGTGATGTCGATCGTGGCGCAGCGGAACGCGCCGTCGAGCGCTTCTTCGACCGAACGGATCTTGGCCAGATCCTCGTTCGTCAGGATAGGCTGATCGACCTCCAGACGCTTGTGCGTCCCGGCATCGCGGCCCAGCAGATTGGGGCGCGGGCCGATCATGCTGGTGAGGCTCATCACCAGTTCTTCGCGGATCGGGTCGATCGGCGGATTGGTGACCTGCGCGAAGTTCTGCTTGAAGTAATCGTAGAGCAGCCGCGCCCGGTTCGAGAGCACGGCAATCGGCGTGTCGGTACCCATCGAGCCGACCGGATCATCGCCGTCCACCGCCAGCGGTTCGAGGAAGCGGGCAATGTCCTCCTGCGTGTAGCCGAAGGCTTGCTGGCGCTGGAGCAGCGTGGTTTCCTCCGGGGGAATCGCAGCCAGTTCGGGGATGATGTCAGTGATGTCTTCCAGCTTGTACTGGGCCTGCGCCAGCCACTTGGCATAGGGCTCTGCCCCCGCCAGATCGGCCTTCAGCTCATCATCCTCGATGATCCGGCCCTGCTCCAGATCGATCAGCAGCATCTTGCCGGGCTGGAGCCGCCACTTGCGGACAATGTCCTCCTCGGCAAACGGCAGCACGCCGCTTTCCGAAGCAAGGCAGACGATATCATCGCTAGTCACGCAGAAGCGCGCAGGCCGCAGCCCGTTGCGATCCAGCGTCGCGCCAATCTGGCGGCCATCGGTGAAGCACACCGCCGCCGGGCCGTCCCACGGCTCCATCAGCGCGGCGTGATATTCGTAGAACGCCCGCCGCGCGGGGTCCATCAACGCATTGCCGCTCCACGCTTCGGGGATCAGCATCATCATCGCATGGGCCAGCGAATAGCCCCCGGCGATCAGCAGTTCGAGCGCATTGTCGAGACACGCCGTGTCCGATTGCCCGTGCGGGATGATCGGCCACATCTTGTCGAGATCGGGGCCGAGCAGCTCGCTTTCCATGGTGCGGCGGCGCGCGTTCATCCAGTTGACGTTGCCGCGCACGGTGTTGATCTCGCCGTTGTGGGCGATGAACCGGAACGGGTGCGCCAGCCGCCAGCTGGGGAAGGTGTTGGTGGAAAAGCGCTGGTGAACAAGGCCCAGCGCCGAAACGCAGGCAGGGTCGCGCAGATCGTCGTAGAAGCTGCCCACCTGGGTCGCCAGCAGCAGCCCCTTGTAGACGATGGTGCGGGTCGAGAAGCTGGGGAGATAGGTCTCGGTCACCCCCGGCAGACCGTGCTTTTCGGCGAGGCTCGCGAGCGGGTTCTGGACCTGCTTGCGGATGGTGAGCAGCTTCCTTTCAAAAGCGTCCTGATCGGCGCAATTCGGGCCACGGCCGATCACCGCCATCTCGATCACGGGCATCGAGGCGATCACCGCCGCTCCGAGGCCATCCATCGTTGTCGGCACGGCGCGCCAGCCGATGAAGCTCTGGCCTTCCTTGGCGGTGAAAGTCTCCATCCGGCTCTTGACGAAGGCGCGTGCAGCATCGTCCTGCGGCAGGAAACACATCGCCACCCCGTAATCGCCGGGCGCGGGCAGATCATGGCCCTGTGCTTCGGCCCAGCGGCGGATCAGCGGATCGGGAATCTGGATGAGAATGCCCGCGCCGTCACCCAGCAGCGGGTCGGCCCCCACTGCGCCGCGATGATCAAGCTTCTCGAGAATCTCGAGCGCGCTGGTCACGATCGCGTGGCTTTTCTCTCCCTTGATGTGCGCAACCATGCCGACGCCGCAGGCGTCGTGTTCGTTGGCGGGGTCGTAAAGACCCTGGGAGGAGGGATATCCCATGGCAAAAATCCGATCTGTCAGATACCGACAGGCGCGAACCCGTATGGCATGATCGCTCATGCCGGGAACACGCCCTTGGCAGGTCTAGCGGGCGGTTTGACCCCTGCTGGGTCGCCCTAGCCCGTTTTCGGGCCCCTCATGCCGACAGGAAGCAGATTTGGCAATGGGTATGCGCGAAGTTTTATTTCTCGCAGAGGTATTCAGACTATCAATAGATTGCGCATGGCGCACTCTTTCGCCGCGTCGGTTGCACCTTTTGCGTGCGACCGGGCCGGTCAGGCCGCTCCGCGCATCCCCTGAAGACGGGCAATCGCCGCTTGCAACGGTTCGGCCTCCGTCTCCGGAGCGGAGCGGCTGCTGAGTGCGGCAAGCGCCCGCAGCGCTTCGGCAAGAGCAGCCTCGCGTGCGGCAATGTCCTGCGCAGACAAGGCCTTGCCGGGGGCGGCGGTGCGATGTTCGTGGAGTGCGCCAGCAAACCGTTCGACCATCTGAACGATGCTGAGTTCGCTCGGCGGCACGGCTCTCAGGCGAGCGAGCGCGGCAGCGCTGGGATGGAGCGGAGGTGCCGCTGGCTTGATTCTGGCAACAGGCCGCGGCGGTGCCATGTCCGTGTCGCGCGGCAGTTCGGCTTCCAGCTCCGGCATATCCTGTGCGACCGGTGCAGGCTCCTCGACCCAGACTGCGTTGCGGCCGGGCAATTCCGCGAATTCGGACAGATCGAGTGATCGGGGAGCCGCCGCTGGCACCTCTGCCTCGCAAACTTCTGCCTTGGGCTCTGGTTCGGCTGCAACTGCCGCTTCGGCCTCCGGCGCCTCGCGCCAGGCGGGAGTAGCAAATGGGATCGTGTCGATCGGGTCATCGATGCTGCTCGTGCCCAGATCGCGCACAGGATCGATCGGACGCAGCCGTCGGCCGGCCAGTTCGGCAATCGAAATGGACTTGGCGCGGCGACGTGCCGCACTGCTGACGACAGAGGCCAACGCAAACAGTCCGCCGCCCAGCACCACAGCCGCCAGCAACGCGATGGTCAAATGCACAGGGAGCCCGATTGTTGCGATGAGTGTCCCGCGCGTCGCGGTTTCAATCATCACCGGGGGCAGCACCAGCACTACCAGTCCACCCAGCATTACTCCCCAAAGGCCCAGCGCCGGCGCAAAAACGCGGTGGGATACCAGCCCGCCGGGCCCGCGCAGCTCTGATTTCGCGCGCTTTTCCCGCTTGCTGCGCTTCGGCCGATCCTGCTTGCCCGCTGTCATTGACCCATCATCCTGTTGCAACCACCGGAAGGGCGCTGGCTTGCGCGCCGCCGTCATGTCCACCGGCTAGCAAGAGATGGTAAACAGAGAGATAATTGCGGGCGTTCTCGGCCCAATCGTGGCGGGTGCGGACGTGGGCAACGGCGCGGTCCTTCATCGCCTCCCAGCCCTCACGCGCTTCGAGCAAGCGGGCGAGCGCAGCGGCACAGGCGGCGGGATCATCCGGCGGGAAGAGCGTGCCGGTGTCGCCATCCGTGATCAGTTCGCGGTGTCCGCCAACGCTGGATGCCGCCACCAGCCGCCGCTGGGCCATGGCTTCCAGAGGCTTGAGGGGCGTGACCAGATCGGTCAGGCGCTGGGACTTGCGAGGATAGGCGAGAACATCGACAAGCGAATAGTAGCGCTCGACCTCGGCATGGGGGACGCGACCGGTGAAGATCACTGCCTCAGGCTCGGGCAAGGCGGCAGCGGCAGCGCGCCAGCTTTCGGCCATCGGCCCCGCCCCTACCAGCAGCAGCCGCGCTTCGGGATGCGCCTGGCGCAGGATCGGCATGGCGGCGATCAGATCATCGACCCCCTCATAGGCATAGAAGCTGCCGATATAGCCGATCACCGGAGCACCGGGCGCAATGCCAAGCTCACCCGCCAGCGCATCATCGCGCAGCGGCGGGTCACCGAACAGGGTAAGGTCGACGCCATTGGGCATGACATGGATGCGCTCTGCGGGAATGCCGCGCGCCGCCAGATCTTGCCTAAGGCCGTGGCAGATCGTGAACAGCGCATCGGCGGCGCGCGCCACGCGGGTTTCGAGCGCGCGGGTGAGGCGGTATTTGAGGCTGCCTTCAGTGCCGGTCAGATTGCCGACCGCCGCATCCTCCCAGAAGGCGCGGATCTCATAGACGAACGGCACACCCAGCGCCCGCGCCGCGCGTTCGGCAGCCGCGCCGCACAGGGCGGGCGAATGGGCGTGGATGATGTCGGGCCGCCATTCATCGGCCAGCTGCATGATCGCCGCAGCCAGCGCCTCAATCTCGCCCATTTCGCGCAAGGGCGGCGGGCCGGAAGGCGTGCCGGGCGTGCGATGGAAGATGAGGCCATCCGCCTCCTCGGGCGAGCCGGCCAGCACCGCCTCCAGATTGTGCCGCTGCCCGGTCACCCCGCGCACCTCGAGACCGAGGCTCTGCTGTGCCTTCAGGATGGCGCGCGTGCGGAAGGTATAGCCGCTGTGAAGCGGCAGCGAGTGGTCGAGAACGTGCAGAACGCGGGTCATGCGCAAGCCCATAGCCCCGACGTGCTTAACGCCGCGTCAACTCGCGTTGGGTATGGATGGCCTGCCGCACCGGCCCGGAAAGCCCTGACCCGATGATCGATTACTTCGCCCTTGCTCTTGGACATGGCCTCATGGCCATTGCCCTGCTGCGGCTGGTGCTCAAGCAGGGGCTGGACGCAGATCCGCTGATCGGGGAACTCGGCGAGAAGGCCAATGCCCGGCGCAAGGCTGCCAGCGCTGCGGGCCGTAGCGCCGCGCGCCGGTCGCGCTCTGCCGAACCTGAAGGGCCTGGTGACTGATGCTCGACATCGTCCTGCTCGCCTTCATCGGCTATGTGCTGGTGCTGGGGCTGAAGCGCCCGTTCCTGTGGGTGCTGCTCTATGTCTATATCGACATCCTTGCACCCCAGCGGATCGGCTACAGCCTGATCACCAGCATCCCGGTCTCATTGATCGCCTTTGCTGCGGCCTTCGGCGGATGGCTCGCGCTCGACCGCAAGGACGGATCGCGCTTTACGCTGCGGCAGGGGCTGATGGCGGCGCTGCTGCTCTATTGCTGGTGGACAACCGGCAACGCCGATTTCCCCGATGATGCGCAGACAAAGTGGGAGTGGGTGTGGAAGGCGCTGCTGTTTGCGATCTTCCTCCCCCTCACCCTCACCACTCGCGCCCGGATCGAGGGGCTGGCGCTGATCCTGACCTTGTCAGTGGCGACCATCGTGATCGGGACAGGGATGAAGACCGTGCTGGGCGGCGGGGGCTATTCCAACCTCCAGTTCTTTGTGAAGGACAATAGCGGCATTTATGAAAGCTCGACACTGGCCACGGTCGCGATCGGGCTGATCCCGATGATCTGGTGGATCGTGCGCCACGGCACGATCTTTCGCCAGCACTGGATGGTGACCGGGTTTGCGACGGCGCTGACCTTTGCCTGCCTGCTGGTTCCGATCGGCACAGAGGCGCGCACCGGCCTGCTCTGCATTGCCGCACTGGGTGTGCTGATGCTGCGCTATACCAAGCGGCGGGTGATGTTCATTGCCGGGGCGGGCGTACTCGGCCTAACCGCCCTGCCTTTCCTGCCTCAGACCTATTACGACCGCATGGCGACGATCTTCGAGCCATCAGGCGATGAAAGCGCTTCAACCCGCGTGGCGGTGTGGGAATGGACGCTCGACTACGTCAAGGAAAAGCCATTGGGGGGCGGGTTCGATTCCTATCGTTCCAATAGCTTCACCTATGTCATGCCGGTCAAGACGGTGGACGGGAACACGACCAGCGTCGAATACCGCGAAGTGACCGACAAGGCGCGCGCGTTCCATTCATCCGTGTTCGAAGTGCTGGGCGAACAGGGATGGCCGGGGCTGGCGATCTGGCTGGCGCTCCATGCGCTGGGGCTGTGGCAGATGGAGCGCATACAGCGCCGTTGGCGTGGCCGGGATGATGAGGCGGAGCGCTGGATCGCGCCCTTTGCCGCCGCGCTGCAGATGGGCGCAATGATCTATATCGTCGGCGCGCTGTTTCAGGGGATCGCCTATCAGCCGGTGATGCTGATGCTGGTGGGGCTGCAGATCGGTCTCCATTCCTATTGCCGTCGCCTCGATTCGGCGCGCGTTCTGGCCGAGCGGGGCGCCCCGCGCAAAGCCTCCGCCGCAACCGGGATGCGCGGTGCCGTAGCGGCATAGCCGACAGCGTTGCGCTCCCCCTTGCGATGCGTCATTAAGCCCCCCGCAAACGCAGCGCGGCGGGTACGGGATCCCGCGCGCAGACAAGCGAAGGAGGAGCCCCGATGAACGCAGCAGATTTGGCCGCAAAGGTCGGCGAAGTGATCGGCACCAGCGAATGGGCCGAGATGAGCCAGGAACGCATCAACCAGTTCGCCGAAGCCACCGGTGACCACCAGTTCATCCACGTCAACGAGGAAATGGCCAAGATGACCCCGTTCGGCGGGACCATTGCTCATGGCTTCCTGACCTTGTCGATGATCCCCTATCTCGGCGCCCAGGGCGGCGCGCCGCGCGTCGATGGCGTGAAGATGGGCGTCAACTACGGCGGCAACAAGACCCGCTTCATCGCCCCCGTGCGCGCCGGCAAGCGCATTCGCGGGCACTGGAAGCTCCTCGAAATGGTCGAAAAGCGGCCCGGCCAGTGGCAGCAGACCTGCGAAATCACCATCGAGATCGAAGGCGAGGAAAAGCCCGCCCTGATCTGCGAGTGGATCACGCAATACTTCGTGTGAGGCTGCGGGCTGCAACCGGCCCCGCCCCGCTTTGACATGACGAGCCCCCCGCTGATGCGCGGGGGCCTTACCCCCTCACAACAAGGATACCCACACCATGGCACGTGACGCCGTTATCGTCTCCACCGCCCGCACGCCCATCGGGCGCGCTTACAAGGGCGCCTTCAACGCCACCCCCGGCGCCACCCTCGGCGCGCTCTCGCTGGCCCCAGCTATCGAGCGCGCTGGCATCGAAGCCGGTGCCATCGACGATGTGGTGTGGGGCGCTGTCCTCACGCAAGGCACCCAGTCGGGCAATATCGGCCGTCAGGTCGCCCTGCGCGCCGGCTGCCCGGTGGGCGTCTCGGCCCAGACCATCGACCGGCAGTGCTCCTCCGGCCTGATGGCAATCGCCACCGCGGCCAAGCAGATCATCGTCGACAACATGGATATCGTCGTCGGCGGGGGGCAGGATTCGATCTCGATGGTGCAGACCCCGGAAATGCGGGTGTCGCCCGACCGCTCGCTGATCGCGATGCACAAGGACGTCTACATGCCGATGCTCGGCACCGCCGAGACCGTGGCCAAGCGTTATAATGTCAGCCGCGAGGCGCAGGATGAATATGCCTTCCAGTCGCAGATGCGTACTGCCGCCGCGCAGGCTGCGGGCAAGTTCGATGACGAAATCGTCCCCGTCACCACCACCATGAACGTGGTCGACAAGGAGACGAAGGAAGTCTCGCAGAAGGAAGTCACTCTCACCAAGGACGAAGGCAACCGTCCCGAAACCACGCTCGAAGGCCTCCAGAGCCTGAACCCGGTGATGGGTCCCGGCATGAACATCACTGCGGGCAATGCCTCGCAGCTGTCGGACGGTTCTTCGGCATCCGTGCTGATGGAAGCCAAGCTGGCGGAGCAAAAGGGCCTCCAGCCGCTCGGCCGCTATGTCGGCATGGCGGTCGCGGGCACCGAGCCTGACGAGATGGGCATTGGCCCGGTCTTCGCCATTCCGAAGCTGCTCAAGCAGACCGGCCTCAAGATGGACGACATCGGCCTGTGGGAACTGAACGAGGCCTTCGCCGTGCAGGTGCTCTACTGCCGTGACAAGCTAGGGATCGACAACGACATCCTCAACGTCAACGGCGGCTCGATCTCGATCGGCCACCCCTACGGCATGACCGGCGCACGCTGCACCGGCCACGCCCTGATCGAAGGCAAGCGCCGCGGGGCGAAGTATGTCGTGGTGACGATGTGCGTCGGCGGCGGCATGGGCGCGGCAGGCCTGTTTGAAGTGTTCTGAGGAACCCTGACCAGGCGACAACGAGGGGCGCGGGGGGTAACTCCCGCGCCCTTTCTGTTTCACTCAGGTCGACGCGGCGTTCAACTGAGCCAGGCCTCCGGCACAAGTCAGCGCAGCGACACCACGTTATCAGTCGCCTCGCGCACGCGGGTGCCGTTGAACAGGCTCATCATCGGCTCGTCGGCGACGGTCACGACCATCGCATTGCCATAGCCGTTGAAGCCGGTCTTCATCGCCGCGCCGTAAGCGCCGAGCATCCCGATCTCGATGTAGTCGCCCGCCTGAATGTCCGCCGGAAGCCGGAACGGCCCCTTCATGTAGTCGGCATCATCGCAGGTCGGGCCGTAGAAGGCGAAGTCCGCGTCTTCTTCGATCAGGTCGTCTTCCAGCGCACGCACCGGGAAACGCCAGGCGACGTGGGCCGCATCGTAGAGAGCGCCATAGGCACCATCGTTGATATAGAGTTCCTCGCCGCGGCGCTTGTTCACCTGCACGATCATCGATGAATACTCGGCCGACAGCGCGCGGCCGGGTTCGCACCACAGTTCCGCGTTATAGGCGATCGGCAGGGCTTCGAAGTGACGCGCGATGATCGCGAAGTAATCTTCCATCGGCGGCGGTTCGAGGCCCGGATAGGCGCTTGGAAAGCCCCCGCCGACGTCGATCATGTCGATAACGACTGATGCCTCGGCGATGGCCGCACGGGTGCGGTCCAATGCCTGGACGAAAGCGAACGGGGTCATCGCCTGACTGCCGACATGGAAGCACACGCCCAGCCAGTCGCAATGCTGGCGGGCTTCCTGCAGCAGCGCGGGCGCTTCGATCAGGTCGCAGCCAAATTTGCTGGCCAGCGACAGCTCGGAATATTCGCTCGACACGCGCAGTCGCACGCACAGACGCAGGTCGCGCGGCGCTTCGCCGGTTTCGGGGTTGCGGCAGGCGTCGATGATCTTTTCCAGCTCCTCGACCGAATCGAGGCTGAAGGTGCGCACGCCGTGTTCGAAATAGGCTTCGCTGATCGCCGCCGGGGTCTTCACCGGATGCATGAAGCACAGCACGGCGTCCGGCAGAATGCCGCGCACCAGCCGTACTTCGGCAATCGAGGCGACATCGTAATGCGTCACGCCGCCTTCCCACAGCACCTTGATCAGATCGGGCGCCGGGTTGGCCTTGACCGCATAGAGCACCTTGCCCGGAAACTTCTCGACGAAGAAACGAGCGGCGCGCCGCGCGGCATGCGGGCGGTTGAGGATAACGGGTTCGTCCGGACGGAGGTCGCGGACTACAGCCTTAGCGTCGGGATAGATGTGCAACTCAAGGGACCCCCAAAACGGTTCGTTGAACCATAAAACGACAAGCTGCCTTGCGGTTTGGAAGTCCCCTTGGGGCAGCGGAAGCGCGCAAATAGGGCCTGGGGGGGGAAATGCAAACGAAAAATGGGCCAAAAATGCCCTTGCCGGGATGAAATGTTACTTTTCGGAGACAGCCCCCGTATCACGACAGAAATATGACGGAATTCCGCCGATTTTCGTGGCCAAAACCTAGGCCGTCAGAAGCCAATCCGCGGCACCTGATCAACTCTGCCCTGCTCGCTGTCGTCGAGCCGGTGGAAATCGGCCTCGGCGAATCCGAGCGCGGCGGCAAACAGCACTGCCGGGAAGGATTCGCGCGCAGCGTTGAAACGGGCAACCGCCGCATTGAGAGCGCGCCGGGCCGCCGCCAGCTTGTCCTCGACATCGGCGAGTTCGTGCTGGAGCGACTGGAAGTTCGCACTGGCCTTGAGATCAGGATAGGCCTCGCCCAGCGCCAGCAGCTTGTCCAGCGCGCCGCGCAGCTGGATTTCAGTGCCGGACGATGGCGCGCCTTGTGCCGCAGCATTGCGCGCCGCGATCACCGCTTCAAGCGTTTCGGATTCATGGGCGGCATAGCCCTTCACTGTCTCGACGAGATTGGGGATCAAATCGTGACGCTGGCGCAGCTGGGCGTCGATATCCGCCACCCCCTGCCGCACACCTTGCCGCAATCCGACGAGGTTATTGTAGATGCCGATCACAAGCACGACGAGCACAACCGCAACCACGATCACGGTTCCGACGACCCAAGCCATTTCAATCCCCTTTACCAAAACGCGGATATTATGGTGCAAACAGGTTAAAGATTCGCGTGGGAGAGGCAATGCACAACCGGGTCGATGGTTTGATGGGTGGCGAACTGGGCGCATGGCTTGCCAGCCAGGAAGCCACGCGCAGCGCAGCCAAAGCCGCAGCCAGCAACCGCTGGACCTGGGGTGCAGCCGGACTGTTGCCGGTGCTGGCCTTCCTGTGGTTCGTCCCCGCGCTGGCCTCCGATTTCAAGTTCATCGTCACGGCGGGTGGCATCATGGCGGTGGGCTATTGGGGTACCAGCCGATCGCGGACGCCAAGAAGACCATCAAGATCGGGATCAATTCCGCGCTCGCGGCAAGTTTCGGCCTGTCCTATGCTCATGAAGTTGAACCGGGCGCAGAGTTCGAAGCTGCCAGAACATATGGCCTGCTGCCCGATTACGACCGTTCAGCCTTCGAGGATTACTGGCACGGCGCGCTCGAAGGACACGCTTTCGGCCTTTATGAAGCCCATCTCGAGGAACGCCGCGGTTCCGGCAAGAACCGCCGCTGGGTGACGGTGTTCCGCGGCGTCATCATCCGCATGGCGTTCGGCCGCGATTTCCGCTCGACCACCCTGCTCGAACGCGCGGGCAAGCACCGCAAGTGGCTGGGCCTTGGCGGGGCGAGCGATCATGTCAGCTTTGATGGCCACCGGCTCGACCGGGTCGATCAGGTGCATCCCGCCTTTGGCGATACCTTTGCGCTTTACTCGGATGATCGGGTCGAAGCCCGCGTGCTGGTGCATCCCGCCTATGTCGAACACCTGCTGAAGCTGGAAAGCGCCTTTTCGGCCAAGGAAATGCGGGCGCTGTTCCGGCACGGCGAGGTGATCATTGCGGTCGAAGGGGACAATCTGTTCGAAAGCGGGGCAATGGATCCCGCCACCGACCGCGCCCGCACGGAACAGACCGCGCGCCAGTTCGAAGCGCTGGCCGGGCTTGCCCTGTCAATCAATCAGAACGATCGCGGGCGCGTGCTGAACGGCGTCCCGCCCCCTATGGGCGAGGCATGATCACTCGCCCGCAGCGACCGGATAGGACTCGGCCACAAGCGCAAGCAGCACGTTGATGTTCTCGCGGATGTTCGCCATCGTCACCCCGTGATCGAGCACGTGGTAACGGGTGAAGCCGAGCGTCTTTTCGTCGAAATCAGCCCAGATGTTGATCGCAGCCTGACTGAAATTTGCCGCGGCCAGCGTCTCGAAGGTGGTCGTGGCGGGCAGGTCATAGCGCACCTGCATCATCACGCCCTGACAGCCGGGGATGTCATTGACCTCACAGGCGGTGCCGAACAGCAGATAGGTGGTGCCTTCTTCGTCTTCGGCGGCGACATAGATATCGTCGGCAGCCTCGCCCTGCCCCTTCACCTGATGGCCGAGCGCCCCGACAATCGCGAGCAGATCGCCCTGATTGACCGATTTGACGAGCTTGTCGGCAACATAGTCCTGCGCCGAAAGCGGCGTTGCAGCGGCAAGAGCCAGCGCGGCGGCGATGGCGGTTTGCGTGAATTTCATCTTTCCCCCCTTCGCGGCTCACCTCAGCTGAGGCGATCCCTGAAGTCCTCGTAATCGAAGCGCTTGATGCAGTCGAGCGCGTCGGTCTCGCTGTCCCACATCCAGATCGACGGCAGGGCGACGCCGTTGAAGGTGTTGGTCTTGACCATCGAGTAATGCGCCTGATCGAGAAAGGCGAAGCGCGCGCCCGGTTCGGCGACGACGGGCAGCCGGTAATCGCCGATCACATCGCCCGCAAGGCACGACGGCCCGCCCAGCCGGATCGGGATCATGCTTTCGTCGGTCAGTTCCCCCAGCATCGCCGGGCGATAGGGCGCCTCCAGCACGTCGGGCATATGGCATGTGGCCGAAATATCGGTGATCCCCACCGGCATCTCGTTGAAATGGGTGTCGAGCAGCGTGCCGACCAGAATGCCAGCATCGAGCGCGACCGCCTCGCCCGGTTCGAGGATGATCTGGCAGCCGGTGTCGCTGGCGGCATCCTTGAGGAATTCGACCAGTTCCTCGCGCTGGTAATCGGCGCGGGTGATGTGATGGCCGCCGCCCATGTTGATCCATTTGAGCTGGTCGAAATAAGGCTCGATCACGTCGAACACGCGGTCCCACGTGGCCTTCAGCGGCTCGAAATCCTGTTCGCAAAGATTGTGGAAGTGGATGCCTTCGATCCCTTCCATGTGCTCCTCGGTCAGCTGGTCGAGCGGGAAGCCGAGGCGCGATCCGGGGGCGCTGGGATCATACTTGGCGACTTCCCCCGTCGGCACCTGCGGGTTGATCCTGAGCCCGACGCTGACGGGCAAGCCATTGGCCGCCGCGTGTTCGAGGATCAGCCGCGCCCGTTCATGCTGGAACGGCGAATTGAAGATCACGTGGTCCGAAAGTCGACAGATCTCCTCCAGCTCCTCGGGTTTGAAGGCGGCGGAGTATGTGGCGATCTCACCGTCATAGAACTCGCTTGCAAGCCGCGCTTCCCACAGACCGGAGGTCGACACGCCATCGAGATACTCGCCGATGATGGGCGCTGCCGACCACATCGAAAACGCCTTGAGCGCCGCGAACACCTTGATGTCGGCCCCATCCGCCGCCGCCGCATCGCGCACCGCTGCCAGCACGCGGCAATTGGCGCGCAGCTTGGCGGCATCGACCACAAAAGCGGGGCTGTCGACGCGCGACAGATCGAAATGGGCAAAGGCGCCCGGATCGCCGGCCTTGGTCTGCATCAGAACGCGACCGGCCCATCCATTTCCTCGACCGTCCACGGCAACCCGTGCTCGTTCAGCATCGCCATGAAGGGATCGGGGTCCATCTGTTCGATGTTGAACACGCCCTCCCCGCGCCACTTGCCCTGCACCATCATCGCCGCGCCGATCATCGCAGGCACGCCGGTGGTGTAGCTGACCGCCTGGTTGCCGGTTTCCTCGTAGGCCGCTTCATGCGAGCAGATGTTCTTGATGTAGAACGTCTTCTCACCGCTGCCATCCAGCGCCTCGCCGGTCGCGATCACGCCGATATTGGTGTTGCCCTTGGTGGTCTCGCCCAGCGTTTCGGGCTTGGGCAGCACGGCGGCGAGGAATTGCAGCGGGATGATGTCCTTGCCCTGATACTTCACCGGCTCGATCGAAGTCATGCCGACATTCTGGAGCACGGTGAGGTGAGTGATGTATTGATCGCCAAAGGTCATCCAGAACCGCGCACGTTCCAGTTCGGGGACGAACCTGGCGAGGCTTTCCAGCTCCTCGTGATACATCAGATACATGTTCTTGGGGCCAACGGCCTCGAAGTCGAAGCCGACCTTGGTGCTCATTGCGGGCGTTTCCACCCATTCCCCGTTCTCCCAGTGACGTGCGGGCGCGGTCACTTCGCGGATGTTGATTTCCGGATTGAAGTTGGTGGCAAAATGCTGGCCGTGATCGCCGCCGTTGCAATCGAGAATGTCGAGCTGGCGGATGGTCTTCAGCTTGTGCTTCTTGAGCCACATGGTGAAGACGGATGTGACGCCGGGATCGAAGCCCGAACCCAGCAGCGCCATCAGCCCTGCATCCTTGTAACGGTCGTGATAGGCCCACTGCCACTTGTATTCGAACTTGGCCTCGTCCTTGGGCTCGTAGTTCGCGGTGTCGAGGTAATCGACCCCCGCTTCAAGGCAGGCGTCCATGATCGGCAGGTCCTGATAGGGCAGCGCGAGATTGACGACGAGCCCTGCGCCGGTCTTGCGGATCAGGTTGACCATCGCCGGGACTTCCTCGGCGTCGATTTCATAGGTCGCGATATCGCGCCCGCAGCGCTGCTTAACGCTGGCGGCAATCGCGTCACACTTCGACTTGGTGCGGCTGGCCAGATGGATTTCGGGGAAGATCTCCGGGTTGAACGCCATCTTGTGGACGCAGACCGAGCTGACCCCGCCCGCACCGATGACGAGGACCGTGGTGGACTTTGCTGCGGACATGATAGGAACCTTTCGTGAATGGGTGCGAATCTTGCGCACGCCTCTAATCCAACGCAGGGCGAGGGACAAATGATCCGCGACAATGTCAGAATGCCGACCAGCGAAGGGGTGCGCGCTGCTGCCGAAGCGGTCGCTGCGATCCTGCCGCCCACGCCGCTGCTGCCGGTGGCAATCAATGGCGTGGCGGCATGGGTCAAGGCCGACAATCTGCAACCGGTCGGTGCCTTCAAGATCAGAGGCGCGTGGTGGCGGCTCTCCAGCCTTTCGCCCGAAGAGCGCGAAGGCGGCGTGGTCGCGGTGTCATCGGGCAATCACGCGCAGGGCGTGGCCTGGGCGGCAAGGCGGCTTGGCATCGCGGCAACCATCGTGATGCCGCGCGATGCACCGGCGGTGAAGCTGGCGAACACGCGGGCGCTGGGGGCCGAGGTGGTGCTGTATGACCGGCCCGGCGAAGACCGCGACGAAGTGGCCGCGCGGCTGATTGCGGAACGCGCCAAAGACTCCAGACCCACGCTGGTGCATGCTTTCGGCGATCCGTGGGTCATCGAGGGCCAAGGCAGCGCCGCCATCGAAATCGCCGCCCAGCTGGGCCGCGCGCCAAGCCGCATCATCGCCTGCTGCGGCGGCGGGGGGCTGGCGGCGGGCCTCGCGCTCGGCGCGCCGGATAGCGCCATCCACCCGGTCGAGCCTGAAGGCTGGGACATGGTCGGGCAGGCCATGGCGGCGGGCGCCATCGTCCACGCCTCTCCGCAAGCGCCCAAGACCATTTGCGACGCGCTTCAACCGACCGCGACCAAGCCGATCAACCTCGCGCTGCTCAGGGGCCGCGCCGAACCGGGTGTGACCGTGACCGACGCCGAGGTGCGCGCGGCCCAGCGGTTCGCCTTCAACACCCTGCGGCTCGTGGTCGAACCCGGCGGCGCGGCGGCGCTGGCGGCGGCGCTGGCGGGCAAGGTGCCGGTGGACGAAGGCACGGTCATTATGCTGACCGGCGGCAATGCCGATCCGGCGGCCTATGCGGCAACGATTTCGGGCAGCGACTGACCTGTGGAAACCGTCACACGCCCGACACGCTAAGGCCATATTGCGCAGCCGACCTTACGAAAGGGCAGGCTGTCATGGCAACTCAGGCGAAGCGGATCATCGAGGATGCGGTGGTGCGCAAGGATGCAGGGCTTGGCGACAAGCTGCTCGACAAGGCCTTCGCGCTCGCCTTCAAGGGGCTGGTCTATGCCCAGATCTGGGAAGACCCGGTGGTCGACATGGAAGGCCTTGCGATCCGGCCCGACAGCCGCGTCATGTGCATCGCCAGCGGGAGCTGCAATGCGCTGTCCTATCTCACCGCCAACCCGGAGAGCGTCACCGCGGTCGATCTCAACCGCGCCCATGTCGCGCTCGGGCGGCTCAAGATCGCCGCGATCCGCCACCTGCCCAATTACGAACGCTTCCACCGCTTCTTCGCCCACGCCGATCACAAGGAGAACGCCGAGGTCTACCGCACGATGATCGCACCCCATCTCGATCGGACAAGCCGCGCCTATTGGGAAAAGCGCGACATTCGCGGACGGCGGCGCATCAGCTACTTCACGCGCGGCATTTATCGTCAGGGATTGCTCGGCAATTTCATCGGCTTGGCGCATGTCTTTGCCAAACTCTACAAGATCGACCTGTCGAAGGTTCTGGCCGCGCAGACGCTGGAGGAACAGCGCGAGGTGTTCGAGCGCGAGCTGGCCCCGGTGTTCGAGAAGAAGTTCATCCGCTGGCTGACCGATCAGCCCGCCTCGCTGTTCGGGCTCGGCATCCCCCCTGCCCAGTTCACCCATCTCGCGGGCGATGAACGCATGGCCGAGGTGCTGCGGCGGCGGCTGGAGAAACTCGCCTGCGATTTCGCAGTGAAGGACAACTACTTCGCCTGGCAGGCCTTCGGGCGCGGCTACAACCGCTCGGAAAACGCCGCGCTGCCCCCCTATCTCCAGCGCGCCAACTGGAAGGCGATGAAGGAGCGGATCGACCGGTTGGACGTGACCCGCGCCAACATGGTCGACTGGATCGGCGCGCGCGAGCCTGCCAGCATGGACCGCTTCGTGCTGCTCGATGCGCAGGACTGGATGAACAATGCCCAGCTCGACGCCTTGTGGGCGAAGATCACCCGCGCCAGCCGCCCCGGCGCGCGCGTGCTGTTCCGCACCGCCGCCGAGCCGAGCCTGCTGCCCGGAAGGCTCGATGACAGCATCCTGTCGCAGTGGCGTTACCTTGAAGAACTGTCGGCCGATTGCACCCGCCGGGATCGCTCGTCGATCTATGGCGGCGTGCATGTCTACGAGCTGGCCTGATGGCGGCTTCCGGTCATGCGGCGCTGATGGACGAGGTCTATCGCGGGCAGCGCCATATCTACGATTTCACGCGCAAATATTACCTGTTCGGGCGCGATACGCTGATTGCGGGCCTGGATGCGCGGCCCGGAGCGCGGGTGCTGGAAGTCGCCTGCGGCACGGGGCGCAACCTTGTCAAGATCGGCAAGGCGTGGCCCGGGGTGCGCCTGTTCGGGCTCGATATCTCGGAGGAGATGCTCAAGAGCGCGCGCTCGGCGCTGGGCGATGCGGCGCGTCTGGGACAAGGCGATGCCTGTGCCTTCGATCCTGCGGCGCTGCTGGATGAAGCGCAGTTCGAACGGATCGTGCTGTCCTATTCGCTTTCGATGATCCCCGATTGGGAAGCGGCACTGGATCACGCGGCAGGGCAGCTGGCACCGGGCGGCAGCCTCCACGCGGTCGATTTCGGCGACCTCCAGGGGCTGCCAGGCCCCTTCCAGACCCTGCTTAGAGGCTGGTTGGCGAGGTTTCACGTGAAACCAAGGGACACCTTGCCTGCCGTTGCAGCCCGGATTGCGGCGGCGCGGGGCTTGTCGCTGGCCAGTCGGCGCGGGCCGCTCGGCTATTACCAGTTGCACGTTCTCACCGCGCCTCAATCGACGAGGTGATAGGGAACGATCCGGCGGCTGAGGGGGTCTACCGCGATTGTCTGTCCACTGGGGGATAGGCGCGCTGCTCGCAATCGGGGCGCGGGCAAATGCGGCACGATACGCCAATGGGAGTGACAGCACGGCCCGAGCCAAGGTCGAGCCCGTCGGCATAGATGAAGTCGCCCGCGTGCTGCACCTCGCACCCGAGCGCCACGGCATAGCGGCGCGGATTGCGGTCGAACCGGCCTGAGGCCTTCACCAACCCCTTGGCAATCGAGACATAGCGCAAGCCGTCCGGCGTTTCGGCAAGCTGGACAAGGATGCGGTCAGGAATGGCGGCCGCCTCATGGACGATCCACAGCGGGCAGGCCCCGCCGAAGCGCGCGAACTGGAAGCGGGTGGCGCTGTGGCGCTTGGTGATGTTGCCCGCCATGTCGACCCTGCAGAAGAAGATCGGCAAGCCACGTTCACCCTCGCGCTGCATGGTCGAGAGGCGGTGACAGGTCTGCTCGAAACTGGTCTGATACAGCAGCGCCAGCCGGTCCACATCGTGGCGGAATTCCCGCGCGGATCGGCGGAAATGGCCATAGGGCATCAACACCGCGCCAGCCGCGTAATTGCCCAGCCCAACCGTCAGCAGCTCGCGCGCGACCGCGCTGCGCAGCCGGGCTCCGGCGACGATTTCGCGGATCACGTCGCCAAGTGAACTGGCCGCAACATGATAGGCCAATTGAAAGCGAACGCTTGCGGCAGGCTGACTGGAATCGATCTGCAGCACCTGCTGCCCTTCATCGAAGCTGCGCAAGCTTTCGGCGGGACGCAGTTCCACCGCAATGCCGTGCGTATGCGTCAGATGCCGCAGCAGAGCCTCGGTGCCGGGAACCCCGTCGGAACCGGCCATTGCAGCCCCCAGTTGCTCGGCCGCGCGGTCGATCGGATCGACGTAGTTGTTCGACAGGTGAAACCAGTCGCGCACCTCTTCCCACGGCAAGCGTGCGCTCTCGTCGGTTTCGACCGAGATCGCTTCGTCGATCATTTCGAGCCGCTGGTTGGCGCGCCGGAATGCGCCGTGAAGCTCGACAAAGCGGCGGACGAACAGGGGTTGCTGCTGGGCCAGACGGTCGATCATTTCCGGAGCCAGTGGTGCATCGAAGATCGGATCCGCCACCGCCTCGCGCAGCAGCAGCGAGAGTTGCTCGGCATCGTCACCGGGGAAATCCTGCCATTCGAGGGGAAACAGCCGCGCCACCCGTTCGACCAGCCGCGGGGTCAATGGGCGATCATCATGTTCAAGCTGGCTAAGATAGGACGGGCTGATCGCGAGCTGCTGCGCGAGTTCAGCCTGCATCAGACCGCGCCGTTCGCGCAAGGCGCGCAGCTGCGCTCCGGCAAAAATCCTTTGTCTGGCACCCATGCCCGGTGACCTAGTTTGCAAATTGATACTTTGCAACTTTGCAAATTAACATTGGACGCAGGGCAAGGCTTGGGCGAACAGGCGGCATGGAATCTAGCGCAGGGAGACTGCACGTGGCCACCAATGTTCTGGACTTCCCCCGATTTGAACGCCCCACCACCGTCAACCAGGCGGACAATGGCGGTGCTGTTCGCTCGCTTGCGGACATCAGACCCGCAGCCCAGCACCTCGCCAGCAAGGTCGCCCAGCATGGCCTGCGGATCATGGTGTGGCACGATCTGGCCAGTCTGGAACAGCCTGTCGATGCCGAGGGCAACCTCCTCGGCACCGAGGTTTTCGGCTGGAGCGAAGCGGAACTGGTTCCGTGGCAGAATGTCGACCGGGCGATGCGCTCTCCGCTGCTACGGGTCGCGCGCGTCGCCAGCGAACCGCTGTGGATCGGCCCGGACGGGATCCATAGCCGCAGCGCCAACCGGCTGCTCGACCAGATCGACCTGCTCGATCTTGAAGCCTTCCCGAACCCGGCCTCGGCCATCGTGATCCCGGTACATATGCCGCTCGGGCAAATCGGCGCCGCGATCCTGACTCCGGTCGATCCGTCGCAACACGACTTGTCCGCCAACTTTGCGGCGAATGTCCGCGCGCTTGCCACCACCGTCTGGCAGTTCGTGACAGGTTACGTGAGCGTTTGCCGGGATGATCGCTATCTGCCCACCGAAGGCCTGCTCACGACCCGCGAGATCGAGTGCCTGAGCTGGGTCGCGCATGGCAAGACCGATTACGAGATCAGCATCATCCTCGGCTGCAGCCATGCCGGGGTTCGCTACCACGTGACACGTGCCTGCGCGAAGCTGGGTGCGGTCAACCGCGCGCAATCGGTGTTCCGGGCAGCGCAGCTCGGCTATCTCGGCGTGCCATTGCAGCCGCGCGCACATGGCCAACGCGCGAACTGAAACACGACACCAAGGCCCAAGGGTGCCAGAATCGGACGATTCCACCGTTCGGCTCAGGCTTCCCAAGCGCACCCGTGCCGTAAAGAATGGCGTGCTCGCGGGGAGCTTCCCTCCGTTTTGACTGAAACCGCCATTGACGGGTCAAGAGCACGAATCACCCCCGGTAACCGACCCTACTTTCTCGCCTGACGAGGCAACCGGCTGGCTTGAAAGAGGGGCTTACTGACAAAATTGTTAGTAAACCCGACATGCCACTTCAGCCTGCCATCGACAGCCCTCAAGCCGCTGAAATTTGCAGAATTTTGCACAATTTTCTACTCCAAAACTCCGTTCATCGTATCTGTGGGGCCTTCTGTCACACTTTTGCATTTTGACCCGGATCAAGGAGTCACATCCGAAACGGATCGAAATTTTCCACATGGCAGTCGGAAAGGGGTTCCGCACTGTCTGTGGGAGACTTCAGATGACACAGACTTGTTTCAAGCAGCCGAAGGCGTCGGCCAAGGCGGCGCCTGATTTCCGTATGGTCAGATTGGCAGGGCTGATGGCCACCACTGCACTGGTTGCAGCCTGGAGCCCGGCGGCGCTGGCGCAACAGGCCAATCCGATCGACGTGCCGCTCGACGTGATGTTCGATCTCGGCGTGCTGGAAGAAGGCGATCAAGCCTATTCCTATGCGACCGACGTAAGCGCCGATGGCAGGGTCGTGGTCGGGGAATCGCGCGTCAACATCTCCGAGAACAACTGGAACTATCAGGCTTTCATCTGGACGCCGCAGAATGGCATGGTCAGCCTCGGCACGCTTGGCGGCAACTATTCCTACGCCCGCGCGGTCAGTTCCGATGGCAATGTGGTGATCGGCCAGTCGAGCACAACGAACAACAGTTCCGACCGTGCTTTCCGCTGGACTGCGGCCGGCGGGATGCAGGATCTCGGCACGCTCGGCGGTACCTATTCCTATGCCTATGATCTCAACGATGACGGCTCGGTGGTGGTCGGTTATTCCTATGTCGACAGCACCAATAATCGTCATCATGCCTTCCGCTGGACCACGACGGGGGGGATGCAGGACCTCGGCACGCTGGGCGGGCGCTGGTCCTATGCCGAGGGCGTGAACGCCAACGGCAATGTCGTGATCGGTCACTCCGAGGTCACGTCCGACGACAGCGGCGTCTACCATGCCTTCCGCTGGACCACGACGGGCGGAATGCAGGATCTCGGCACGCTGGGCGGGAATTGGTCCTATGCCCGCGATATCGATGCCTCTGGCGATGTCGTTGTCGGCTATTCCCGGATTGGCGATGGCAGCGGTTACTATCACGCCTTCCGCTGGACTCCGACAAACGGGATGCAGGATCTTGGCACGCTGGGCGGCAACTATTCCTACGCCCGCCATGTCAGCCGCGATGGCAGCACCATTGTCGGCCATTCCAACATTACCGACAATTCGGCGCAGCGCGCCTTTCGCTGGACCGAGGCGACCGGGATGCAGGACCTCGGCACACTCGGCGGCGAGTGGTCATACGGCGAGGATGTCAGCGCCGATGGTTCGGTGATCACCGGCTATTCCCAGACCGGCGGAGAGGACGGCTATTATCACGCCTTCCGCTGGACCGAGGATGACGGGATGCTCGATCTCGGCACGCTTGGCGGGCGCTGGTCCTACGCCTCGGCGATCAGCGAGGACGGCAGCACGATTGTCGGCCATTCCGAAACCGCCGACGGTACCTACCGCGCCTTCATCCATCGCACCCGGATGCAGGACTTCACCAACATGATCGCGTCTTTCGGGATGCTCGCCAATGATCTGGCGCTGACCACCGAATTCCAGCGCGACATGACGACCTGGCTGGTGGACGGCGGCTGCAACCCGCGCGCCGATCAGCAGTTCTGTCTCGGCATCGACGGGCTGATGACCATGACTGGCGCCGACGGCGCGCGCGGGATCGCCCAGCGCGAAGACCAGTCGGTGCGGTTCAGCGCCGCAATCCGGGCGAGCGAACAGATCGTGCTTGGCCTCGGGGCGGTCATCACCGATTATCGCACACCCATCGGCGCGATCACGCCCGAGGACGGCAATGCCTTTGGCGCCTGGATCGCCTATGACAGCGATCCACGTGCGCTGACCGGGCTTTCGGGGCGCGTCGGTGTCGCCTTTGCCAGTCAGGGCAACCGCTTTGATCGCGGGATCGGGCTGGAGAATGTCGAGGTCACACCGGGCCAGTCGGATATCGGCACCACCACCATCGGGGCTGAACTGTCCTATGGCTTCGATGTCGGCGGGGTCATCCTTGCACCCGTGGTCGGCCTTGCCTGGCAGAGCAGCGAGCTTGATCCCTTCACCGAGGAACCGGGCGATTTCCCCGCCAGCTTTGCCGGGGGAACCTTCGAGGCCACTATCGCCACCTTCGGCGTGGAGGCGATCATCCCGATCGGCAGCAAAGCCAGCTTCACGCTCGGTGGTCTGGTCGAGCAGGATCTCGATGCCGATGATATCCTGCTGGAAGGCACCTCGCAGATCCCGGCGATGGAAGCCTTCACCTTGCCGGCCATGATCGAACGCAAGGAAACGCGTCCGCGGGCTGAAGTGACCTTCAACCAGCAGGTCGGGCCGGGCGTGGTCTCGGTGTTCGGCCGGGTCGGCGCGCCCACCTTTGGCGAGAAGGCCCGCTATGTCGTCGGGGTCGGCTTTGGCATTGGCTTCTGAAGCCAGCCGGGCCACACAAGTCGGCGGGCAGATCTTCGGATCTGTCCGCCGCTTGGCTGCGGAGGGGATTGCGATGAACGCAGATCAAACCCTGTCTTACGAGGCGCTGTTCGGCCAGCGCGGCTCGTCCTACGACCGGGCAATGCTCGCCTTTCCCGACGCGCGGGAACAGGAATTCGCTCAGGCGATCGCCGCGGCGTGGATCGAGGCCGGGATGGTGGTCGCCGATGTGCCGGCGGGCGGCGGCTATCTCAGGCAATATCTCCCCGAAGGCTGCGACTGGATAGGGCATGAACCCTGCGCCGATTTCACCAATCACCGCACAGGGGCGAGCATCGCGGGGCGACCATTGCTGCCACTGCCCTTCCCCGATCAGGCGGCTGATGCAGCGATCAGTCTGGCAGGCGTCCACCACCTCGCCGACAAGCGCCCGCTGTTTCGCGAGATGTTGCGGGTGACACGGCCGGGAGGGCGTTTTGTGCTGTCCGACGTGGCCGCCGATACGCCGACTGCGCGCTTTCTCGATGGCTTTGTGGGAGACACGAACAGCACCGGGCATGAAGGCATCTTCCTCGACGATCATACGCTGGAGGAACTGAGCGAGGCAGGCTGGAACGTGCTCTCGCACCGGCTTGTGCGGTTCCATTGGGTATTTGCCGATATGCCTGCAATGGTCGCTTTCTGCCGCGGACTATTCGATATCTGCAAGGCCGATGACGCCGCGATAAGCGATGCTCTGGTCGCGGGGCCGGGCGTGGATGGGCTGAAAGGCGGCGGGGTTGGCCTGCGCTGGAGCCTGATGACCATCATCGCGCAGCGGCCCGATGCCTGATTTCGGCATCAGCGATGGCTGGCATCTCACCGCACCCGTGCAAGCGGTGACCGGCTTTGCCCATGGCAGCGCCTACCCCTCCCTCTTGTGCGCCCTCGCAGGCTCGGCCCTGCCTGCGTCCTCCCGCGCTGCCGCAGGTGAGCGGATCGCCGCGCTGCTGCCACCGCATGATCCACCGCTTCCGCCTACCGGCATGGATGATGGACATGGAGCAACGCTGGCGTGGCTGCTTGCCCAGATTGACCTTTGTCAGGCAGCAGCCGGCCTGCCGGTGTGCGAGCCTGCGCGGGTGCTTGAAGACGGGGCCGAAGCAGCACGGTGCCAGATCCCGTCGCTCGGGCGCAGTCTCGGGCCGCTGTCGGTGCTGCTGCAATGCCTGCTGGCGCTGCTCCCGGCCTTGATCGAGGGACAGCGTGATCCGGCGCTTGAAGCCGAGTTCACACGGCTTCACGGGGTTCTGGCAAAGACCAACTTCCGCTCCAGCAACGTCCCTCGCTTTGTGCGCGCCGCACACGCGCTGGGCCTGCCGCTGCGCGAGTTGCCGGGGCAGTTCCTGCTGCTGGGCGAAGGCGCGCATAGCCGTTGGCTCGACAGCACCTTCACCGATGCGACGCCCTTCATCGCCACTCAGCTCGCACGCAGCAAGTTGCTGAGCGCGGCGCATCTGAGGGACGCGGGCCTGCCGGTGCCGCAACACCGACTGGTTGCCAGTGCCAGCGATGCACAAGCCGCAGCAGCGGCGCTCGGCTATCCGGTGGTGGTCAAGCCCGCCAATCTCGATGGCGGCACAGGCGTTGCCGCAGGCCTGCAGCACGAAGATGAGGTCGTCCGCGCCTATGACACCGCGCGGCGTCATTCACCCGAAATCATGGTCGAAAAGCACATTGCCGGGCGCGACTATCGCCTGACGGTGTTTCAGGACAGGCTGGTGTGGGCGGTCGAACGCGTGCCTGCCGGGGTCACCGGCGACGGCACACACAGCATCGCCGAACTGGTCGCTGCCGCCAATGCCGATCCGCGCCGCGGCAGCGGAGATCATGCCGCGCTGAAGCGGCTGGTGCTCGATGCCGAGGCCGAAACGCTACTCGCTCAGACCGGAATGTCAGCAACCGATGTGCCGGAGGCGGGCCGGTTCGTGCGGCTGCGCCGCGCCGCCAATGTCGCCTCGGGCGGGATGCCGGTTGCGGTGTTCGACAAGGTTCACCCTGACAATGCGCAACTGGCGGTCCGCGCAGCGGCAGCGCTGAGGCTCGATCTGGCCGGGGTCGATCTCATCATCCCCGACATCGCCCGGTCATGGCGCGAGGGCGGTGCTGCGATCTGCGAAGTCAATGCCCAGCCACAGCTCGGCGGCACCACGTCCGCGCATGTCTATCCGCAAATCCTGAAGGCACTGGTGCCGGGCGAAGGGCGGATCCCTTGCATCATCCTTGCCGGATTTGCCGAAGACAGCCCGCTTGCCGAAGACATCGCCGCCCGGCTCAGTGCGCAAGGGCTGAGGGCCGGGTGCCATGACCAGCGCGGCGTGCGGCTGGCAGGCGAATGGCTTTGCGATGGACCGAGGGGGTTACTCGAAGCTGGACAGATGCTGGCAGGCCATCGCGGCTGCGATGCGATGGTACTGACCCTGCCTGGCGGTGAGACCCTGGCCAACGGCCTGCCCGTTTCTCGCTACGATGTGCTGGCAATCGGCCCCGAGACCATTTCACCGCCCGCCGCCGCCTTGCTGCGTGCCGGGCAGCCAGACCGGATCATCACGGCACAGGACAATGCGTCACTCGCCTCCATCATAGACCAGGCGGAAGCCGACATTCGAAGCCTCCAGCCCCGGATCGCGTCCCTGCCATGAGTGCGGGCAAAACGGCTGGCAGTCATTGGGCGCGAACGGACAGGAGCCGCCCTTCACCGCCCGGCCCTGCCCGACCGGGTTAGCCGCTTAAGAGCGTCGCGCTCAATCGGCCCGCTCGGATTGTCCAGGGTTGCAGGATCATGGCCGGGAGCGAACTTCGCCCTGCGCGCTGATCCTCACCGCCCGAACCTGACCCTCATGGCCTGGCTCAAGCTGTCTCATCGGGATCACAGCAGCTCGCTGACAGCGCACCCATCTTGGGGTGCTGCATCATTGGTAGCGGAGGAGGGATCTAGATACTGTAATTAAACTATTGATTTTACTTGCCTCATTTTAGTTATCTGCGAGATATACCCCCAACGGTACCCCCAAACAGGGACCTTTTTGGTGAGCCTTTTCAAGGCTGCAGCAAGATAATTTTCCGCACTTTTTGTCGGCATGATCCGCGAATCCCGTTGTGAGCGAAAAGTGCATTTCATGTATCTCCACGACCGCAGTCTCGTGCGCTGCCTCTCCGGATACCTTCCTTCGATCTCTTGCCTCTATCCCGACGCCACTCTGCTGCGCGCCATCGTTCTCGCGCTCAGACCTACGCTGACCTAGTCGGTGCAGCCGTGCCGCCGAAACCCCGAGCCCGGTCCTTCTAGGCTTCGGGCCGAATGATGAAGTCGTAGGGATCAAATTGCTTCGCCATACCTCAGGCACGCCGCTGGACAGAGCCACCCGCAGATGCGAGGGCACCATCAGCGCTTGCAAAAAAAGGTCTGCGCTGGCCTTAGCGCAGAAGCTCACTGACCAGCGACGGCCTGCGGGCGATCATCGCCAGGAGCACCTGCGCCGGACCGGTCGGTTGACGGCGGCCGTGCTCCCAGTTGAGCAATGTGCCCTTGGCGACACCAATGCTGCGCGCAAACGCGCCTTGCGACAGGCCTGTCTGGGCCCGGATTGCCGCGACATCCACGACTGGCACTTCAATGGCGTGCACGCGCGCGCCAGCCTCCTTGCTCTGGGCATGGTCCAGCGCCTCGTTCAGTCCCTGCATGATGCTCTCGTAAGCCGTGCTCATCATCGATCTCCATAGGTTGCTATCAGGGTCTTGCTCAGCTCAACCGCTGCTGCCTGCTCGGCCCTCGTCAGATTGTCCTTATCGTTCTTGGCGACGACGGTGATCAGGTAGATCGGCATATGCCGGCCGCCGAAGACATAGATGGTTCGGTAACCACCGCTTTTGCCGCCACCTTCACGCGGGATCCGGACCTTGCGCAATCCACCGCCCAGCGACACGCCCGCTTCCGGGTTTGCCGCGATGTAGCCGATCAGGCTCATGTGTTCGTCATCGCTCATGATGGCCTTGGCGCGCCGCTGGAACTCAGGCAGTTCAACAACGGTCTGCAAGGTCGTCATGTGCGTCATATTTACGCCAATGACACATAGGTCAATGACATACGCTCAGGCCTCGCTGCCGCGCCTTGATCGGCCTCACGTTCATCAAGCCGTCAGGATCGCGGAACCATCTCCTATCGCATTGGTTGCGCTTGAAATTCTGACGGAGGCCGATGTGATTTCCTGCAAGTCTGCAATAATTTTTGCCGCGCTCGGGTTCAGCCTTGGCGGCTGCACGGTGGTGATCTCGCAAGCGAGCTTCTACCCCAGCGCAAGCCTCGCCCCGCCCGATGCCGTACTGAAGGTGCCGGACGGCTACGCCGCCACGGACACGCTGCTGCCCCTCGGCGATCTGGGCGCGGTTCGCACGGTCAGACTGGATAATCCCGCGAGCGAAACCGCGATCATCTACAGCGCCGGCAATGGCGGTTTCGTCGATTCCGAGGGCACAAGCCGAATGGCCGCGCGCCTTGCCGAGGTGACCGGGGCCGATATTATCCTCTATGACTATCCCGGCCGCGGCGGGACCACCCTGCCCCCCACAATCGCAGCGGCAGCCGCATTCGGCCCGGCGATGATGGACAGCCTCAAGGCACGGGGCTGGATCGGGCGCGGCCCGGCCTATGCCTATGGCCTGTCGTTCGGCGGCGCCATGACGGCGTCGCTCGCGCAAGCGGGCGGGCTTTCCGGGCTGATCATTGAAGGAAGCGCGGCGGATTATCAGGCGGTCGGGCGCGATTTCGTGCCCGGCCTTGCCAAGCCGTTCGTCAAGGTGCGGCTCGACCCGGCGCTCAATGCCTTCGACTATCAGGGCTATGTGGTGGCGGCCCGCGCGCCGGTACTGCTGCTGTCGGGCACCAGGGACAAGGTCGTCCAGCCTGCGCGGATGCGGGAATTCCAGCAGGCGCTTGAGGGAGGCGGGATCAAAGTGACCTTCGCCCCCGTGCCCGTGGGTCATGGCGGCGCGCTCGAAGCGGCCGAGGGGCGCGCGGCTCTGGCGGCCTTCATCAGCGCGCGATAGCAGGCACCGACGAGGCGCGCGCGTATGCCCAGAGCGATCATCGTCGGCGGCGGGATAGCCGGGCTGGCCTCGGGTATCGCTTTTGCCAACGCCGGATGGGACGTGACCGTGCTGGAACGCGCGCCGCGGATCGAACCGATGGGCGCGGCGCTCAGCCTTTGGCCGAATGCCTGCGCGGCCATCGCGCGCCTCGGTATCCTGGGTGCGGTCGCTGCCGCCGCCGCGCCGATCCGGCAGATGCTGCTGGCCACGAAGGATGGAGCGACGATCCTTTCCCGTCCCCTCCCCGACACCGCGCTGCTAGCGACCCGCACCGCGCTTCAAAATGCGCTGCTGGTGGCGCTGGGGCCGGATCGGCTGCGGCTCGGCTGCGAGGTCGCCGCGCTTGCCCCGGGGCGTGTAACGCTGGCGAACGGCGAGCTACTGGCCTGCGATCTGATAGTTGATGCCGGCGGCATCCGTGCGCCAAGCAATACCGATGTGCCGCCGGTCTATGCCGGCTATGGCGGAGTTCTGGCGCTGTCGGGCCGGGTCGCGGGGCCAGGGCTTGGCGGTGTGGCGGCTGAGTATTGGGGCAGGCACCAGCGCTTTGGCCTGTTCGAATTACCAGGCAATCGCCGCTACTGGTTCCTGATGCGCACCCAGCCCGCGGCTACCGCGATGCCCGATCTGGCCGCCTGCGCCGCTGCTGCCGAGGGCTGGCCATCCCCCGTCTGCGAGGCGATTGTCGCCACCGCGCCCGATGCGCTTATCCCCTTTGCCGTCCATGCCAAGCCGCCGCCAAAGACGCTCTGCGCGCCAGGGATCATCCGCGTCGGCGACGCTGCCCATGCGATGGAGCCCAATCTCGGTCAGGGCGCCTGTCAGGGGCTGGAGGATGCCGCTGCGCTTCAGGCGATCGCCGCCGCTGCCACGCCCGCGCAGGTCGCGCATCATTACGATCGTCTCCGCCTCAAGCGGGCGCGGATGTTCGTCCGGGAATCGGCGCTTGGCCGGTTAGGTGCTCAAGGGCCAGCCGCAGCGCAGTTCGTGATGCGGGCGGTACTCCGGTCTATCCCCGCAGCCCTATCCGAACCCCGCCTGCGTGCCATGCACACAATGCCTGATTACGCCGCACGGCTTCGATGATGCCACTCCGCTTAGAGAGGCAGCGCTTCACGCGCCTGTCCTGCCCCAAGTCTTTGCGAGGTCGAGGAAGTCCGCCCGCGCAGATCGGCAGCTTCAGCCAGATTTTCCCTGAAAGTGGTCATTGAGCAATCGACCTCGTCCCGGACATGGACGAGCCTTGGCCAGCATCTGCTTATCCTCAGGCGCCACACAAGCAGGCTCTATTTGATGCGCGTTCGGAACCGGATTGTTGCGGTGGCTTCAGGCGAGGTGGCCGGCAGACTCCCTCGCGGTCGGACGCAGATATAGCGGACGGCCGGGTCATGCCCGGCGAGGGGCACATAGTTGCAGGCAGAGAGGCTTGTTGGCTGGGTGCTGGCGGCCGAATATCCGACATCCAGATTGTAGTCGAAGCTGAGAGCCGCATTGGATTGTTCGAATCCGACCGGATCGGAGCCAGGGCCGCTGCCATCGTAATCCCCATTGAAGAATTCGAGCTCGGACGGAAGCGCATCAACCAGAAAAATGCTGTCCGCATCGATCGGCACTTCGCCGATATTCGCAATCTCGATGGTGTAAATCACTTCGCTGCCTGGTATGCGGAAACCGTCGCCCGGGCCGAACGAAGTCGATGTCTTCGTCGCTCGGATCCCCGTAGGCGGGGTGCAAAACACCAGATTGTGCAGCGCAAAACCGGGTTCGCCTGTGGTAGAAGTCGACACCGGCGCGTTGCCCCAGCTGATCGTGACCCGATCAACGCGGCCGTCGAAGCCGACTGAAAGCGTCCCGCCCCCCGATGACCCGCCTGTGTTGGGGCTGTCAACAATGCCGCGCGCACTGTTGTCGAGAATGCTGATGGCGCTTCCGCCTGCCAGCATCACCGGGACGTTGGCGCCGCCGAAGCTGCCTGTAATCGTGGCCTGCTCGAGCCGAGTGAAGTTCGGGTTGCCATCGAGATCGAACAGCATGAACCGCAGGTTCTCGACCCCGACTCCCTCGGGCCCAAGCTCGATGGTGATGCTGATATCATTGCCTGCCAGAGGCACATCTCGCGCCGCAAAGTTGAGCGCGCTTTGCGTCGCAGGTAGCCCGCCGCGATAGAACGGAGCATTATTGGGGGTGAACAAGGGCGAGCCTGATATCAGAGCGTTGCCTGGGTCAGCGACATTTATGGTGATCGGCTTGCCCGCGACATTGAAGGTGCCGCTGCGGCTTGCTGCGGTCCAGGTGGAGGTGCTCCAGTTCAGCGCACTTGTGCCCGTGGGGCAGGTCTGCGCTGCAACGGTTCCGGCATCGCGCAAAATGGTAAGTTCCACGCGCGCCTCGTCGTCATCTGCGATCCCGTCGCCCAGATCATCGACCCCGAAGCCGGTGACGGGGGAGGAATCGGCGTCTGTCTGCTCGGCGGCAGTGACGAGAGCATCGGCGTTGAAGGTGCCCTGCTGCACTGCCAGTGCAGTATAGCTGAACGTCCGCTGCTCTCCTGCCGGGACAGCCCCGACAGTCCAGTCACCCACCTCGGGATCCCATGCCCCGTTGCTGGTATCGGAATTGCGGCGGCTGCCGCCCGGCAGAGGCACGCCCAGCACCACGCCCGATGCGTTGCCGGGGCCGCGATTGGCGACCGTAACGGTGACAGTGTATTCGTCAAACCCTGCTCGCGGTGAGGTGTTGCTCACTTGCAGATCAACCTCGAGATCGATCGGCTGTGCAGTGACCACGAAGTCTTCACGCGCCGAGAACCGTGCGTCACGGGCAGTGTCGGATGTGCCAGCACCATCGGCGAAGACAGTCGCCATGCCGCTTCCGTTATCCGCAGTCTCAACAACCGGTGCGCCAAGGCCACTGGTGCTTGCCTCACGTGCGATGGCGGTCAGTTCGACGGCGGCGATGTCTCCGCCAAAGACGGAGGCCGGCACGTCGCCGACCACGAACACCGTGACGTTTTCGTCCGCTGCCAGCTGCGGGATAAAGCTTGCCGTATCGATGCCGGCTTCGAAAATGCCATTGGCGTTGGCATCGACAAACACCTGCAACGTTCCGGCCAGATCGAAGTTGTCGGTGCCGCCACGCGCCGCGGCCCCTCCGGCAACCTGGCTGGCGGCAAGCTCGAAGCCGAGCGCCGCGTTGCTGAGGTTGCTCAGTTCGAAAGCGACCGCGACACCGGTTTGGCCGGGCAGGACCTGCGTTCCCGTGTTCGCCGCCTGAACAAGGGCCAGGTTGACCTTGCGCGCGACCACGAAAGACGTACTGGCGCTCTGGGGGTTCTGCCGCACGCCGCCGACGTCATACTCGACGGTGGCGGTGTTGGTGACTGTGGTTGCCGCAGGCGTGCCATTTGCGCCCGCCATCTGGCTGCCCAGCACCGCAATTGACGCGATCCCGGCTAGGGCAAGGCCGCGGAACCTATCAGCTCGGGATCCCGAATGACGTTGTTCAGTTCGCATGCCAACCGCGCTAGCATTGCTATGGTAAATCAATCGTAATCATGCTGTCTGTCACGGCAGGTTCCACCCACGAGTTGCCATAGGCCGGGTCGGCGCGCGATCCCGAAAGCAGCACGGAGCTTTGTCCCGCTTCTGCAAAACCCTGCCCTTCGAAAAGCCGCCCCAAAACCGAACCCCCAGGCTGAGGCAAGGGCTCGACCTGCTACTGGTGTGCCGGGGCAATTGTAATTGCCGCTCTCCACGCCTGTTCGGCAACCCTCTCGTCTTGAGCCGCCGTCTCCAGCTTTTGGGTCAACCAGTTGATCTTCGGTCCCTTAATTGCACTGGACAGCAGCACCACGAAGGACCCAATGTTAGAGACCGTTAAGGCGCCAGACTTTTGAGTACCATTGAGATTGGACCCGGGATTTTCATCGAGAAGTGCCCCGGATTGTTGTTAGCCATGACGGCTCCGACTAGGGTTTGGTCAACGGTTCGACGTTCTCGCCTTTCGTTTTCCGCTTGGCCGCTGATGCCTCGAACCGGAAGCTGTCGCGGCCGGTTTTGAGGATATGGCAGCTGTGGGCAGGCGATCAAGCAGCGCGGTGGTCATCTTGACATCACCGAACACGCTAGCCCAATCGCTAATGCTCATTTTGGCGGTGATGACCAGGCTAGTGCGCTCGTAGAGCTTCGAGAGCAGGTGGGACAGCAACGCCCCGCCTGACGGGCTGAACGGCAGATCGCCCGGCTCATGGAGTTTGATCAGGTCAAGCCGCAGCAGGCGCGCGGAGAGCTTGCAAGCATGACCATGAAAATAACAGGCCTTGCCCCGAGGCGCTCGCGGCCGAGCACATTTCACGACAGCAGCGTCTCTCGTCAATTGACACGCACGATCATGCCCGCGCTGAACTGCCCGACGGGTGCGCTTGGGGGCAGGGATCCCTTGGGGTTCAGGCAGACAAACCGCACCTGGGGGTCGTACCCGTCAGATGGCGAATAACTGCATTCAGCCATCGAGGCGGGAGCGGTTGAATTATTGGAAAAACCCAGATCCGTCGCATTGTTGAAGGTCAAAGCCGGCGTTCCGCTGGAAAATCCAATTGTATCGCCAAGACCGGGCGTCGTGCCGTTGAAGAAGGTCGTATTCTCGCTGATCGCAATAACTGCGAACAACGAGTCCGGATCGGTCTTGCCATTGCCAATATTTGTGACGGTCGCAGTCAGTAGTATGTCGTTGCCGGGCGTGGCAAAGGCATTGGGGTTTGAAACTTCGAGCGGCGCCGAGGTGATCTCAACAGTGAGCTGGGCCACCCCATCTGCGGTTGCAACGGCGGAAAATTCCGATGTGATGTCCCACGATCCCCCTGCCGTGCGCCGGGAGGTGGTGGCAGAAATGATATCGCCGATGGCGACCGGTTCGAGCGTGGTGAGCGTGCCGGTGTAGCTCTGCGTCCCGCCGCCGTGAGTGATATCGACATGGCCAAGATAGCGTTCCCCCTCGCCATGCCCGCTGGGATCGGCGGCGCTATTGGCGAAGAATTCCACTCGGTAGCCATTTGCAGCGGCAGGCGCATCGAGTGTGAAGCTGTAGTTCAGGGTGTTGGCGCCGGAAGCAATAACACGAATATCTTGCGGGAAGTTCAGCAGATCATTCGGCCCCACATCTCCATCGCCGGGGTCGTTGGGGGTGATGCCATTGTTACCCAGATCGATTCCCAGCAAGCCGTTGTTGTAGATATTGTTGCTGATGATCGCCGCGCGGGTACTACCATCCACTTGGACACCGTTGCGGCTGTGGTTGCGGATGGTGTTCCCGATCACCTGATTATTTGAGCCGGTCAAATCCAAACGGATGCCCGATTGGCTGGAAAAGGCGACAAGGTTGCCCTGCCCCGGAGCGCCGCCACCGATGAGAATATTGGAATGCGGGCCGATGGTCCGCAGCAGATCATCGGTATTTCCGGCCACAATCTGCGACGTTCCATCAGCCCCTACGCCAAGATTATTACCTTGGATGGTCATCCCCGTGACGGTGCTGTTCGAGGCATCAATGAGCGAGGCATCATATCCGCCGACAACATTGTTGAGGATAGCTATGTTGCTGAAGGTACCATTCCCGTCGAATGAAATCGCATCACGGGTGATCGCAGTGACCGCCGTGCCGTTGGAGACCGCGACATTCCCGCTGGCGTCCGTGCCGATGTAATTGCCGTTGATGGTAACGCCGGAGGTCGTGCCATTATGCATGATCCCCCGGCCGTTGTTGCCGCCGATGACATTGCGTCCCGCAGCTGTACCATTGCCGATGGTGATATTGCTGGCACTGATCAACCTGATGCCATGGCTGCCATTGTTCGACGTGGTGCCGGCAATTGTGATGGTGCCGATGGTGTTACCCAAGACTGCAACATTGGTTGATCCACTTTCCAACAGGACCCCGACCGCGCCATTGCCGCCGATGCTGTTGCCCTGCCCCTGCGCGTCGCCTCCAATGGTTGCATTGCTGACATTCTGGAGTCGGATTCCCTGATTGACCGACCGCGCTATGGTGTTGCCCGCTAGAATGACATTATCTATGCCAATCAGATAGATGGCATTGAGATTGCCGGTGATGACATTGCCCTGTGTAGTGGCATCCCCGCCAATAAGCACGTTGGACGCGGTGCCGCTGGAGAACCGGATTCCGTCATTGCCATTGCGCAACACATCCGAAAGCGTGCGGGTAAAGCCGATAATGTTGCGCTGTATCCGGATTTGGCCATCTGACGGAGCGACAGTTGTGCCAGTCGAGGTCCAGACGCCCATGATGCTGTTGCCGGCAATCAAATTATAAGTGATGTCACGCCATGAGGTTGACCCCGTCCAGTGCTGAACGCCCACACTGTTGGCCCGGGCGGTCATGCCGCTGACGTCAGTGCCGATGAAGTTGCCGCGCGCCGCCATGTCGCTGCTTGGACCAAAGGAGGCAATGCCCGGTCCGCTATTGGCCGATATGACATTGCCTTCGCCCGGGTTCAGCCCGCCAATACGCGTACTTGCGCCAAAGACAGTCACTCCGCGGTTCGCATTGCCCTCGCTGCTACCGTCGGGCCTGATGCCCAGATAGTTGCAATGCAAGGTGGCGGTATTGCTGGCCTCCTCCGTCGTCACCCCGCTGTTGAAGCGTGTGATTGCCAGCCCGCGAATGGTCTGGTTGCTTCCCGCCAGCCTGAAGCCGGTAACCGCGGTGTTAATCCCGCGCACGTTGATGCGCAGATCATGCCCATCACCCGCCCACAGATCGCGACATTCGGTGCCTGTTTGTGAGGTGCCGTCGATGGTCAGGCCATTGGCGGTCAGAGCGGGTAAAGTCGACGATAGTGTGATCGTGTGCGGTCCCGCGCCGGGAATGGCGAAGCTCACGGTTGACGGCGAGGGTTCGCTATTGGCAAAGATAAGGGCGTTGCGCAGCGATCCGGCTCCTGCATCATTGGTATTGGTTACCACAAGCGGAGAAACGATGGTGGCGTTCTGGTTGAACTCCGAGGTTTCCCCATAGCTTGATGGCCCAGTCTTGCGCGTGGCGGTCGCCGAAACGAGCGCGCCGTTGCTGACTGGGGCAAGCGGGACAAATGTGCCGTTGAAGGCAAGGGCGCCTCCCCCATGTGCCGGGGTCTCGATAAAGCCCAACCATTCCTCGCCTTCGCCAAATCCGGAAGGGTCGACGGCCGTGTTGCGATAGAAGTCGATCCGGTAGCCATTGCTCTCCGCCGGAGCATCCAGCGTCAGAGCGAATGAAAGCTGCCCGCCCGCCGCGACGTTAAGCGCGGTGAACACAGGGAAGTTCAGCAGGTTGTTCGGACCTGTGTCCGCGTCACCCGGATCGTTGGCAGTTACGCCATCATCATCCAGATCGACCCCCAGTCCGCCATTAGCGAATATCCTGTTGGCGAGGATCGTGGCGGTGGCTGGAGCGAAAAGCGAAATCCCGCTCATGCTGTTGTTCCAGATCGTGTTGCCGACAACCTGCACGTTGGTGCCCGGGCTGTTCAACAGGATCCCACGACGCCCGCTGAAGGCAATCAGGTTGCCTTGGCCAGGTCCGCTACCGCCAATCAGCAGGTTGGAATGGACGCCGCCGCCCCCAGTGAGGATCAGATCGTCGACATTGCCGGAAACAATCTGCGACACGCCATCAGCGCCGACCCCCAGATGGTTACCCTGTATGACCACGCCATCGCTTGAACCGTTCCACAGTTCCACCATCGCCGCGCCATAGCCCCCAATGACGTTGTTGCGCACCGTCAGATCGTTGAGGGTCACCGAGAAGAACGAAATGGCGTCAAGATTGCTGCCGCTGTCGTTCTGACCATTCACGACAGCCGCGTTGCCGCTTGCATCGGTACCGATGTAGTTCCCGAAAATCGTAATGCCGGAAAGGGTGCCGTTGCCGACGATCGCGCGAAGACCGTTGCCCGCGATCAGGTTGCGCCCTGTTGTGGTGCCATTACCGATAGAGATGTTGCTTACGTCCAAAAGGCGAATGGCATGGCCGCCATTGCGAAATATGTCGCTAGACGTGTTGGGAGTGCCGATGACATTGCCCAGGATTGTCACTGCGGATGTGCCCCCATCCAGCTGGATCCCGGTTCCGCCATTGCCGCTGATCGTGTTCCCCTCGATCGCAATGTTGGACACGCCCGAAAGCCGCAGCCCCGACTCTAGGCCGGCGATCACATTTCCTTGGGTGGCGGCATCGCCGCCGATCAGCGCATTGCTGATGCTGCCGCTCGGAAACCGGATGCCATCCCCCCCGTTGCGGATCAGTGCTGTCAGAGTTCGGTTGAAACCGATGACGTTGCGTTGGATGCGGACACGGTCGGTGGATGGGGTGATCTGATCGTCGGCTTCCAGAATGATGCCGGTGATGGCGTTCCCTGAGATCAGATTGCGCGTGATATCGCGCCAGCTCACGGTCCCGAAGAAGTTATTGATGCCGCCGAAGTTAGCGCGGGAGCTGATGCCCGTTGGGTCAGTCCCGATGAAATTGCCGCGAATGGCGGTGTCGGTGCTGCCTTGTTCGGTCAGAACTCCAACGATAGAGTTGGCGGATATCACGTTACCATCGCCCGCAGCAAGACCGCCGATCATCGCGCTGGCGCCTCGAACGGCGACGCCTCGTGCGTTCCCGCCGCTGGTACCATCGGCGAGCAAGCCCAGGTAACTGCACTGGATTGTAGCAGCGCTGCTGCCTGCCAACGCAAAGATGGCGTTGTCGAAGCCGGTCAGGGACAGCCCCCTGACGGTCTGATTAGTCCCCCTTAGCTGAAAGCCGTTGAACCCTCCGCCGCGCACGTTGATGCGAAGATCATGACCATTGCCAGTCCAGAGATCGCGGCACTGGGTACCGGGCTGTGTGGTACCGTCGATAATGACGCCATTAGCCGTGATATCGGGCAGAGGTGAGGTCAACGTGATGGTGTGGGGCCCGGCGCCGGGGATGGCGAAGGCGATCGTGTCAGGGCCAGGATTGTGATTGGCGAGAAGAATGGCGTCGCGCAGCGATCCCGATCCGCTGTTCAGCGTGTTGGTTACGACCAAGGGATTGGCCGCGCGCACCCACACGCGGTGAATGGTGCTATTGCCGAAGCCATTTGGGAAATCATCCACTTCCCACCGGTTGCCGTTATTGCCTGGACCGCCGATCGCGTCGTTGCCCTCACCTCGGATCCCCCAATGGCGAGCAGCGCCTTGGAAGAACGGGAAATTGGTCAGAGCGAAATTGCCCTTGTCGACATAGCCTCCATTGGCCGTACCAGGGATAGCTGCGTTATGGCCGGTCAACGCAGTGAACGCGCTGGACAGCCCGCTCATGCTCCCGATACCGGTGCGCAGGTATACGTTGCCCGTATTGGTTCGGAAATGGATCGTCCGGGAATGGGCGCTGGTCCGGGCAAACCAGCGCGTTTCTATATTGCCCCGAAATTGGCTCATCGCGGCGTTGCCGGCATGGCCCCAACGCGAGACATCGGCGCTTTCATTGGCACCAAGTGCAGCGGCCGAAGTCACCGGCAAATCTGTCCCGGCACCAATAATGTTTAGCGGCGGATTGGTCCCGCCCGCGTGCACGTATTGCAGCACCAGCACCCAACCACCACCTTCGCTGGTGTCAACGTCAGCCGCAAAAGTGCCCGATCCCAGATTGAAGAAATAGCGGCCTGATGCAGGTACGCTGTAGGCTTCGGAAAGGGCGGTGAAGGGATCGCTGATTGTCCCCGAACCTGCCTTGGCAGGGGATACCAACAGGATTCCGCCAATCACCAACGCCAGCAGCGCGGTGCGCATCAATTTGCGAACCCATCCCACCATCAGGACCAAACCTAGCTCCCCTTCGGCGGCTGACCGGCTGTTGTCGGGCCAAGCACGCTGCTGGCGGTCTTGCGACAGTGCCTGCATCATCGTGGTAAACTCGGCTCTAAGGGATTTCTGCTAGACCTCGGTAAATGCGGTCCGGTTTCGCGTCCTCCAAGGATATCCGCATCAAACTTGAACCGGAGCACGGCGAACAGCCCCTGATCGAGCGGGCGATTCAGGCTGAAATCAGGGTCGCGGAAGCCGGAGATGTTGTAACCCAGGCTCAGTAGCGTGCCTTTAGCCACCACGAAGCTCGCTTGCGGGCCGACCGAATAACTATAGCTGCCGTCGGTCACGTTGGCGCGGATGCTTGCGCTGCCACCGATATCAAGCGACTGGCTCAGCCCCACTCGCAGATCGAGCCCCGCGAGCGCCGTCAGGCCCTCAAGCGCGAAGTCCTCGACGTGGTCGAAGCCATAGCGCGTGCCCAGAAACAGCCCAATTTCGCTGAGCTGGGCCGCGCCGCCTTGCGTGCGCGGTGACCAGTTGGCCGAGATGCTCCCCATAAGGCGCCGCGAAAGCGCATCGCCGGTGACGGTAAGCGCGGTGCGGCCCACCGGTCCGGTCTGCCCGGCGACCGCACCAGTCACGGAATCGCTGCGATATTCGACCCGTCCCAGCAGGGCGAAATCCGATCCATCGGGCCGATGGGCGATGGTGAGAGCGGCGTCCATGATTTCAGTCGAAGCGCCGCCCGGTGCGGTGCTGCGGGTCCAAACAAGGTTGCTGCCGACCGCACGTCCTTCGCCGATCTGGCGCAGCACGCCAAGCGTGGCGCCGTAACGGTCTGCAAACTGCCCATCGCGATACTCCGCGCGGCCGTTCGCTGCCCAGCGCCCGCTGCGCCAGTTCCCGCTGACGGTGACGGCGGTAAAATCTTCAAACAAGGTGCGATCCACACCCAGGGGGCCCCCATTGGCGGGGGGCTGGCCGGGGTTGATAACGGCTTCGGTTGTGGGCGTATCGCCAAGAATCCGGTTGCCATCGAGCGTCGCGTTGATGCTCAGCGATGGTGTCACGTTCAGCGTCTGTGCAAGGCCAAACCCGGCAAAGGTAGCGCCCTTGGTATCGCCTGCGCTGTTTTGACCGAGTGAGGATGCGACGCGCCCACCTTCCCACGGGGTCAGTTCTACACCGGCGCGCAAGGTACGCGCTTTGAAAGTGGCGCTGTCAGCGATTTCATAGGTGCCGGTCAGCCGCACGTCGCGCGCCAGACTATAGCGCAGACCAAGCCGGTGACGCGGCGGCAGGTCAACCGAGCCATCCCCGCGGCTCAATGCGATGCTCGAATCGCCGCTGATCTCCAGCTGGTTGTCGAACAGACGCTGACTCGCGGCGGCCTGGAGCAATGTCGATGTGCGGCTCTCCCCGTTTGCCAGCCGGTCATCGAAGTGCGCCAGTCCCATTCGCGCATCAGTGCCGGGCGTGCGCCACGCCAGCTCCACCTGCCCCCCGCGCCGCTGGGCCTCATCAACGAGGCTTTCATCCTTGAGCAGACTGGCCGTGACCGACAGCTGGTCGCTGATCTGATAGCGGCTATCCACCCCCAGCTTGCGCCGCCCAGCCTCGGCGATGCTCTGCTGGCCGGTGCCATAGCCCGCCTCGATCTGGCGGGCATAGGCGACCGCATCGAGCTTGCCTTTCTGGTGCTGCACTTCGACCAGAAAGCCATTGGCGGTATCCCCATCGCGCTCGCTGATGCCGATTTCAGCGCGCAGCTCGGTTGCCGTGCTGAGCCGCAGCCGGGTATCGGCGACTGCGACATTGGTACGCAGACCATCGGTCTCGTCGGTAATCGCAGTTGCGCCCAACCGCACCGCGCCATCGTTGCCGGTCCATTCGGCCCGCACTCCGCCATTGATCGCGCCGCCACCGACTGCGCCTGTTTCGTATTCGATGATGATTATCTGCGGGTTGAGATCGGCATCGCGCGACAGGATTGGCTCGCTGAAGGTGATCGTGCCTGAAAGGGTGTCAATGGTGTAGTCGATGAACCGCGTCAGACTGCGCGATGAGACCACGACCTCGGACCGGAACCGGTCGCGCACTTCGATGGTGACGCGTTCGGAATTGATCAGGAGGTCGCGGGTGCCGAGCGTGTAGGGCCCGGCCAGGCCATTACCCTGAAACTCGTCACGCCGGAAGGTGCTGCCGATCCGTGCGCCGAAGGCTTCGCCCCGCACATTGCCGATCTGAGCCGCAGCGCGCACCCCGGTAGCAGTACGCTGATAGCGGCCAAGGATCGTCTGGTCGAACCCGGTCTGGAAATCGCCGTAAAGAGCAAAGAAGGTCGAAGTCTCAATCCGCAGATAGAGATTTTCGCGTGTGGCGGCGTCGAAGCGGCGCTGCGAATTGTCGCCGAACACGGTGTAATAGGCCGCTGGATCGATTGCACCGAGCAGGGGCTGGTCCTCGCGCTGCTTGGCGCTGTCATAGGCGAGTGTGAGCAGATATTTGCCCAGCACTCGCCCCTTGGCATAGAGCGCGATGCGCGCATTCCTGCCCAGATCGCTGTCGAAATTGTCGCTGCGCTCCATGTTGTCAGCGATGGCGCGCGCGCCGATACCGACCTCGCCCAGGCCCACGATGGTCCATTCGACATCGCCAGGAATCACCAGTGCCTCGATCTCCTGCCGACGGCGGATGTTTTCGTTGGCGAAATCGAAGCTCATGCGCAGCTGACCGCTGACCATGGTCGGGGCGAGCTCGATCCGGGCAAGGCCTTGATCGCCCTCGATCTGCCAGCGCGCCGTCGCATCGCCGATACCGCTCAACTGGCGCAACTGTTGTTGCTCGATTGCGGTGGCGCTTTCGAAGGGGGCATTGAGAGTAAAGCTGCCGGACAGGCCTTCACGCACCGGGCGGCCATTGCGGTCGGTGATGCGCACAACCACGACGGGGCGAGTAACGCCGTCAGCCACCAGTAGCGATTGATCGGCGACCAGTTCGGCGCGCGCAGGCTGCGAGGTGAAGAACACCTCCCGCTCCAGCCGCGCGTTCACGCCGCCCAGTGAATTGACGATCTCAGCGGCAAGCACGGTGCGCTCGTTCAGCAGCGGGATACCGCGCCACTGGCTGACAGCATAGCCACCGCTTGCGGCCTTCAGGGTGCCGTCAAATGCAGCCGCTTCAACGGGTTTGCCATCGACATAGAGCCGAATAGTTTGCCCGGCGCGATGGCGGAAGGCGACCTTGACCGCGGGGACGCGCGGGTTGGCATCTTCAGCCGGGCTGAGCCAGCCATCCGGGCCATCTCCAAGTGCCAGCCAATTGGTCTCGGCTGCTTCGGGGGCGGGAGAATTGCCAGCGAGCGCCCGCAGGGAGCCGAGCGGCAGAGCATCACTCGGGGTCACATTTTCTGTCAGTGCAATCTTGGGTGTAGCCTCGTCGAATGGCACGGCGACATGAAAATCTACCCGGGCCAGCGATCCGCCCTGCCCGGTGACGAAGCGCGATCCGGCATCGCCGGCGCTGCGGGTGGAGCGCGCACAATCGACAAGCCGCGCGCCCTTGGGCAGCGTGCCGCGGGCGACCTGTACCACATGGGTGCCTGGTACCACGCCCTCAAAGCGATAGCGGCCCTCGGCATCGGTGACGGCAAAGCTGCCGTCCTCCATCATCACCCTGATCCCGCCGAGCCCGGCGGCGCTGTCACGCGCATCGCCGCAATCGCCCAGCATCACGCGGCCAATGATGGTCATGCGGCCTGCAATATTATCGCGTTCGACCATCACGGCGACCTGGGCGCTGGCGGTGCGGTCCAGCGTGTCTCGGATGCCAGCGCGGGTCACAAGCTGGCCCTGTGAAGCGTTGGCTCTTACGACGGCGCCATAAGAAAGCCGCACAGTGCCAGATCCCGGCAGAAAGTTCAGCTTGGCGGCAAGGCTGCGTCCGTCTGCCGACAGCTCGAGATGGTCAGGCGGCGCTGGAACCCCGTCGATCCGCACTGTCTCCGGCCTTAGACGCAGGCCTCGTGGCAGATCGATGGTAAGCGTAAGGTTCCGACGCTCCTGTGCTTGTGAATTGCCGACGGTCAAGGTGTAGACCAGCGGGTCGCCTGGCTGGGCACTGGGCCGCGAGACTGTGAACGCAAGATCGGGAGCTGTGGTATCGCGATCCACCGGAATATCGACTTCGACCGGGATCGTGTTGGCAAGTGCGAATGCGCCTCCGAACGACGCCTCTGACAGGGCGAAAGCCCCACCATCGGGGTGAGACAACAGGGCAAGCTGGGCGAGTGGCGCTGCAGAGGGAGAAGTAAAGCCGGAAGGTGGTTCGATTTCCAGGCGATACCGGCCCAGTGGGGCGAGCGGGAACCAGTAGCGGCCAGGCAGCATGGGATAGCTCCTGCCCGCCGCATCTGTGATTGTTTCGCCGCTGATGACGGATGATGGCCATCGCGTTATGCCGTCCTCGGCAAACACCTGTGCCAGCGCGCCTGTATCCGCCTCGCGTAAGGTCACCCGCGCGCCCGATACGGGGGCGGCGGTCTCGCTGTCGAACACCAAGCCGAAGGGGTCAGCAAGGATCAGCGTGTCGCGCGTGACCGACACGCCGCCAGGCATCCCGTCCGCAGTCGCCAGTATCACTCTGTCACCCGAAGCGACCGTCAAGGCGCAATCCTCGGCATGCGGCTCCGCGCTGGCTCGGCGGGTCGAGATGCTGCCGGCGAACAGGCCGGTATCCGGCCCGGTTTCGAAGACCGTCAGGTCAAGTTTCCTACCAGTGCTGTTCTTGACTGTTACGGCAAGGCTGTCGATCGCGCTCGGATCACGGTTGGCCAGCGGAGCGGCGAGAGTGAAGATTATGGTTTCGCCGGGACGATACTCGCTGGTCGGCGCAATCGTGAGCGTCTGCGGGGCATCAGGCGTGCCTGACCTGCAGCGCGATGGAATGACGGTCAGGCCGGCGGAACCGCCTGGCGCGTTGCGAAAGGTCGCGATCTGCGGCGGGGCCGGAGCGCGGGTCACGACCACGCGGTTGGATGCTACCTCCTGTGCCGTCCCCGCTTCATTCCAGCGGGCAAAGGCGATGTTCTCGATGGTCTGGGCCCTGGCCGCGACAGATGTCGCGCAGGCAAGCGTCGCCGCGCTCAGACCAAGCAGGCCAAACCACAGCCGCAGCCAGCCGTTATGCTGCCGAGAAACGGGGATAGCCTGTGCCACGCGGCCCACACAGCCGCTGCTCAGTTGATAGTGACGCGGAACGAAGCTGTGCGGGTTTCGCCACCCGCAAGATCGCTGAGCTGGGCCGTCACGGTTTGACCGGTCACGTTGCCCCCCGGATCGCCGCCGATGCAATTGTTCGACCCATCGAGTCCGCCGTTGATTCGGACACTGCCAGTAATGATGGCAAGGTCATCTGGTACGACATCGGTGACGATGACATTGGTCGCTGTAGCGCTGCCTGCCGCGTTGCTCACGGCGACGCAATACTCGACCTCGGCGCCGGGAATCGCCTTTGGATCGGTGGTGCCGTTGACGGGATCCTCAAGCAAGCGGTTTGTCTTGGTCACGGTCAGGGTTGCGGCCGATACGCGGTAGCCGCCCCGTGCGGTAAAAATGCCATCATTTGCGCTATCGTCGGGTCCTGCTCCATCGGCGAGAACAGTGTCGATACCGGCGGTGTTGGTGCCCGATGTCGCCGTCAGCAGCGCGCCCTGCGAGCCTTCCGCGCCGCCCGCGTGGGCAGTGGCGGACAGGGTGAGGTTGGCGAGATCGTTGTTGGCTTGGCCAAGCGGAATATCGCTCACCACGAACACCCGCACCGTGGCGTCTTCGCCGATTTCGTCGATCAGCGTGGTCTGGCTGTCATTAGCCGGATTGAACGACCCGTCGCCGTCATCAACAAAGATCTGCACATCGGTCGCATCGAAGGCATCGCCGCTGCTCGCCTGCGTGACGGCAAGAACAGCATCGATGGTCTCATTCGACAGGTTGGAAACGTCGAAGGTGATCACCGCGCCGGTCTGCCCGGGCACGACCGTGGTCGTCGGCCCATCGACCAGCGTGACGGTCAAGTTCACCTTCCGGTCGACCGTGAAGCTGTCGCTTGCGGTTTGCCGGGTCTGCTGCACGTCGCCGACGCGAAAATCGACCGTGGCCGTGTTGGTGATAATCGTGCCTGATCTCGTGCCTTCGGCAAAGGCCGGTGCGGTTTGCAGCGCAATCAATGCGGTGCCGGATGCCAGTGCAGCAATTTTCGCAGGGTACATCATCTGATTTTGCTCCATCACAAGTGCGGCTGACGCGCTTCGTCAGCGGACCGTCACGGGAAACTCGAGCGTACCGCTCTCGCCCGGGGCAATGGCGGGAAGGATCCAGCGGACATTGGTGACATCTCCCGGTGTGGCAGCGCGGCGGGTGCCGTCGGGCGCACCGATTTCGAGTTCGGCAAGCTTGCCCCAATTCGCGCCACCATCAACCGACACTAGCACTGCTGGATCGAGTTCGGCTGTGACGCTGACGCTCGCGGGGACAGGGTTCGACACCACGAAGCGCTCGATCGGGACCTCGCCCCGGTTGGCAAACCGGGTGCCGAAGATCAGCCGGTCACCGGGCACTACAAGCTCCGGCTCGACCCATTCTACCTGCCGCTCGCCAGCAGCCGTGGTCGTTACCTTTTCGAGCTTGACATAGCCGACCAGTTCGAGCGGGGTTTCGGCTCGCGCAGGCGCAGTGAAGGCGAGCACCGCCGTCGCAGCGGCAATGCCGAACGTGCTGGGAAATCGCATCGCGTTGCTCCTATTCCTCGATAAGAACGTCGAAGGTGACGGTTCTTGAAGCCCCACCTGAGACAGGGTCCAAGGTGACCGATATGCCCGCGGACGACGCCTGGCCCGCATCATCGTCAGCCGCATCGGTCAATGGCGTGCTTTCGAGCGTCAGGGAGTTGGCAACATATTGTGTGCCGGTAGGAATTGAGTCGGTGATGGTCAGTCCGTCGATGGCCGCAGAGCCTGTCACGACGAGCTCGATCCCATAGGTAATGGTGGCACCCGGAAGCGGGTTTGATCCGCCGAAGGGATCGGTCACCGTGGCCCATTTGACCAGCGTCACTGTGCTGGCACTACCGATCATCTGCCCGGTGGCCGTCGCTTGTCCGCCGCCCGCGCCCACTACTGCATCTACGCCGTTCTCGCCTGACCCGGCAAAGGTGGTGCCGGGGGTGCCTGTACCGGTGGCTGTTCGTGCAATCAGATTAACCGAACTTTGCGAGCCATCACCGATGCCGCCCGGCACGAGGACGATCACGAACACATGCTGGGAACCCCCGGCCGGAATAGCGGAGGTAATGCTTGGGGCGGACAACACCGTATCGACGCCCGGATCATAGACCCCGTTACTGTTGCTATCGATCGCGACGGTATCGAGCGTTGCATCAAAGCTGTTCCCGGGAACAGCAGTCACCACCTCCAGAGCGAGCTCTTCGGGCCCATTGCCCTCGTTGCTGACAAGAAAACTAAGCACCTGGGAACCGCTGCGCACCGTAACAGGTCCGGCATCAAGCGAAGCGGCTGCAACCCCGAGGAGTTCATCGACCTGCACTTCGACCGTATTGGACGTAACCGTGCGGGTCGTTCCGCCTTCGTCGTAGGAGGCCTCGGCTGTGCTCTCGATAACCGAGCCTGCAGGCGCCGGATTCGCCGCAGCGGGTTGAATTGAGACGAGCAATGCAGCGGCCATCCCACCAACAGCGAGGCGGACGGGGCACAAGGCAGACAGGGTAAATCGGGCATCAACCATGCCCATTGCCTTAGCCTCGGCGCGGTTCCGACGGGTTGAACGGGCATTAGGGGGATCTACGAAGGGTCAAGCAGCAACCGCAGCAACGAGACCAATGATTACGGGAATGCGCCCGGAGCATTGCCTCACAGCATCTTCACACCGCCGCGTTACACCAACGAATAGAAGCAGATCGCAAGGCATACGAGGAGCATACAGACTGAACTGCCGATTGATAAAACGGAGACGGTCCATTCCTTTGCCTTGCTGCTGGAGAACCCTTTCCCTGCAATGGGCAGCGCTTCGCTCGCGCCGAAGCTTGCGGCTAAAACAAGGCTCAGCACCAGCACCGCGAGCGAAGCGGTCAGCGTCATTGCCAGAGGTCCCTGCACCCGATCCGGAATAGCGATCGAGGGCCAGAACAAGCCAAATGCGATAAGCGCGGTTCCGCTCTGAACCGCGGTAGTGTGTGCCGACAAGCCCATGCGCGGGTTGTGAAACCGGGGAACAAGTGCGCCGATGCAAAGCCCCAGCGTAAAGAGGATGAGGCCTGCCTTACCCAGCAGAATCTGTGTGTCGTCCATCTTGCTGCGCCTCGGGTGAAGACCTATCCTGACTGTTGGTCGGTAAATACCGACCGACAGTCAGTATGTCAATCGGGAGGCATGGGGTGCGTCAGGAAGAGCGTCGCGCGATCACCAGGGCCAAGATCATTGCTGCGGCCCGTGAGAGGTTTGGCAAGCTGGGATTCGCCGGCACTTCGATGGACGCCGTCGCCAAGGATGCGAACGTCGCCAAAGGCGCGGTCTATCATCACTTCGCGAGCAAGGAGGACTTGTTCACGCAGGTCTTCGAGCAGGTTTCCGGTCAACTGGCTCTGACAGTCGCTTCGAGCATCCCGCAGGGGGCAGACAGGATTTCGGCCCTGAAGGTTGCCACGCGCACCTATTTCCAGCTTTGCGCCGAGCCTGCGATCACCCGCATCACCTTGCAGGATGCGCCAAGCATCTTGGGGTTTGAGCGATGGCGGGAAATCGACGCGGCACACTTCGGTGGGTTGGTTTCCGCTGGCCTGTCATTGGCTATGGAGGACGGTCTTATGAGGCGGCAGCCCGTGGGGCCACTCTCGAACATCGTCCTCGCCGCAATCCAGGCCGCCGCATTAGATTGTGCCACCCATGCGGATTTTGGGGCGGCAGCGCAGGAATATCAGGCTAGCTTTGGTGCAATCATCGATGGCCTGACCTGCAAGCGGTGACTCAGACTAAGTCGCGGGCACCAGTCCTCGCGTGACATTCGCCCGGGCCGGTGCAATGTTCTGAATATGAGGGGGAAAAGCTCGCATATTCTGGCGGCGGTCGCGTTCATCGTGTTTGTTGACATGCTGGGCATCGGGCTGATCCTGCCCGTCATGCCGCGTCTGATCGGGGAGATCGCGCAGACCAGCCTTGATCGCTCTGCCGAGATCGGCGGACTGCTGACCTTTGCCTATGCCGGGATGCAGTTCCTGTGTGCGCCCTTCATCGGGGGTCTGAGCGACCGGTTCGGGCGGCGGCCCGTGCTCCTGATCACGCTGCTGCTGCTGGCGCTCGACTATGCGGTGATGGCCTGGGCACCGACGCTGGCATGGCTGGTGGCGGGGCGGATGATGTCAGGGGTGATGGGCGCAAGCTGGGCGGCAGCCAATTCCTGCATCGCCGATTGCATCCCTGCGGAGAAACGCGGTGCGGCCTTCGGGATGCTCGGCGGAGCGGGTGCAGCAGGCTTTGTGCTTGGCCCGGCGCTGGGCGGGATGGCGGGTGAGATAGGCACCCGCGCACCCTTCATCATCGCGGCGAGCCTTGCGGTGCTTGGCGTGATCGGAGGGCTGGTGTTCCTGCGCGAGACGCTGCCGCCGGAGCGCCGCCGGGCTTTCGACCCCAAGCGCGCCAATCCCTTGGGCTCGCTGATCCAGATGGCGCGCACGCCCTTCGTGCTGTCATGCCTCGCCGTTGCCTTCTTCATGCAGTTGGCTGCGCAGGCGCAGATGTCGATCTGGGCTTTTTGGGGCGAGCTGGAATTTGGCTGGAGCCCGACGGTCAGCGGCCTCACCGTCTCGTTCTACGGCGTGCTGATCGGCACGGCGCAGGCGGTGCTGACGGGCAAGAGCATCGCCCGCTTCAGCGCGGCCAATACGGCGCGTTACAGCCTGCTGCTGGGCATCCCGTCCTACCTGCTGCTGGCCTTTGCCACCGGCACCCCGATGGTGATCGCCGCGATTATCGTCGGCGCGCTGACCGGCATGACCTTTCCCGCGATGCAAAGCCTAATGACGGTGCGGGTGAGCGAAGACGCGCAGGGCGAATTGCAGGGGGCAATTGCCAGCACGGTGAGCCTCACTTCGATCATCGGCCCGGTGATGATGACCCAGATCTTCGGCCACTTCGCCGACGACACAGGACTGTTTTTCCCCGGCGCGCCCTACCTCGTCTCGCTAGCGCTGCTGGTGCTGGCGATCGGGCTGCTGTGGCGCACGATGGGGGCATCCGGCATGCCGGCGCGCCCGGCGGCGCTGCCGGAGTGAACGATGGCGCAGCGGATCGCCCTTGGCGTTTATGTCGTCTGCTTCGCTATTGGCACCATCAGCCATGCGCTGGATTTCTGGGTGTTGGGCCTAAGGCCTTACCAGGGCGCGCCGATTGTGCTGGAGGCGTTCTGGTCGTCGCTGGTGGTGCTGGACCCCATCGCCGCCGGGTTGCTGCTGTCGGGCAAGCGCCGCGCGGGGTTGGTGCTTGCAGCAATCATCATGGTATGTGACGTCGCTGCCAACGGTTACGCCTTCTTCGTGCTCGGTATCGAGGGCTTTGCGGTCGCCCTGCTCTTGCAAGCAGCGTTCCTCGGCTTTGTGCTGGGATCAATCGGCTTCCTGTGGGGTGCTGAGGAACCGGGCGCATGACCGGTGCACCGGGCTATCTGCCTTACGAACCGCAACTGATCCCGAAGACATGGGCCGAGGACATCTGGACGGTCGACGGGCCGGAGGTCGCCTATTCCCTCTGGGGCCTGACCATCCCCTGCCCGACCCGCATGACGATTATCCGCCTGCCAAGCGGCGACTTGTGGGTGCATTCCCCGGTCGCCTGCACGCCGGATCTGGTCACTGCGGTCAAGGCGCTGGGGCCGGTCGCCGCGATCATTGCCCCCAATGCGTTCCACTACACCCATCTGGCCGACTGGACGCACGCCTTTCCGCAAGCTGCGGTCTTCGGGGTCGCGGGACTGGGGACGAAGGTCCCCGGCATCGCATTCGCGGTTCTGGACGAGCACCTGCCCCAGTCCTGGTGCGAGGCCATCGACTGCCACGTGATCGCGCTCGGCAGCTTTACCGAAGCCGTGTTTCTGCATCGCGCCTCGCGCACGCTCATCGTCACCGACCTCATACAGAACTTCGAGGCCGGACGGATCCGCAACCCGCTGGTCCGGGCGGTGATGCGAATGGGCGGAGCCACTGGGCCGAACGGCAAGCCTTCGATCGAGATCAGGATCGCCGCCCTGCGCCACCGCGCGGCTCTATTCGAAGGGGTGCGACGGATGCTGGCCTGGCAGCCTTCAAGCATTATCCTTGCGCATGGAGCGTGTTATCGATCTGGTGCGGACACGGAGATTGAGCGCGCGTTCGCCATCAGGGGTCAGACAAGGTCATAAGGACAAGGCGATGAAGGGCGACCTTACAGGTGGATGTCTGTGCGTCGCGGTCCGCTACAGCCTGCGCGAGGGGTTCCGGTTTCGCCCCTATGCCTGCCATTGCACAGACTGCCAGACGCGCACCGGCGCCGCATTCAACGAGCACATGTTGTTCGCAAGGCAGGACCTCGAGATCGAGGGTGAACTGGACAGCGGCTCATACGAACAGCCCAGCGGGGCTGTCTCAACCATTTGGGGCTGTGCCAAATGCAAGGTGCGCATCTTCGCCGAGAATGACAAGCGCCCAGGCTTCGCATCACTGCGCTGCGGCACACTTGATCGAAGCGCCGAGATCGTACCGGTCGTGTCCCCGGCCGTGGTGTAGGTTCTGAGGGTTAGCGCTGCTGGCTGGCTGCGCGCTTTCGATATAGCGCTGTAGCAGCCAGCCAGCAGCGCGGGTGGTCACCGCAGTTTTCGGATAGGTTTGGGTTGCGAAGCTCGAACCTGGAGAACCACGATGACCGATTCCTTGATGCACTTGCGCGCGCTGGTCGAGAAGGCCCCCGACGCGGATATTTTGCGCGACATGATCTCGTTTGCCGCCGGGCGGTTGATGGAGATGGAGGTTGGCGGGCTGACAGGCGCTGGCCACGGTGAGAAGTCCGCTGATCGGCTTGTCCAGCGCAACGGCTATCGCGAACGCGACTGGCAGACGCGCGCTGGCACGGTAGAGCTGCGCATCCCCAAGCTTCGCAAAGGCAGTTACTTCCCCGGCTTCCTCGAGCCACGCCGGATGGCCGAACGGGCGCTGACGGCGGTGATCCAGGAAGCCTATGTGCACGGTATCTCGACCCGCTCGGTCGATGATCTGGTCAAGGCGCTGGGCATGGATGGCATTTCGAAGAGCCAGGTCAGCCGCCTGTGCGAAGAGCTCGACGAGAAGGTGAACGCCTTCCTTGATCGCCCGATCGAGGGCGACTGGCCCTACCTTTGGATCGACGCCACCTATGTCAAAGTCCGTCAGAATGGCCGGATCGTATCGGTTGCGGTTATCATCGCGGTCGGCGTCAACAGCGATGGACGCCGCGAGGTGCTGGGCATGGATATCGGGCCGTCGGAGGCCGAACCCTTCTGGACTGCGTTCCTGCGCAAACTGACGCGCCGAGGGCTGCGCGGGGTGAAGCTGGTAATCTCCGATGCGCACGAAGGCATCAAGGCGGCTGTCTCCAAGCTGCTGTGTGCTACATGGCAACGCTGCCGTGTCCACTTCATGCGCAATGCGCTGGCCCATGCCGGAAAGAGCGGTCGGCGCGTCGTGTCCGCGTTCATCGGCACCGCCTTCGCACAGGAAACGCCCGAGGCGGCCAGTCAGCAATGGCGCTCCGTTGCCGACCAGATGCGCCCAAAACTGCCAAAGCTCGCCGCTTTGATGGACGATGCCGAGCCTGACGTGCTGGCCTACATGACGTTCCCAAAGGAGCATCGGGCCAAGTTACACAGCACGAATCCCATCGAACGTTTAAACGGCGAAATCAAACGCCGCACCGAAGTCGTCGGGATCTTCCCCAACGAGGGCGCGATCAACCGCCTGATCGGCGCGATCCTCATGGAACAATCCGACGAATGGGCTGTCCAGCGGGCACGCTACATGACACTTGAAACCATGGCGCCAGTCAGCGACAATCCCATCGTCATGCTGTCAGCTGTGCCTGGCGCATGACCGGCTCAAACCGATGCCGAAATCGGCGGTAGCCCAGATAAGCTACACCACGCCGTGGGACACGATCATCGTACCGGCGGCTCACCTGTGGTTCAGCAGCAAGCAAGAATGGGTCATGCTGCCTGAGGGGGTTCCTACCCTTACAGAGCAACCACCCACGCAAGACGAATGGCTGGCACTGGCCGGTCCGGCCGCGCAATAGGCACCTGTGCGGGCGGACCGTTTTCCGGAGCCGCTGGAAGCTGCAACTCCACACAACCCCGATGTGGATCATAATGGAATGTCCGACTGGCAGAATCAGCCATTCACCCGTCATTCAGAGCAATACCTGCTATTTCCGCCCGCTTTATCGGGGGTTAGCCTTATGCAGCGACGTTGGTCGATACTCGTAGTTGCGGCCCTCATGGCCGCGGCCCCAGCAGCGGCAAAGCCTGCGGATACGGCCCAAAGCAATCTTGAGGTCCGCCTGGGTGAGACCGTCGAGATGACTATCAACGAGCAGCCCGTGCGCTTGCGCCTCGCGCCTGATGCTGTTTCCGTCCCGACCCTCAATGCCGATGCTTCGCAGCGGATCGGGCTAAAACCCAGCATGATCGGCTTCATCTATGTGATTGGCCCGGAGACAATCGGGTTCCGCACCGACAATGTACGGTATCGCGCCGGCACGGCATCATTCAAGCGACGCACCGCCTTCAGCGACCGGCAATTGACATAGGGTGCGGATGGCATCGCTGGCCCTGAGACATTCCCCTTCGCCAGCACCACATTCATCATGCGAGAAGCCCAGCCCGGTGACCGGCCGATCACCCTGCCGCTCGACACTGAAATGGGGCGCAGCCAGACAGGTGTGCGGATCGATGTCGGCGGTCGGCCGATCTACGCGGCTTTCAGTTTCGACCGGGCGGAAAGTCTGGTTACAGCGACGGGCGGCAAGTGGATCGCCGATGCGAATGGCGGACGGTTCGATAGCGAAGCGCGGGAGGCGCCGATCCTTTACGGCGTGGCTCGCCCGATCCGCTCGCTCAATCTCGAGCGTCCACTGATGCTGGCGGAGCTGGAAATCCGCAACCTTGCCGTGCGCGTGTCGGACATGGGCAATTCACGAGGGATTGCCGAGGGTCCCGCGCCCGAGGAGGATCCGAGCGAGATCATTGTCTCCGGCGAAAGCAAGGGCAAGGTCCCCAGCCAGCGGCTCTATATCGGCATGGACACGATCGGGCACTGCGCTTCGATCACCTACGATTTCGGAGCTGGAACTGTCACCCTCATGTGCCCTGATCAGCGACTCTTGCCAAATCCGTAGCCCTTGGTTCCCGGCACAGTTAAACCCCTCATAGGAAATGAGGAGAAGGCGATTGCGGTATAGTCAGCGAGCCATAACCCAGTCCTGCCTGGGGCTCGCTTCCCTTGCAGCATTGCTGGCCGCCCCCGCGGTTTCGGCGCGCCCACTGACCATTGACGATGTCCTTGCAACAGCCACCGTCGACCGCGCCGACATTGCCCCGGACGCTGAAGACATCGCAATCGCGCTGCCCCGCCCCGCTGCCCCGGGCGAGGTCTATGGGCGCAATTCCTATGAGATCGATTCCTCGCGCACCGATATCTGGCTGGTGAAGCGCGACGGATCGCAGCTGCGCCAGCTGACCGATGGCAAAGGGACCGCAGCAGGTTTCTGGTGCCCCTACTGGAGCCCCGACGGGCGGCGACTGGCGATGCTGTCGACCGCACCCGAACAAGGCGAACCGCGCGGCGGTGACAATGTCCGCCTCTACGTGTGGGAGCGCGGAACCGAGGTGCCGAGACGCGTCAGTGATCGCGCCTTGATGACACAGGTGCGCTACGGCTCGCCGCTCAACGAACTCGACTTGCGCGCTGCAGGCGCGAGCCTCCCGAATACGTGCCGCGAGAATGACGAGAACGCCCCCTTCCTGTGGCTCGGCCCGGATCGCCTGCTGGCGGTGCTGATGCCGCCCAGACAGCGCTCGGCGATGGTTGACCGCTTCGCCAAATTCCACCGCGAGACATCACAGGCAGGCGCGCAGATGCGTGCAGGCGAGGTGGCGACGGTATCGCGCTCTGACAGCAGCACGGCGGCGGCGGAGCTGGCCGAGGGGCGCTACGCGGCCGAACTGGTGATCTTCAATCTGGCTGATGGCTCGACGACGAAGCTTGGCGAGGTGCCGGCGTTCCCGATGTTCGGCGCGCTGACCATCGCCCTGTCGCCCGATGCGCGCCGCGCGGCGATCCTCGCGCCGGTTCGGGCCATCGCTCCGCACCGGCGGTCAGCAGATATGCCCAATGTCATGGCATGGGCAGTGGAGAATGCCCTGTTCATGCTCGGCCTTGGCGAACGGCCTGGTTTGCAGCGCGTCGAGACGCCGAGCGGCGCGCAATATCCGCTCGACATCATTGGATGGTCACCGGGGTCAGAATATGTTTCCCTGCGCGCGCGGGCTGCGGCGGAGGCGACATTGGCGAGCCTCTGGACCCTTGCCGCGAGCGACCTAGCGCTGACCGCCCCAGCCCCCGGTCTGACCTTCGATGACGCCGTGCCAGCGCATTGGCGCGAGACATCCTATGCGCTCTGGGCCGACCGGACACGGATTCTGGCGCGGGATGCCAAGGCAGTCAGCGGTTGGCGGCTCATCGATGTGCGCACTGGCCGGATGGAGGAAGTCAAAGGTAGCGTCGAAGGGCTTGCGGGTCTGCGAACCTCGGCCAAGGGCCAGATCATCGGGCGGAGCAAGGCCCGTCCTGTCCGCTTCGACCCCGCCGCACGCCGGTTCGTGCCATGGCAGGGTTCCAGCGCAACGAGTTGCAGCAGCGCGGCACGGCTCGTCACTGAGCGGAAAGACGGGAACGCAACCTACAGCCTCTGGAACAGCGATGGCCCGCGCCCGGCCAGCATTACGCTCCCGCCATCCGCCAGACTGCTCGATCATGATTGCAGCGGGATCGTCTGGGCCGAGAATGGGTTTGAAGGCAGCGCCGTGAATTTCACCCCGTGGGACAATCCCGCCTTGCCCCGTGCCCTGATGCGGCACAACCAGCACCTTGCCGATATCGCATGGGGCGAGCGGCGCATGATCGATTATCGCCACGCCGATGGCACCGCGCTGAAGATGGCGGTGCTGTTTCCTGCCGATTACGATCCCGCGCGACGATATCCGACGCTGATGTGGGTCTATGGCGGCTACAGCCCATCCGGGATGGACGACTACTTCCTCGATCCGCACATGCCGGGTCTCTACAATCTTCAGCTCTATGCGAGCCGCGGTTATGTCGTCGCCATTCCCGCCATGCCGATCCCGCGCGGCGAGGCACCGGGCGAGCCGCTTGCCGCGTTCCCCGGCGGCGTCCTTCCGGCCATCGACAAGCTGGTGGAGCTCGGCATCACCGATAACGACCGCGTAGGCGTGTTCGGCCAGAGCTTCGGCGGTTACACCGTCAGCGCGCTGGTGGCGCAGACCGACCGCTTCAGGGCAGGGGCTGCGATTGCGGGGGCAACCGACATCGCCACCAATTACGGCGCGTTCGACCCGGCGGCGCGGGGCTGGCCTGGCATAGAGCAGGACATGGCCGCCAACGGCCCGATCTATGAAAGCGGGCTCAGTTTCAGGATCGACCCTGCCACCGATCCCGCGCTTTATCACCGCAACTCGCCCCTCACTTTCGCCGACCGGATCCACACACCGCTGCTGCTGATCCATGGGGAGCTCGACACGCGCGCGCCGCTGTCACAGCCAGAGGCGCTGTATTCGCTGCTGCGCCGAAAGGGCCGCCCGGCAAGGCTGCTGCGCTATTGGGGCGAGAACCACGCGCTCGCCAATTCGCCAGCCAACATCCGCGACATCACGCGCGAGCTTATCGACTGGTTCGACCTCCACCTGAAAGATGCGGGGCGCTCCAAGTAGTCGTGGGACGAGCCCTTTCTCCCCGCCTTCCCCAGGCTGTCATCTTCGACATGGATGGCCTGATCTTCGACACCGAAGCCTTTTATCAGAAGGCCCTGCTGGGATTGGCCCACGAACGGGGCATGACCGCGATAACGCAGCCGATCGTCGATCAGACGATAGGCCTTTCGTGGAGCAGCACGCGTGTCCTGCTTGCGCGAGTCCTGCCGGGCAATGTCGACATTGATGCATTCATCGGGGCATGGACCGAGCATTACAATGCAATGGCAGCGCGTGAGTTGTCGCTGAAGCCGGGCGTGACCGAACTGCTCGATGCGCTCGAAGCCCGCGACATTCCACGGGCGGTCGCAACCGGATCACACCGTGATGTCGCCCTGCGCCATCTCACCGATTTCGCCTTGCACCATCGGTTTCATACCATCGTGACCAAGGAGGACTGCATAAACGGGAAACCGGACCCAGAGCCCTTCCTGACCAGTGCGGCATACCTTCAGGTCGAACCTGCTTCTTGCTGGGCGCTGGAAGACTCGCTGAACGGGATCCGATCGGCGCATGATGCCGGGATGGAGACGATCATGATCCCGGACCTCTTTGCACCTGACGCAGATACTAGGGCACTTTGCTGCCACATCGCAGCTTCGCTCCATGAGGTTGTCTCTTTGATCGAAGATCGCAGCTAAGCGACGCGCGGAAAGGGACGCGACCTCGAGTAGGGTCGATGCGAAAGCAGGGAAGCGGCATGTCGGCTTTGCCCCGATCCTGAAAAATTCCTACCCTTCGGCAAACGACCCCATTTCCGCCTAAAGCAGAGCACGGGCAGATCAGCGAATTTGCGCCAGGATGACCGGATCGGTGATCTTGTCGTCGGCAGCCAACAACACGGCCTTCGACAGGATCAGCGAAAGGATGCGGTCGCCTTCGAAAGGTAGCCAGATCTTGCCTGTCGGCCCCTCACCCGACGGCACAATGCACAGATGCCGCGACCCGCAGAACGCTCCGCCCGCGCCGAGGTGGATCGAATAGGCATTGAGCTTGCCGCGCACGTGGAGGAACCGGTCGTCGAGCGACAGGCGGTCGGCAATTCTTAGGCGTGGGATGATCCTTGCAAGGATCGCCCTGCGGCTCTGTCCTGATTGTTCGAGCGGGGCGCTGTTCGCGTCGTGCCAGTAGACATAGGTCCGGCGACGCCAATCGTTCGTCACCTCGGCATCGGCGCCGCGGTCGATCCATTCGGGATCGTTCCCGATCGAGGCGATTGCGGTAAACAGGTCGCCGCAGCGCATCACCTCGGAGAACACAATCGGCGGCAGCGTCTCGAGCGCGATGGATTCGCCTTCGTAGGCACGGTTCGCGTCGCGCCCGTTGCCGCCGCGAGCGCGGTGGAACAGCATCCGGTCGGTGGTGATGTAGGTAAACGCCCCGCCCGGTGAGAAGTCGGCACCGGGCAAGCCTTCGAGCCAGTAGGAGGCGACGAGTCCGTGAGCCGGGATGGGGAGCTGCCAGGGCGTACTGCGCGAACTGTCGAACCCGGTCTGGTGGGTCGCGCTCCAGCCGTTCGCCCGCGCCAGTTCCATCGCCTGGTGCTGGCGTAGGATATGGCCCGACCAACGGTTGGTGTAGGTCCGCGTCGTTCGCTCGGCATCGGTGAGCAGATAGACCTCGCGCCAGACCTGCGGGAAGGGCTGCTGGAGTCCCGCTTGCTCCAGCCGGTCGCGCCATGCCTCGATCTCGGGGAGCGAGGCTTCGATCGGGTGCCACAGGCGAACGCGAGCGGCGGGGTTGGGGGTGATGGGCTTGTCGTCGAGTCCGCGAAGCACCGTGCCGCGCGCCTCGGGTATCACCGCGACCTTGTCGCCTTCGCCTTCGCCTACGCCAACCCACCACACCAGCCGCTGCGCCAACGCGCCCAGCAGCGGGTGTTCGGCATAGCGGCGCCGCCACTGGTCGAGCGGCCATTCGCGGTTTTCGAGATAGAGCCGCTGCAACCTCGCGGTCTGCACGGTGATGTCGGCCTTGATCTCGGTCACCTGTGCGCGGAATGCCTTGAGCGCGGCGGCATCGGCCTTCATCCCGGCAGAGGCCGACTTCACGGCCTGGCCACTTGCGGCAATCCACGTCACCTCGACCTTGCTGCCGTTCAGCCGCACGATGCCCTTCCCGTCTCCGATCGGTCGGGTCAGCGTTCCTTCGGCGTCCAGCCCGTGAACCGGCACGATCAGCTCGTCCAGCTCGCCGCGGGTTATCTTGGCGGCCTTGGCGGCAGCGTCGAAGCGCTTGTCGATAAAGCCCTTGATCTTCGGATAGTTCACGCGGTTCTGGACCCGCGCCATATAGCGGATGCCTGCGCCTGCGGGCATTTCGCTCAGGGCGATAATGCAGGCATTGCCCATCCGCTCGTCACGGAAGCCGGCGGTCCCGTGGTGGCCGCGTTCCTTGATGTAGCAATGCCGGAGCGCGAACGTCGCCAGCCGCGGGCCGAACATCGCAGGGTCAAGTCCGCTCGCCAACAGCACCAGCGTGCGCAGGGCCGCATCCCCGCGCATGTCGACAATCGTGTCGATCGGGCGCTCCATCAACCGGTCGAGCATCTGCGCGATCAGTTCGGGCGGCACGCCCTCCAGCGCGGCATGGCCTTCCTTCAGCCACGCCTTGCTCGGCTTGCTCTCCCCCCGGATGGTCGACGTGAGTGTGCTGAGTTGCCGCGCCTGTTCGGGATAGGCGGTAACGAAGGGAGCATAAACCTTCAGGCGTTGTTCCAGCTGCGCGCCCAGCCGGGCGGTGTCGGCCAGGAACCAGTCGTTGAACCGCACGCCGGGAAAGCCGTTGGCACCAACCACTTTCGCCAGTGTCGCAGGGGAACGGTCGCCGCCGCTGTCGTGATGGTGCTGAAGCGCGGCTTGCAGTGTGGCCAAACGTCCGATCAGATCGCGGTGCGCCTCATCGTAAAGCCGGGCGTCGAACAGGTTCTCGAAATGCTCGCGCAGCCCGTAGGAGCAACTGTAGGCGTCGAAATCGAGTTCAGGCAGCGGCAGCGGCGGCAGGCCTGCAAGCGGGCTCGCCGCAGCGGCCCCCGCCGTCTGTTTGCCGTTGGGCAGGAAGCGTATCGCATCCTCGATCTCGACCCGGAATTCCCTGAACGGATGATGCTCGCCCGGATCGCGGATAAAGGCGAGCAAGGCGGCGGCAGTCTGGCCTGTCGGGTGCTGTTTGGCAGTATCGAGAAACAGGCCGAGGAACTTGCGGTCGCGCAGCGTTCCCAGCTTGGGCAGCAGGTCGAACATCCGCGCCAGCGTGGCATCTGCATGGGGCAGGTCGATGGCACGGCGGGTAAGCCCAAGGAACAGCCCGCCCAGCTGGAACGGTATCTCCTGATAGACAACGCCGAAGCGATAAACGCCTTTCTCCCTTTGGAGCTGCCCCCAATGGGTAAAGCCGAACCTTGCGGGGTCGGTCAGCACGTCAAGTAGCTGGACGAAGATCGTGCCGCGCTCCTGCGGCGAAAGCGCGCGCAGGGCTTCGGTCTCGGCGGTCTTGGAGTGGAGCATCGCCGTTCCGCCATCGAGCAGCGCGAACAGCGCATCGGCGGCGGCGGGGTGGAGCTCCGCTGCGATGGCCGCCCGGATTGCATCGAGCCGCGCGCCTTCCTCGGCCGCCGCCACCAGTTCGGGGATGTCCGCTGCGTCGAGCGGGGTTTCCTCGATCAGCTTTTCGGTCAGCTTCACCACATCGCTGAAGCGCACCGTGTCGCCTCCGAACCCGGCGGACAGGGCCGCGATCAAGGCAGGCTTCCACTTGGGCCAGCCATCGGCGGCCGCTGCCTTGACGATGGTGCGGTAGTGGTAATCGAACGGCGACATGTAATCGTTCACGCCGCTCGCGATCAGCGCCCCCATCGCGGTGAGCGCCTTGCGCATCTGCGCATCGCTGAAGGCGGGCTCGTAGCCGACCTTCTTCCACGCCGCATGATGCGCCCCGTCGAAGGCCGCATTCAGCCGCCGCAATTCGCCTTCGGGATTGGGCAGGCCGCGGCGTGCTGGCAGACGGGCGTAGAGATCCAGCGCTATGTCGATCGGATCGCCGCTCGCCAGCGCATGGTCGAGCGCGGCCTGATCGCGCTCGCCACGCGCGGCGTCCCATGCGGAACCATCCTTTGCGCGGTTGAGCAGATATTGCCGCATCGCCTTGTTCTCCAAGCCGAGCACGCTCGGCAGCAGGCGTTTGGCGCGGGCGTCCATCGGTTCCGTGGCATCCCATGCGCCCGGGCTGAAGGCGGGGACAGTTGCCTTGCCCCCTCGGGAGGAGGGCGGATGGCCTTCCGCTACGGGCGCTGCGGCCTCGGCTGCACCGGCACGGCGCAACCGATCGCGGCGTGCTTCTGTCATTGCCGCGACTTCCGACAGGATTTCCTGCACTTGCGGCGCCTGTTCGGCCGCACTGATGAAAGCGCGCATAATGCGATTGAACAGCATTGCTCAGCCTCCCCGCAGCGGCGTAAGCAGCAGGAAGGTCGCCTGCCTGACCGAGGTGAGATCAATCACCTGATCGAGATCTTCAGCCTGCCGATTGTCGAGCAGCACGTAGAAGCGCCCTTGTTCGAAGGCCTGTTCGGCGACACGCCGCTGGCGCTGACCATATGCGGCGTCGGGAGCTGCGCACTCATCGCCCAACATCGCTTCCGCCAGCGATGAACGGCGGCAGCCGGCATTGCGTTGCTCCTCCTCGGCGGTGCGCGTGACAGTGTAGGAGCCGATCTTGCGCTGTGCTTCGATCCGCGCGAGCTCCAACCGAACGCGTTGGTGGATCAGATCGCGGACCGTGATGGTCGGGCGGACGAAATCAATCCGCGCAAAGTCGGAGGCGATCCCGCAAAACTCGTCGTTCACGTCAAGAAACATGGCAACCCTCGCAAGCTGAGGATTGAGCAGTACCAATCAGCAGTTTCAATTGGATAAACGCGCAGATGCCCTCTGCCATGCCACAGCAAGGCCGCACCGGTCAGCGCGCCGAGGATGACGAAGCTCGACAGCAAACCCGCCGTTCACCTTTCCACCCATTCCCGGCTATGAGCCGGGCCGCGGCTCGATCCCGAAAGCTGTATGGCGGCTTCGCCCCTCTTCCGAAAAACTGCTGCCGCTCCGGAATCGACCCCCAAGCGGTCATCAGCACGGTGACAGCGAAGTACGAATTGTAAGGATGCTGATACCAATTGATCGTGCGGTCCGGGGTTTATTGAAACCCGCCCGCACATGCATGCAGACGCGCGACCTGGGCTGGGCGCACGCCCGAGGCCGGATGTTTGCAGAAGCAATGATCGCACAGGTCTTCGTAAATCCGCGAGTTGCCTTTCCTGCGTGCAGCAAATACCCTGTGAGACAGGGGTTTGGGGGCGGTCTGCTGCTGTATGCGGGTAATTATTTGTGATGATCATCCGATCGTCGCGGCAGCGATGGGGATGACGATCGAGACGATGTTCCGGGCGACGGTCGAGATTACGGATTGTTGCGCCCGGGCGCTCGAACTGGCGCGCGAGGCGGGGCCGTTCGACTTGATGCTGCTCGATCTGCACATTCCTGACGAGGATCCCTTCGCCAACCTGCGCGCCGCGCGCGCGGCCTTGCCGGACACGCTTATCGTGGTGTTCTCCGGCAGCGAGGATGCGGCGCATCTGCGGCTTGCGCTGGAGCTGGATGTGCGCGGCTTCATTCCAAAATCTTCCAACCCGGAAGTGATCGAAGCTGCGCTGCGACTGGTGCTGGCGGGCGGGCGCTACCTGCCCGACCCGGTCCGCATGATGGCGCTGGCGGGGCCTGCGGGCGAACTCCGTCCGCGCGAAAGCCTCTACCCGGGGCCCGCGCGCGACTTGACCGAACGGCAGATCGAGGTCCTGCGGATGCTCGCAGGCGGAGCGGAGAACAAGCAGATCGCGCGCGCCCTCGGCATCTCGCCCTACACGGTGAAGGCGCATGTGGCGCAGGTCCTTCAACTCCTCGGCGCCAGCAATCGCACCCAGGCTGTCGATATCGCACGGCGTCAGGGCGTGATTTGAGCGGCCAGCGCGACCTGATCCACGAGGAAGTGCGGGCGACCGAATCCCGCATCGAATTCGGCATTGCCGGCTTGCTTGCGCTGCTGGTGGGCGGGACGCTGGCCTATGTCCATTCGCTGTTCGCGCCGCTCATGCCGCCACGCGACCTGTGGCTCTGGACCGGATCGACCGCACTGGTAACCGCGATCATGATCGTGGTGCCGCTGGCCTTCTATCGCCGCAAACCCGATGCCGCCGAGATTGCGCGGTTCTGGTCGCCGCTGGGCAAGGTGGTGGCGGTGCTGTTCGATCTGGCGGTTGCTTCGAGCGTGTGGGTGCTGCTGCCCTATGCCTCCGAGCCGCTGCAATTGCTGATGGTGATCTTCTATTCGGCTGCGATCAGCGGACAGGTGATTGCCACGGCAGAATCGATCGGCACGATCATCTTCGGCGTCATCGCGGTGTTCGGATCGGCGGCGCTGTTCTTCTTCAACTCCGAGACAGTCTATGCGACTTCGCTGGCGATCTTCCTGCTGGCGTTCGGCGGGTTGATGATCGGGACGGCGTTCGTGCTGAAGCAGGCGATCCGCTCGGCGGTGACGCAGGGCCTGCGCGCCGAGGCGATTTCGCAGGATCTCGCCCGAGCGCTGGCCGAGACCGAGGCCGAGCGCGATGTCCGCACGCGCTTTATCGCGGCGGCCTCGCATGATCTGCGGCAGCCCCTGCAGGCGGCTGTGCTGTTCTTCAGCCAGTTGCAGCGCACCAGCGACGAACAGCGCCGTGCGCGCGCCGCCGACGGGGTGGAGCGCGGGCTGGCCGAGGCGATGGTGATGCTCGAAGGCATGGCCGAACATCTGAGGCTGGAAAGCGGCACGCTGCTCGCCGATTGCCAGCCGGTCGCGCTGGCCGGTCTGCTTGACGCGCTGGCGCTCGAACTGGCTCCTGCGGCGCGGCGGGCAGGAATCGATCTGCGCGCCGCGCGCAGCACGGCGGCGGTGCGCGCCGATCCCGCGCTGCTGACCCGCATCCTACGCAATCTCGTCACCAATGCCCTGCTCCATTCGCGCGGCACCCGGGTGCGGGTGCTGGTGCGGCGGCGGGGGGAGCGTCTCGCAATAATGGTCGCCGATGACGGCGTGGGCATCGCGGCGGACGAGGCCGAGGCGCTGTTTCTACCCTATACCCAGGGCGCGGGCTCGCGGCGGCTTGGGCATGGGTCGGGGCTGGGGCTGGCGATTGCGCGCGAGATGGCGCACCTGATGGACGGCGGGCTGACGTTCGAACCGCGTTGGACGGGGGGCAGTGCCTTCGTGCTCGATCTGCCGGCGGCGGAACTTGGAGGAGCCGAGGTGGCGCGTGGATCGCAGACCGCCACAGGCCTCTCGCTGGCGGGGCTCGCCGTGCTGCTGGTCGAGGACCGCGCCGATACCCGGCAGGCGATGACGCAGCTGTTGCGCCAGCACGGCGCCGAGGTTGCCAGCTTCGCCAATTCGCGCGAGGTCGCCGCCGCGCTGGAAACGGGCCTGCGTCCGGCGGCGGTGATTACCGACTGGCACCTTGACCACGAGGATAGCGGGGCCGAGGTCGTCGCGCTGGTGCGCCGCCATGCCCCCGCAGCCCAAGTGCTGGTGATGAGCGGCGATGCAACGCTGGCGACCGAAAAGCAGGTCGCCGCCAGCGGATGTCCGCTGCTACTCAAGCCGCTGCCGGAGCAGGCCGTGCTGGCGGCGCTGGCAGCGCTGGCGCAGGCCCGCACGGCGGCGAAAGACTAGATTCTGCCCGGGACGACCAGATCGTCGATCATCTGCTGCGCCGCGGGCTTGGCCGCCGGGAAGGTGGTGGACACATCCCCGCGCTGCATCCGGGTGAAGAACCGCACCCGCCCGAGCGCCGCTGTTGTGGCATCGGCGTTGCTGACGGGATCGATAACCTCGGTCCACAGCCGCGCAAGACTGGCCGCCGCATCGCCGCGCGCCCAGGCACGACCCGGGGCGACCATCGGCCGCGCCGGGGTGACCAGCACCATCACCGAATCGCGCCGCTGCAAGGTGTTGCGCTCGTTGAAGGCGTTGCCGATCAGCGGAATATCGCCCAGCCCCGGCGTCTTGGAATAGGTCCGGTCCTCAACCGCTTCGTTGAGACCCGACAGCAGCAACGTCTCGCCGAAGCCGATTTCGGCGGTGGCGACCACGCGCTGGCGGAAGGTGGTGAGCGCCTCGGCAAAAGTGCCCGCCGGATCGGAGGTGAGGAAGCTGCGCCCGGCCTCGATCCGCACCCGCGTGCCGGTCGGGGTGATCTCGACCGGCGTGACCTTGAGATCTACCCCGACATCGATCTGTTCGAGAATGGCCGCATTGACCCCGCCAATCGCGACCTTCAGCGTGCGCCCGATGAAGAACTCGCTCTGCTCGCCGCGATAGGCGGTCAGCTGCGGGCGGGCGACGACCGAGTAGAATTGCCCGCCACGGTTGAACAGGTTGAGGTTGTAGTTGATCTGCGGAACCGTGATCGAGCCGGTCAGCACCCGCTGGTAATTATTGCCGGTGCGGATGCCGTTGTCGGTCGAGATCGTGCGGGTGGTGTTGCGGCCCGCGCCATATTGCAGGCTCAGCCCGTCAAGCAGGTTGAACCCGCTGCGTTCGCGCCGGGTGTTCTGCGACAGGATGATGGCGACATCGAGCGAGATCTGGTCAGGCGCCAGCTCGGTTGCCGGCAGCTCGTCTCCGGTGGCGGTATAGGTATCGAGAGGGGCGGTCTGGAGCAGTTCCTCGACGCGCGGGGCGGTGTCGCTGGCCACGGCGGGGAAGGCATCGGTCAGCGCGGCGAGGTGGGCGCGGGCGGTATCGCCTTCGCCATTGGCCGCCGCCGCCAGCGCCGCCAGCCGCAGGTTCTCGCCATTCGCTCCGGGATCGAGCGCCGCCGCGCGGCCTGCGGCGAGGCTTGCGAGGGCAGTGTCGCCGCTCATGTAGGCCGCCGCCGCGACCGCCGACAGGGTTGGACCGTCACGCGGGCGCAGCAACGCCGCGCGCGAGAAGAAAGACAGCGCCTCGTCATACTTGCCCTGATCGAAGGCCGCGCGGCCAGCCATCGCCGCAGGCCAGTACAGCCCCGGCTCGCTCCGCATGGCTATGTCATATCCTGCCAGCGCCAGATCAAGCGCCTGCGGGTCGCGGTCGGCGGCGAGCTGGTAGGACAGGCCGAGCAGCGCCTGCACTGTGCCGTTGCGCGGCTGGCGCGAGGCGAGTTCCGACAGCGATTGCGCCGCCGCCGCCGGATCATTGGCGCGCAGGGCCGCAACGCCGCGTTCCAGCAGGGTATCGGCGGCGACCAGCGACAGATCGCCCGGCGCCTCGGACTTGCGCTGGCGGCCAGCCTCGGCGGCTTGCGGCATGGCGAGCGATAGCATCAAGGCCGCCGCGAGGGCGGGGCGGAGCGGCAAGGACATGGTCATTTCTCCTTACGGGCCGGAATGTGGCAACGGTCTGCCGGGCCGGCTGCGTCGATGGTGTAGGTTTCGCTGGATCGCGGGCATTCGGTCGGCATGAAGCCTGCCGCTGCGGGCTTGCCGCTGCGATTGAGGGTCGGCGCGCAGATATCCCGCCCGCTCCGCACCACCAGCCGGTCATGGCTGGCCACCCGGCAAACCGGGGCATGACCGGGCGCGGCCTTCTCCGGCGCAGCGGCCAGCGGCGGCGGCGCGGCCATCAGGACACTGGCCAGCATCACGCAGGCAGCATGGCGGGGCATGGTCAGTTGTCCCTCGCCTTGATGCCCTTGAGCGGCACGTCGACGATGTCCTTGGCTTCGACGTGGCCCCTGAGGGTGATCGCCGGGGCGTCCAGCCGGATCGCGCGTCGGGCATCGATGGTGATTTCCTTGCCCATCAGCGTGATACGATCGAACTGGAGCACCGCGTCAGCCTTGCCGATCCGCGCCAGATTTTGCGTGTCGGGCCGTGCGCGCAGGACCAGCTCGGTTTCGGCAGTGGTTCCCCCGAAGGTCATGGTCCGCCCCTGCCGGGACACCAGCGTTTCGAGCGCGGCGAGTCTTGTCGTCAGCTGATCGACCCGGGCCTGTAGCGCCCGGGCCTCGCTGGCGGCATCGGTCTGGGCTGCTGCCGTGGCCTGCGGCCCGCTCTCGCCAAGCACGAGCCACAGGGCGCAGAGTGCGGTCAGCAGGGCGGCATGGCGCGGCAGATGACGGGCTGGGATCACGACAATGCCTCTAGGTCTATCAGGGCAAGGATGGGCGGATCAGTTGAGCGTTATCGCGGTCGATTCCGCATAGAGTCCGATGTTGCCCCGGCCTTGAGGCGCAACCGAAACCGCCACGTTCTGTCCGGCGCAGGCGGTTGCAGAGACCCGTTCGAGAATCAGCGAGACACGCTGCGCGCCCGCGGGCGGATTGAGGATGCCCGATGCTGCGGTGAAACACGCCCCGCCGGCCCCGGCGACGCTCCATTCGAGCGGGCGGGAGGTGACATCGGAGGGGGCCAGATCAATGTCGAACGCGACCGTTGGGCGGGGCGGCATGGCGGACGAATTACGGCTGAGGCCGCCGGCGGGCCGGATCGATGTCGGCGGTGCCAGCCGCAAGGCGGCGGGCGCGATCCGGGTCACGCCATAGGGCACCGTCGACTGCACCCGCACATCGAGCGTCAGCTGTCGCGAGGCAAAGTTGGTCGCCACCAGCTGGTAATCCTGCACGCCCACCATCCGCATCGCAAAGTCGCTGTCGAGCGAGAACCGCGCCGCGGCCGGATCGCTGGCGGGCCTTGCGCGTGCCCCCTCGCCGCCGCGCACAGAGTAGCGGATCGCCGGGATCTGCGGGGCCGTGGTTGAGGTAATATCAAGCCGGTCATAGACTTGCGCGACCCGGGCAAAGGTCGCGTTGGTGATGCAGTCGCGCACCGCATTGCGATCATCGGGCAGTGTGATCACCAGCCGGTTGCCGACCATCCGGACGTCCCCGCCCCGCCCGGCGATGCAGCCCCTGAGATTGGTGCTGAACTCGCTCCTCGAGCTGCTGCCGGCCGGCCCCTGCGGCGGGACGACGACCCCGGTGGTGCCGCCCCCGCCACAGCTCTGCGAACCCGCACAGCTCTGGCCGCTCCCCACCACCACCGGTCCGGTCGCCCCCACCGCGCCGCCGCCGCCAGCCCCGCCACCACTCCCGCCGGAGAAGCTCTGGCGGTCCCAGCCGAAATTCTGGAACGTGCCGGGCAGGACCGCAGTGACGCGGATGCGGTCGCCGCCGATCCGCAAGGTGTAGTTGCGCTCGGCCGGAGCGCCGACCTCGGGATTGGCGCGGTTGACCGTGAGCCGCAGCTTGACCGAGCCGATCGGCCCGCATTTGCGCGTTACGTTCTGTGCCCCGCCGTGGCGCCTGATAATGGTGTGGCCGCCGCCATTGAACTCGATTTCCTCGTTCTTCACGAGGTCAATGCCGTGGCCCAGGACCTCGATCTCGATGGTCGATCCGGTCGGCACGACAAGCGCCCGGTTGTCGGAGGCCCGCAGCGCCAGCGCGCCGCACTGGTCGACGACATTGCCCGAACCGACCTTTTCGATCCGGTCCCAGCCCGCCAGCGCGGGGGCGGGCATGGCGAGCGCGGCGGTCGCGATGGCCAGAGCACTGCCGGCGCGCAGGGATGCGGGAAGCTTGGTCATGGTCGGTTCCTCACGTCTGGTGTGTCCCCGCCAGTGTGCCGGTCCCGGCGCCGAACGCCATCGCCCGGACGGGCTAGACGGCGGGCTAGTCTGTCTGGGCGATAGCTATGCCGGCGACCGTGGCGTTACAATCACAGGGCCGGCGTGACGCCGCACAGGAGCCTGCCATGACCATTTCCGCAAACCGCCTTCCCGAAGCTTTCGCTGCCACGCTGCTGGCGGGCCTGGCCGTGGGGGCGGTCGATCCCGCTGCGGTGCAGGCGCAAACCGGACCACGCTTTTCCTGCGTGACGGGAACGCTCACGGCGGCCAACACATCCGACACGAGGCCGGTGCCGCGCATCCTGCGCTATGCGGTTGCGCCGGGCACCGATCCGACGCCGGTGGGCGGCCTGCGCGAGACCCGCGCGGCCGAGGTGACGGGCGGCGATGCAACCCGCGGGTGGCTGAGGATCGATGTCCAGTTCGACAGCGCACTTCCCCGCGACTGCGCGCTGCCGCTGCTGCTGACAGTCGCCTCCGACCGCGGAAGTGCAGGCGATCTGGCGGTATCCAACCGGCTTGCCGACATCCTCGACGGGTTCGAGCTAATCGCCGGTCGCCCGCAGACCATGCCGCACCTTGCGGGCGCCATCAGGTTTTCGGGCAGCGGAACCGATACGGCCAGTTTCCGCATTCCAATCCGCGCAACCTCATCGGGCAGGGTCGCCAGCCACGGGCTCAAACTGGTGCTGGCACTGGATTATGCGGGCGGCTTGCCGCTGACGGTCAATGTCGCGCCGCTTCCGGCCTTCAGCGTCATCGCGCCAACCGCGCCGGTTGCCGCCGGGACGACAGCGAATTTCCGGGCGGATCATCCGGTCGCGCTTTTGCCCGGCACCGCGGCTATGCCGGTAACGTTCGCCATGTCGTCGCAATCGCTCGGGCGCTGGCTGTCTCCCAACCCTGCCCGGCCAACGGAAGTTTCAGGCGGGTGGGACACAAGGTTCACGCCGCTCCGGGCCGAGGCCGCACTGGTCGCCGCTGTGCAGCCGCAAGCGTCGAATGGCACGGTCACCGTCAGCTTTGCCGGTCGCACGCAGACGGTGCCGGTCACTATCGCCGCCGCTCCGGCAACGGCCGCTCCCGCGTGCGATCCGGTGTTCGCTGTGACAGCGGTTCCGGGCGGGTTAAGGCTCTCGATGAGTAATAGCGGCGCAGGCTCCTGCCCCGGCTACCGCGTCACACCGCGCATCTTCAGCAAGCTGGCCGCGCCGTTGAAGCCGGTGCAGGCGACGCTCTCGCCCGCGACCGGCCTGAAGCCGGTGACCGGCGCGGCAACCCCCGCGATCAGCACCACCTTCACCTTCGACAAGGCGGCGCTGGCGCAGCTCAAGCCCGGCACGCGGTTCGATTTCGACCTGACGCCCGATGGCGCCAAGGCGGCCGCGGAAACCCAGCGCGTCGGGATCACGCTCAAGGATGCTGACTTGGTGACGATCAGCGGTAAGCCGCTGCGATAGGCATCGGCCTGCGATCAGGAAACTCGCACGACCGGGACAAAAGCAAAGTCCGAGACTGGCGCACAGCGCAAAAGCGTGATTGATCGCCCCGCAGCAAGGTGCCTCGTGCGTCGCGGTCGAGATCACATTGACATGATGCGCGCTGATCGGAGTTTTGGATGTAAAAGCTGAACCCGAAGTCGACACCGTAGCGGGCGTTGATGGCGCCGCCGAATGCGCCGCGCTTGACGCCCCGAAAGAACTGATTGTTGGAGCTCGACGTGGTTCCCGCGCCCCAGAGAGCCATAACCAGGATCGCATGAGGGCCATTCAAGTTGCCCAGCTTTGAGTGAGAGCGAACGTCGGCGAGAGTTGCGCGAATTCACCAAGCAAATTGTACGGCCACCGCGCATGCACCAGCCGATAGCGAAATTCTTTTCCCGGTTTGCTCGCAGGTCCGCGGTCTCGCACCCACCGACGCTGAAGCGATAGCCGAACGCATGCGGCCGAACGCACGTGCACTGGGTATTGGTGCAAATGACGATCCGAAGTGCACGCCGACGATCTTGGTCGCGTTCATATCCCCCTGCTCAGGGGCCGCCGGAGAAATGGCCGTCCGCGGATGCGTCGCAGCTCGCTCATTTGGCCGCCCGCGAGCGTGAGCGGCTGGCCGAGGCCTTTAACACCTCGGTGGCGCGGCTCGAAGGGATGATCGGCGCCGTGCGCGCCACGGCAAGCGGCGTGCGGACGTCATCTGAAGAAATCCGCGCTGCCAGCGAAGACCCCGCCCTGCGCAACGAACAGCAGGCGGCCAGCCTTGAAGAAACCGCCGCTTCGGTAGGCACCACGGTCGGTCTCACCCGCTAGGCCGCCGAGAACGCCCCCGGGGCCAAGCACGCCATTGCTCATACCCACCAGCGCGCCACCGATGGCGGTGAAGTGGTCGGCAAGGCGGTCGCAACGATGGGCGCGATCGAGCAATCCGCGCGCGAAATCACCCAGATCATCGACGTGATCGACGGGATCGCTTTCCAGACCAACCTTCTCGCCCTCAACGCAGGCGTCGAAGCTGCACGCGCGGAAGATGCCGGCAAGGGCTTTGCGGTGGTCGCCAGCGAGGTGCGCGCGCTCGCCCAGCGCAGCGCCGAGGCCGCACGTGACATCAAGGTGTTGATCGACAAGTCCACCGCGCATGTCGGCGAGGGCGTGAGCTTGGTTGGCGAGACCGGCACGCTGCTCGCTGAAATCGTTATGCAGATCGGCGCGGTCACCACCCAGGTCAGTGACATAGCAGAAACCGCCGCGGCGCAGGCGAGCAATCTTGAACAGGTCAATATCGCGGTCGGTACAATCGACCACATGCCTCAACAGAACGCCGCAATGGTCGAACAGGCCACCGCTGCAACCCACAGCCTGTCCAAAGAAGCCCAGTGCCTCGGTGAGTTGGTCGCACAGTTCCGGGTGGGCGGCGGAGGCAAGCTAGCCCTTGACGACGCGCCAGCGCCCGGGCCTCGTGACCGCAAGCCTGCTGTCCCCAAGGCATCACCGCGCCAAGCTGCGCCGTCGCCCAAGTCCTGAAGCGTGACAGGCAACCTCGCCCACACACGAGCGTCCGTCCCCGCGCAAGATGAGCATGACTGGAGCGAAACCTGACCATCGCGGACATTCTGGATTCCACCCACGACCGGCCATAAGCCGGGCCCGCGCGCGATACCAAAAGCGGCGTGGCGGCTTTGCCCCGGTCCTGAAAAATTTCTGCCCATCAGCAACCGACCCAGACGTGGACGTTCACGTGCCCTCAGCAGTGGCCGATCCGATTGGTGACGATAGCGGAAGATGTTCCAACTCCGTCCACCGTGACGAAACTGCTCGCTTCTTTATCAGGTATGCCTGGGAACCCAGGATGCCCTTCAAACCGGCTGGCGCTCAATTTCGTCAAAACAATCAGTTGCTGATTCTGGGCGTTGCGTTGGGCATGCGCGTGGTGCAGGTTTACATGGCCATTTGGGGGTATGAGCCATGAAGGTCGACTGGGGTGCTGTTGTCAGGGCAATCGCGGCGGAAGACAGCAGCGGCCGGGGTGATCCCTCGCCTGATCTGGCCTCTCTCGCCGATACCGATCCTGCCGGAGCGATGGCGCTGTCGGCGCACCTTGCGGTGACCGGCGATCTGACCGGCTTCATGTCGACCCGTGCGCCCGAGGCCGATCCCGATCCCGGCGAAGGCCCGGGCGGGCCACCGCCTGAGCGGGTCGGGGCGTGGAAGCTGGCTGAGCGCATCGGGTCTGGCGGGATGGGGCAGGTCTGGCTCGTCCGGCGCGATGACGGGGTCTATGACCAGATTGCGGCCATGAAGCTGGTCGCCAGCCCGGCTGCGATGGTGATGGACCGCTTCAGGGACGAGCGGCAGCGGCTGGCCCGGCTCGATCACCCCAACATTGCCCGCATCATCGATGGCGGCGAAGACACGGCGGGCCGGCCTTTCATGGTCGTCGAATTCGTCGAAGGCGCTCCGATCGCAGACTGGTGCGCTGGTCGTGGGTGTGATCCCAGGACGCGGGTAAGGCTGCTCGTCGACCTTTGCGATGCGCTCGCCCATGCCCATGCCCGGCTGGTGCTGCACCTCGATATCAAGAGCGCCAATGTGCTGGTCAACAGCGATGGCCAGTTGCGGCTGATCGACTTCGGGATAGCGGCACTGATCCCGGAAGCGGCCATGGCAGACACGCACCGGCAAGGGCGGGCGCTGACCCTGGTGACAGCCGCGCCCGAACAGCTCGAAGGCGAAGCTGTGAGCGTTGCGACCGACATTTTTCAGGTTGGTATGCTGGCGCACCTGCTGCTGGTCGGGCGACTGCCTGAACGTCAGGCCGATGGATCGGTGGTGATTGCTGCACAGGCGCTGGGCAATCCCGATCTTGCGGCAATCATCGCCCGGGCCACAGCCTTTGACCCAGCCAACCGCTATGCCTCGGTCGATGCACTGGGGGAGGATTTTACGCGTTTTCTGGACGGCTTCGTCGTTTCCGCCCGCCCCGTTGCACCTTTGGCGCGGCTTGGGAAGCTGATCGCGCGGAACAGGCTTGCCTCGGCGATGGGCGCACTTGCCGCGGCGGCGCTTGTCGCGGGTCTTGTCGGGGTGAGCGTGTTTGCGCTGCGGGCCAGCGAGGAGGCGGAGGCGAACCGGATTGCCAAACTGAAGGGTGCAGACAGCATTGAACTCTATGAGACCTTCAACGCTGGCTTCAATAGATTTATTGCCTCGGTTGATCCGAACTCGTCAGTAGGCCAGCAAATCTTTGGCTCCATGCATGCGCTCGAGCAGTCGGCGGAGGAGGTTGAGGCGAGCGATCCTCAAAAGGCCCTCGAGATCTACGTTTTTCTCGCCGAGGTCTATGGGGATGCCGGGCAGGACGAAGCTGCAAGCCGTATTGGTCGGAAGCTTGCTGCGCTCAACTCGGAACTGAGCTATGCCTCTGCCTTCACGCTCCTGAGCCTGCTGCACCTTTCGAGCGGCTATGTCGAACCGTCGGAGGTAATCGCCTTGTCGGATCGGCTTGATGGCTTTTTCTCGTCGGATCCGGAGTTGCGCACCTTTGACCGCGCATTGAACAGATGCGTTCGGGCAAAGATCACCCGATCAAAGGATGACTCGCGTCTGTGCCTCGATCTTGCTGACGATCACCTGCAGACCATCGACCGCGAGAATTATGGGGAGATCGCGGGCAATCTGACCCTTATTGCCTATGCGGCCGACAGTGCGCTTGAACTCAGGGACTTTACGAAGAGCAAGATGCTGGTCGGACAAGCCCTCGATTTCTACGATTCCGAGCAACGACCTGCGAGCGCATCGGAGGCGGTATTCTGGTTGCAGCTTTCCGAAATCGCCCAGCTGGAGGAGGACTGGCAGGGCTCCCTGAAGCATTTGGGCGCGGCCCGCACGGCTCTCGGCGATGAGCCCGGTATCGAATATCTCGAGGTAGCGATAGGCCTCGAGAGTGCGCAAACGCTGATTGCCCTTGAACAGTTCGCCGAGGCTGAAGCGGCAGCAGGCGCTGCGGTAAGGCTGGGCGAGCGGCTGTGGGGTCCAGATCACTTTCAGCTGCGCGAAATCAACGCGCAACTTGCTATGGCTGTGGCGGGACAGGGCGAGAAACGCCGGGCAGCCCAAATGCTCGAAGACATCATTAGGAGTGAGCGGTCTGCCGAGAACCACCCTGAGGCCATCGCGGCATATAGCGCCATGTTGAAGAAGATCGCCATGAACTAGGGCGAAATCGCGAATGGCCTCGCACGGGCGAGGCATGCGCCCCATCGCCCGCCGTCGCCGTGTCCGCGCGATGTTGATCAGTCCGGGATGAAAGGCGCTGACAAGCTCATTCGTCGGCAAGTTATTCCGCGCGCTCTAACCTTCGGAAAGTGCGTCGCTGCCGCCGTGCATGGCCTTTCAGCAATCGCACACAACAGGCCCGTGCCAATGCGCTTTGCCGGCAGGCATGGAATGAATCTGCAAGACTGCAAACTTTTTGGCCGGATTTTCCGCATCCCTACGTGAAGTCAGACGCAAACGCTCTGGAACTGCCTGGAGCGATACTCTGCCACCAAGGGGGAAGCACATGTCCGCCATTTTCATCAAATCCGGGCGAACGGCAATCTTGATAAGCGCAACGCTAGCCGCGCTCATTCTTGCGCTTTCGGCGCCAGCAAATGCGCAAGGACTGCTGGGCCGGATCGGTCGCGCGCTGGAGCGCATCGAGCAGAAGACAACAGAGATCGAGAACAACGCCGCTACCCTCGAACGCTCGGTAACGCAGGTCAAGCAGGCTGCTGACGGAATTGACCGCACGGTGGAAACGGCTGGCGCCCTGTTTAGCGCTGACGGCGATGGCGACGATCAGGCCGACATGCCAGGCGATACTGGCGCCATGCAGACGACCGAGGCGTGGCAAGCGGAAGAAGCCGCGATGATGCCGGGTCAGCCGCCTGCAGTCGAGGCAGCAGACGCGGTTCAACCTGTGCCACAGGATACGGTTTCCCCCAGCAAGAAGGAGCCACGCCGATGATCCGCGTGATCCACCTGATCCGCTGCGTGGGCGGCGTGACGGCGCTCGCCCTTGCGGTGCCCGTGATTGCTCAGGAACGCGCACAGCCGCCGGTCGATCCTGCCGAGGCAACTGCCACTAGCGGCACGACCGATCTGGGTCAGCCTGAGGACCCGGCGGCCAAGCGCGGCTTCATTCGCCGTCAGGTTGGCCGGATCGACAACCCCGACAAGGCACCGGATAATGCCAAGCCGCTTCCGCAACCGGCCAAGCCGGGCGAGCGACAGGGCTTTATTCGTCGTCAGGTCGGCCGGATCGACAACCCGGATGCGCGCAGGGGCCAACCCTTGACCTCGCCTGCGCCAGCCCCGGGCAGCACGCAGCCACCGCAGTCCGACGCTCCGCAATCCCGCTCGCCTCGGGGCTGAAGTGCCACGCCAGCATCACAAGAGGAAATCCCATGCCTAGCAATTTCCAGTCAGCTGCAAGCATCGTCTGCGTGGCCTTTGCCGTCAGCGCCGCGCCCGTTGCGGCCCAGCAGTGGCAGGGGGCCTGGAGCACCACGTTCGGTCAGGTCCGGCTGATCGAGGATGATGACCATGTTTATGGTGATTATGGTGACGGCACCATCGAAGGCATCATTGATCGTTCGACGGGTCGGCTGCGCGCAGTGTTCCGCAACGCCGATGGTCGCAGCGGCTATGCCGAGTTGAAGCTGAGCGCCAACGGCACCTTCGCCGGGGCCTACAGCTGGGAGAACGAAGCGCTGCCGCGGTTCGATGCAGGTGTGGCGGCGCGCAAATGGACCGGGAACCGCACGGCCGCCGCAGCGCCTCCGATCCGCAATTTCCGTCTGCCTGCCAACCGCTCTGCCTTCGTTAGCGGGGCAAGCGCCAAGTATCGCGGGTGGATCAATGGCTTCTCAAGCGTGACAACGGTGACCGGCAGCCAGCGGACATCGAACCAGCAAGGCTCATCCAACACCGCGACCGGCACCGTGAGGGTAACGCCCACCCCGGCGCCAACTCCGACACCAACGCCAAGCGCATCCGCCGCCGTGAACCCGCTGGTACGCAAGTTTCCGAAGCTCAGGGATTACCCCGCCGATTTCGTGCCGCGCAGTGTCGAGATCGATCTGCGTCAGATAGACTTCATGATCAACGTGCCGAACATGTTTACAGAGGGACAGGGCACGGCTGCCGAGATCTACGGCACTTATGGCATCTATGCCTACTGCGAAACGGCTAGCAGCAGCCGTCCCCTTCCGCCGATGGCAGGCGCAAAAAATCGGGTCTTCGACAGACCTCGATCCAGCCCCGCACGAGTTGGAGGCCAGAGTAACGGGCCAGTTGTTGATGCCAACCAAGGCATCCGACGCTTTGCGCTAGACCAGCAATGCATGAACACCCCCGGCGCCCGCTTTGCCATTCAGGTGCAGACCAATCTTAACGAAGCAGAGTTGATCCCGGCGCGCGATCACAAGTTCAGTTATCGCGCCTTCAAGTTTTATCTGGACCAGATGCCGAACTCAAATTCGAATGCTTTTGTTCAGAACAGCACTACCGAGAGCACTACTCTGACAACCTATCGCGATTCTCCGCGTGAAACGCGAGTATTTCTATACCAATACGACGGGGTCATGCGGCGCATCACTTTGTCGGGAAGGGTGAGGTTCCTGCCATGAGCGCGCTTCATGTGTTCGCACCGGCCGCGATCATTATCGCCGCCGCCGTCAGCGCCGCGCCGGTTTCCGCTCAGCAGTGGAGCGGCACCTGGAACACCCGGTTCGGCGAGTTCCGCCTGATCCAGGCCGGCGATTATGTTTATGGCGACTATGGCGAGGGCACGATCGAGGGGATCATCGATCCGCGCACCCGTCGGCTGCGGGCGCGGTTCGTCAATCCCAATGGGTCGACCGGCTATGCCGAACTGCTGATCCAGCCCGACAACGTGATGTTTGCGGGGGCCTTTCGCTGGGAAAACGAAGCGCTGCCGACCTATGAAGACAGCGCGCCTGACCGCCGCTGGGCTGGACGCCGCACCTCGAGCACCGCCCCGGCGCGCACCCGCGTCGCCAGCGGCCGCACCCGCGCCGCCTTCATCGCGAGCGCTCCGCCTAAATATCGCCAATGGATCGGCGCCAACACCGCCGCCGCGTCGAGCACGGCAGCAGCGCAGACTGCCGCAAAGCCACTCGCCGAGCGGTTTCCGGCGTTGAAAGACTACCCGGCCAGTTTTCGACCACGATTCCTTGAAGTCGATCTGACAGGGTGGATGTTCTCTGGAAACTTGTTTGAAGGCTCCGCTGTCCCCACGCGCGCCGCGTTTTTGTACGGGACGCTCGGTCTCTACGCCTATTGCGAAACCGCTCAGGGGACCCGCGCGCTCGCAGTTTTCGGCAACGCACCAAACCGCGTGCTTGATCTCCCTCGTGATCGGGCGGAGAGAATTGCCAGTGTCGCTGCTAGCACTACCGCCATTGATCGAAACAAAACTCGTCGAAAATTTATACTCGATGAAAATTGCTTGAATGACAATGACTCAAAAATATCCGTTCAGTGGCAATCAAACTTGACGGAACGCAATTCTATTCGATCCAGAGATAATGATTACGGCTTTAAGAGCATGAAGATATATCTCGATCAATTGCCTCCAAGGACGCCTTATCGGATAACGTTCGAAAACGGATCATCATCCAACTACATCAAATCTGCATTCGTCGCGCAAGGATTCGGGCATACCTACACATGGTCACAAGCCAGTAAAAGCGAATGGATCGATATCAAAGGCACTATGATATTTACAAATTAATACTGCAAAAGACATATTCGCCGGCAATTCTACAGGCCAATTCGTTCTGACCATGCATTCAGCTTGCGACCCGATATTATGAGAGCAACCGTCAAAGAGCTCGATTTTGCGACGTTTTCCGAAGCGCCCAGTGCCCTCTCTGACTGGAAAACATTCCAAGGATTGACACCATGTCTCGCTTCCGTTCGTTCTTCCTGATCGGCCTCACGCTGCTCTTTGCCCTTGGCGCGGCACCGGCCCGCGCGCAGGACTGGCAGGGGGCATGGGATACGACCTACGGCCAGCTGCGGCTGATCCAGGACGGCGATCATATCTTCGGCGATTATCGCGATGGTACCATCGAAGGTCTGGTCGACCAGTCGACGGGGCGGGTCCGGGCGATCTTTCGCAACCCTGACGGCGGTGTGGGCTATGCCGAATTGCAGATGCACTCCGACCGACGGCGGTTCGCCGGTGCCTGGCAGTGGGAAGCTGCGGCTTTACCGGTCCATAATTCCGGAGCCGACGACCGCCGGTGGACAGGCTTGCGCACGGCTCCGACGCCCCCGCCAATCGTCAATTTTCGTCTCCCCGGCAATCGCTCCAGCTTCATCAACGCAGCCCCGGCCAAGTATCGTCAGTGGATCACCGGCTTCAGCCGACCCGCACAAACCCAGTCCGGTGCTTCTGGCAATCCCGCCAATAAGGTTGACAACAGTCATGGCCTCGAATTCCGCCCCGATCTGACCCCGGCAAAGCTTGCCACGGCATTTGAAATGCAGCGCCATGTACGCGCCGTGTCGCAGCGGGGCACCGCCCGGATCAGCGGCGAGACGGCCGCAGCAGACGCCTACCGTGATCTGGGCTGGCAACTGCTCGGGCAGGGCATCATCACTGACGGGGGTCGGCGCGACTCACTCCTCCGCGCCGCCGTGGCCAAGAAGGGCAATGCGATCGTTGTTGCCTTCCGAGGGACCAAAGGGGACAGTTTTCGCGATACTGTCACCGCAGCGATAATGCTGGATGGCGACATTGAGCAAGTCCAGCCGTCCTTCATCCCCACGGCGCTGCGTGGCCAGGCTCAGGTGCATGCAGGCTTCCAGCGCAGCTATCTGACGCTGCGCACACAGGTACTGGCAGGCCTGAACGGTCAGAAGGGGGTGCACCTGTTCCTGACTGGCCATAGCCTTGGCGGTGCGATCGCGCAGTTGATGGCCTATGATTTGGCCACCAATCGCAAGGCTGACTTTGCCAGCATCACCCTCATCACCTCTGGCGCGCCACGGGTCGGCAATGTTGCATTCGCCAATGCGCTCGAGCGCGCGGTTCCCGATAACTTGAGGATCGTCGTCAATCACGATCCCGTCCCGGCGGTGCCTTACATCGGCGGACTGTACCGCCACGCCGGACGCCTGCTTGTGATCGGAAAGGACGACGGGGTGCTCGTGCAGCACGATGACATGGATGTGCGCGGCAATGCGGTGCAGTTCGGTTTTCACAACAACGAGGCCTACTACGAAGCGGTCCGCAAACTGCGCGACCGTGCGCCGCGGGAACGCGTGCTCAATCCCAACGGCAACAGCTGGGCGAACGCGGCCGCAGACAGGGAAGTCACGTTGTCCGAGCGCCCGGTAGCCGACGGCTTGATAAGGCGAATTCGTCGTTGAACCAGTTAGCAAGGAGAACTGCCATGTCCAATTCAACAAGACAAATCGTGCCCGCCTTCGCGCTATTGCTCGCTGCTTGCGGCGGGGCCGAGGCTGCGGGAGACGGCGCCGGCAGCGCGAACGCTTCTTCAGGGCAGAGCGCACCTTCGGGCACGTCCCTACCCGCCAACCTGCCCGAGTTCGCACCGCCCTTCCCCGGGGCCACAGTCGATGGCAAGCAACTCAACGCAAGCAAGCCGGAACAGGGCGTGGTGACCTACACCGCCAGCGCCAAATCGGCCGAAGTGGTTGCCTTTTACCGGGCCAAGGGCGAGGCTGCAGGTCTCACGGTGCAACAGGAAATCGATCAGGGCGAAAGCCGGTTGCTGGCAATGATGCGGCGTCCGGCCAGCGGGCCCGCCGTAACCTTGCAGGTCAACGTGATGCCGACCATGACCGATCCGTCCAAGGTGCACATCAGCGTTGGCTATGTTGGTGAGCCACGTTGATCCCATTGCCCAGCATCGTCGTCACGAGAGATTCACCAAGCAGGACGCATGACCATGAAGCCACTATCCTTACTCGGCCTTATCGCTTTCGCCTCGGCTGTAACTGCTTGCGATGCTAGTGCCGTTGATGCGGAGACCAGCGGGACCGCTGCCGAGGCCGTGCTCGGCCCATCCTCCGGCAATTTGCCGCCATTTGCTCCGCTTTACCCGCAAGCCGAGGTGACAAGTACAAAGAAGATGGGTGTTGATCCCAATGACGGGATTGTCATCTTCACCGCCGCAGCGACGATTGACGAGGTGCTCGCGTTCTACCGTGAGCGCGGGGCGGAGCACGATCTGATCGTTCATGTCGAACAGCAGCAAGGCTCCAGCCAGATCCTTGGAATGGAAGGGCGCACCAACAAGGACACTGGATTTCAAGTTACTGTCGGCCCACTGGCCGGTGCTCCGGGAAAGGTACGTGTCACGCTGGCCTATCTGAATTGAAGAATACGCATGCCAGGGTCCTCAAGCTCAGACGACCTGCGGCGGCAGTGATGGAGCTCCTGTCGGTCCCACGAACTGCCCTTTGCAAGGGTGCTCCGAGATGCATGAACGCAGCCTTCGCCTATCCACCCAATCCCGGTCATTAGCAGTGACCCGGCTCGATCCCAACAGCGGCATGGCGGCTTTGTCCCGGTTCTGAGAAATTGCCGCCCTTCAGCAACCGACCCCATAGCGGTCGTTCAAGGGTGCCCCCGAGTGGCGAAAAGCGGACGTAGCTTTTGCGGGAAACGGGCCATCAAAGTGCAACATACGCAATGCCTTAATGCTTGCATGCTATGTGGCGCCGCTGATTTTGGTAACGGGCGCTACCCATGAACGACAGACAAACGATAGCTTTCAAGCATCTCGTGGAGCGTGGGTTTTCTTCTGACGCGTATGAAACGGGCCATGCGCCCTATGACGCTTTCATTGCGGCCGCGTTGCGATGGGAGGGGAGCGTTCGCGCGCTTGAAGAAGTGGCAGGGTCCAATCCTGCTGCCATTGCTGCGCACGTTCCTTTGATCGCGCAATTCGAACACGAGGACGGTGAGAGCATCGGCCTTGCCTTGTGTATCAACGCCTATGTCATGCCAAATAATACGCTCGGTTGGAGCGACTGGCAGTCAGGCAGCAGTATGCATGGGCTCGACGCATATTTTCACCATTTTGCGATTGCTCTTCCCCATGCACGGATCGATGCACGAAATTGTTGTGCGCTACTGAACGAGATTCCGGAGGCACTGCATCGGGATGACATGCGGACATTTGAAACCGTCTTTTTCAATTCCTTCCCAAACGACGTTCCCTCCGAGCTTCGGGATACGCTGGAGACGTTTCTTGAAGGCTTCTTCGAAAATGTCGTGATGACTTCATCCGAACTGCCCGAGCTCATTGCGCGCCATGCGCGGCTGTGGACGCACTTAGGCAACGACCTGATGCAATTGCATTTCTATCGGATGCGCCAACAGATGCTCGATCTGATCGAGAAACGCACGCGCCGCCTCCACTCTCGACTTGGTGCCAGTTACCGGCAAATCGCCGCCCAAGCCGTTCCGCGCATGCTGAGCTTGCCGCAATCAGCGCGATCCGAATTTCAGAGCCGGGTCGCCGCGGCATCGCCCGGTGAACGTGGAGAACTTGTTGCCGATGCATGCCGGGTTATATTGGCATCGGACAACGGCGATCCATGGCTGTACGCTGTCGAATCCGTCCAAATGCGTGATTTTCAGCTCCGGCTTGACGATCTGATCGCGCCGCTGCGCATGCCCATGGAACTTACGGCAGAACAGGCCGTCACCATCCTGCAGTACATGGCACAGTATTGCAGCCGTTACGCTTCAAACCGCGCGACGTTTGAATATCGTCTTGCCAATGCTCTTGCACAGGCTCTGCCTGTGGGCCGCGCAGACCTCGAACGCCTGGTGAAGTTGACGGATTATGAAACCGATCAATCCACCAAGGATGTCCTGATCGATGCTCTTCGGGGCAAACGGCGAAGCGTCGCAGCACGTGTGCTTCGCCGGGCCTTTCCACGGTTGTTCAAAACCCATGACCTGCCGGAAATGTGGGAAGATTGGATCGCGGATAAACGTCGTGAGCTGCTTCATGAGCTGGAAACGCGTCCGAGCCTGGGTGTTTCAGGCACCATGGAGAAGAACTATGGCGACTGGCAAATCATGCGAGGACAAGCCTATGATCTGGACGTGGTCGGCTATGCCAAGAGGATAGCGCTGGCACAGTCCTCTGGCGCCCGCATCGACGGGTGGTTCGACGACTTGCGCGCGTTGTGCTCGCTAATCGAGTCCAACCGGGATGCCCTCGCTGACGCGGTTGCGGCCGACGTCAGAAGCCCGAATGCGGATCGTCCAGAAGGACGTGCCCCAGGTCCCGCCGGTGAGGGTGACTGCCCGTCACTCTTTGGAATACGCGGTGAGCCGGATGCCAAGACGCTCCTGGCTTGCGAGGACGCAACGCTCGCGGCGCTAAGCAAGCTTATCGCCCGCATCGACCTCTGCAAAAGGCATTCCGACCTCGCGACATTCGAGCAACTGGTCTGTGATCGAACCAGGATGCGGTACATCAAGGACGAAAACCAAAGCATTTTTGAATGGAACATCGATCAAGCCACGCAGGGGGGAATTCCTTCGGCGCTGCTCGAAAGGCTGGACGGGTTCGACTACGAATTGCTGGGCGGCCCCTACATCGAGGATACGGAACCTGCATTCACCGAGTATGAGTTCGAAGCCTGGCGTGCTTGTATCCATTCGCTCGCCAGACTGTCGGCGGGACGGGCGGGACCGGGACTGGAGAAAGTCGCGCTCAAGGTGTTCGGGGCAGAGCTAGATCCCGAGCGCAATGACTACGCTTACGCTCCAAAGGGCTTTGGCCAGGACAAGCTCGCCGATGCTGTCATGCGAACGCTCAGAGCTATTCCTGACGGTGTAGGAATACCGACGATCAGACGCCTGCAGGAAAGGGCTCGTACGGCCCGGCTGAAGGATCGATTTGCCTATCTCGAGACGCTTGCGTCCTAGTGGGAGCAAATGAGCTTCGCGTCCGCTTTCGTGACGCTGGAAAGCCGCCAGTCCACTCCCCACCCACCACCGGCCATGAGCCGGGTCGCAGCGCGATCCTGAAAGCTGCCCGGCACATTCAGCGGTCTGGCCGCCGAAAGCTGAAATTCTCCAAACGACCCATTGCGGTCATGCGAACGTGGTCTAAAGTGGTGCCCTCGGACGTAGTAATGACATGCTGGGGGGATGCGGCGTGGATAAGAAAAACATCGGATTGGCCGCAGCGCTTGTAGCTGTCTTTCTAGGCTGTTTGGTAGTCTTCAACGTCATTTAAGCGGGGCGGCTTGATATCCGCGATCCACCCAACTGCGGCCATATGCAGGGCTGATGCGCGATTACGAGAGCGGTAGGGCCGGCTTGCACCGGCCAAAGAAATCCTGCCGGTCGGGAAGCGACCCGGAGCGGGCAAAATCGGCCTTAGCGTGTCACCACCTCGCGCGACATCGGCGCGAGCTTCGCGAGCAGACGGTTCTGCGCGGCGAAGGGAACGTTGGCCTCGCGCATCGCGGCCTGCAGGTTCTCGACCAGTGCGTTCATATCGGCTTTGGTCACGCCCATTTCGGCGTGGGAACTGCGCATGTCCCGCCCGCTGTAATCGCATTCCGCGCCGAGCAAATAGCAGAACTGTTCGCCGAGCGTGCGCTTAAGGCGCGCCATGTCATGGCTGGCAAAGATCGCCGCGATGCGCGGATCGGCCTCGCTGAGCTCGACCGTGCGCTCAGCAATGCGGCGGATCCCCTCACGCCCCCCGAATACTTCGACCAGCCTGTCCGTCGTCAGAACATTTGGCGCAACTCGCGGCGTAGATTAGCGGAGAGCGGGCCTCGTCTGGGGGTTGATGTTAGGCGGCGAGCTTGCGGTGCTGCAAGCGCCGATGTTCGATGGTCTGTCGCTTGATCCTTTCACGCTGTTTGATGATCGCCGGAGCCCTACCGAAGTAGGCGTCGGCGGGCGTCACGTTGGCCAGGCTTTCGTGGTAACGCTGGTGGTTGTAGTGCTCGACGAAGGCCTCGATCTGGGCCTCGAGGTCGCCGGGCAAGAAGTAGTTTTCCAAGAGGATGCGGTTTTTCAGGGTCTGGTGCCAGCGCTCGATCTTGCCCTGGGTCTGAGGGTGGCACGGTGCTCCGCGCACGTGGCTCATCTCGTTGGCCTCGATGTATTCCGCCAGTTCACCCGCGATGTAGCTGGGACCATTGTCGCTGAGCAGCCTGGGTTTGTGCAGCACCGTGGCGCTGTCGCAGCCGGAAGCTGCCAGGGCGAGGTCCAGCGTCTCGGTCACGTCTTCGGCCCGCATGTTGGTGCAAAGCTTCCAGGCGATGATGTAGCGCGAGAAGTCGTCGAGCACGGTGGAGAGATACATCCAGCCCCACCCTATGATCTTGAAGTAGGTAAAATCGGTCTGCCACATCTCGTTCGGCCGGGTGGTCTTGGTGTGGAACTGATCGGCGGCCTTGATCACCACATAGGCCGGGCTGGTGATCAGGTCGTGGGCCTTCAGCAGACGGTAAACCGTGGATTCCGACACAAAGTAGCGCTTCTCGTCGGTAAACCGCACCGCCAGCTCGCGCGGTGACAGCTCGGACTGTTCCAGCGCCATCTCGACGATCTGGTCCTGCACCTCGGGTGCAATGCGGTTCCACACCCGGCCCGGCGCCGATGGCCGGTCTTCCAGCGCCTCCGGCCCGCCCTCAAGGTAGCGGTCATACCAGCGGTAGAACGTCCGGCGGGCGATGCCGAGCTGGTCCAGCGTGCGCTTGGCAGGCAGATGCGATTGCTCGACGATCCTGATGATCTCGAGCTTCTCGGATGCGGGATACCTCATTCGTCGCCCTCCCCATCCGCAATCATGCTTTTTTTCAGCAGCCGGTTCTCGAGCGTCAGATCGGCGACGCATTCCTTCAAAGCGCGGGCTTCGCGTCGCAGATCCTGCACTTCGCCAGTGGTCGCGGCACGGGCAGTGTCACCGGCCAGGCGGCGCTTGCCCGCTTCCATGAACTCCTTCGACCAGGTGTAATACAGGCTCTGAGCGATGCCTTCCTTGCGGCACAGCTCGGCAATGCTGTCCTCGCCACGTAGCCCGTCGAGCACGATGCGGATCTTGTCTTCGGCCGAGAAATGGCGACGGGTTGCACGCCGGATGTCCTTCACGACCTTCTCAGCAGGGGCCTTTGTGGGAGGGGATTTTTTCAAGGAGGGTTGGGTCTTCATCTTCGTTCCTTCGTCACTACGACGAAGCCCCAACCCTCCTTAAATCACAACCTCAAATCTGTGCCATTGGTGCTGACGGGGGACACTTGGTAATGAGTTTTAACTCAACCAAAATCACATGTATCGCGGGTCCCCAGGTGCACATGCCTCTGAGATAATCTTTTGATCTGCTCTAACGCGCCCGCCTGCCCTGCCCCCGTCATTTACCATATGGGGCTGCTCTCCAAAGCGGATCGGCAACCTCAGCTACTTTCTTTGACAGGGCCCGATACTCTGGATCGGAACTTGTCCTTGTTTTCATGTGTTTCCAGGATTCCGTTCGGCTGATGGGTTGTCGGCATTCGTGCCCATCATCCATTGAGGACGGCGATCACCGTGTTTGTGAGGGCTGCGGAGATCCCAAAGGCGCCCGCCACCCTCACAAGTGGGCTCCACACCGAAGCGCGGTTCGCATGATGAGCGCTTCCCGACCGTGCGCGAGGCCCCTGTTCGGAAAGCTCCGTTCCCCAAACCCTGCTAAAAGCCTTGGCAATCAGTGGGTTTCGCACAAACAGCAGGTCATGTAGCTCATAGGCATTCGCCGCGCCCATTTCGCGCTTATAGCCGCTATCGCCTGCGCCCAAGTCCAAAAAGGCTTGTCCGGCTGCAATGGCGTCGGCCATTACGCGATAGTTCACCATCGTGCCGACGTGATAGTCCGAGTAGCTTTCGACATAGCTGCCAGCAATGCCATATCGCCGCGGCCCATTGTCGAGATCGAAGCAGAAGGCAATCGGACGATCATCGAGAATGAGAATTGTGGCGCACAGCATCTCGGCAAGAATGGGATCGGCCAGCGCCTGCAACCACTGGCGACGCTGCTGCGGGTGAAGAAACTTGGCATCACCGCCGTCGGTTTCACGGGCGATCCAGCTTTCTGCCTCGATTTGACCGAGCTGCTCCAGCACTCGCTCATTCCAGTCCGCCCCGCGTACATGACGCCAGGAAACCTTCCCCAAAGCTGCAAGATTTCGGCTATAGCGACGCAGGCGCTTGGCCGTTGAGGCGCGCGGCCACCCCGCCTGCGCGGCGGCTGCGAGATCAATCACCCAAACCGATCCCGCAGGACGCACAAGTACGGTCCAGCCGGCTAACTTGGCAGCCTGGCCCAACAGCGCAGCAGACGGATCATCGCCACGCACAGGCCCAAGTCGCCAGGCGCTGCCCAAAGCACGGGCTCCGCGCCCCTTGAACAGCGGCACCAGCTGCCGCGGGTCCAGACCCGCCGAAAGCGCGACGCCACGGTGGGGCCAGTAGCTCCCGGGAACCTTGCGCGCGCCAGCCAGTGCAGGCCCGACCTGACAGGTTGGGATGGCAGCCACGGCTACACCATTATGGCGAAGCAGAGATGTGCATGCTTGCGCACCCGCGGTAGCTCGATACCAGGCAGCGCGTAGAAACGTGTCTCCCGAGGAATTTTTGCCCGCGAGTTGGTCGAGTTCTTGCGGGAACCCGGGCGCAAGCTCAGTGCGCCATGCTGTATGTGATATCTGCTCATGACGCGTCATTCTATCCGGCAGCGACCTGCTTCCCTGAAAGTTTCGACACTCTTGAACCATGTTACGGCTGCCACGCCGATTAGGATGGCGTTTCTGAACCTCAGATAAATCGACTAAATTTCAATTCTATAGTCTCATTTTTAGACACGTTTTCACCGCACCGGGACGCTGCACGGCGATGCTGGACAGGCTATTGAAGGGCCGGTAGGCCGTTCACTGCCTCGCCCTCATCCTGCGACTTGCAATCATCAGTTCCAGAAACCGCTCTTCGCAATTCAGCCCGTCATCAGCCATGAGCGGGGCTAGAGCGTTTTTCGATCAGTCTGGATCATATCCGCAAGAGCTGAAGTAATTGGCGCACTCGTCGGGCTGGAAGATGTCGACAAGCCTTCCGATCAGGTCCCAGAGGCCGCGAACGGTGCGCTCTCCCGCCTTCCGCAGCATGGCCTTGAGCCGGGAGAAGGCCTTCTCGATCGGGTTGAAGTCCGGGCTGTAGGGCGGAAGGAAGCGCAGGGTTGCGCCGACCGCTTCGATCCTCTCCTTCACCGCGGCCCGTTTGTGGCTCGACAGGTTGTCCATGATGACCACGTCGCCGGGACGCAGCTCGGGCACCAGGACCTGCGCAACATAGGCTTCGAACCAGTCACCGTTGATCGGGCCGTCGAGCACCATCGGCGCAACCATGCCGGTCATGCGCAGACCGGCGACCAGCGTCGTGGTTTTGCGGTGCCCGTGCGGGAAGCCCATGCGCAGCCGCTCGCCCTTCGGGCAGCGGCCGTGGCTGCGGGTCATGTTGGTAGCGGTCCACGTCTCGTCGATGAACACGAGGCGCTCGGGATCGAGATCGAGCTGGCCCTCGAACCAGCGCTGGCGCTGCCTCAGGATGTCGGGCCGGTCCTGCTCGATAGCATGGCCAGTCTTTTTTTGCGCGTCATGCCCCGGCGCGCAAAGAAGCGGTGAAGCCCGGCGACGGAGACGGCCAGGCCTATTTCAGCCAGCGCCGACCGCAGCTCTGCAAGCGTGATGTCCTTTTGCGCTTCCCAAACGGCCAGGATGTCCGACGCCCGCTCCTCAACCCGATGCGACCGCATATCGCCACCCTGGGGCTTGGCAGCAAAGTCACCCGCATCACGCCGCAGGGCGTGCCAACGGATCGCCGTCGAAGGTGCAACGCCAAAACGGGCTGCCGCAGCTCGGCAACTCATCCCACCATCAACCGCTGCCAGCAGACGGACACGCAAATCCAAAGAGAGAGGCTGACCCATCCATGCTGGCCTCCTTCACCAGCACAGATCGTGAATCAGAATTCACGACAAAGCGGAATCCCTCGTCGATTCAAAACGGTCGAAAACCGCTCTAAACCGCGATCCCGAGATCGAAGCGGATTTCGAAAAATATTTCTTCTTCCACCGCGAAGACACCAGCTTCGATCAGGCCTTTGCCGACATCACCGAATGCAATGCGCTCGCCCACGGGATGAATAGCTTTCACCTCGGTTCTACCACACCGTCCTATGTGAATGTCGCGGATTTCGGCCCCGTCCATGGCGCATATCTTGCGGCTTTCGGGAGCCCGATCGCCGCCATCTTCGGCAGTGGCGAACGGCGCAGGATCAGGCGCTACAACATCCGCACCTGCAAGCGTAACGCCAAGGGTTACACTTCTTTTGAGTATGGGATTACACCTCAATGGAAATCGGAACCATTCGCCATAAGGCGCTTCGCAGGTTTGCCGAAACCGGGAAGCCAGCAGGGCTGATGGAGGCAGACCGGCTTCGCCGCATGCTGGCGTTCATTGTGTCGGCGGGGAGTGTGGACGAATTGGCCGTGCCACCGAATTTCGGATTTCATCCCCTCACCGGAGACAGAGAGAGATATTTTACAATGACGGTAACCCGAAGCTGGCGGCTGACATTCACACTGATCGACGAACTGACCGTCGCTGATCTCGACCTGAAGGACTATCACTGATGGCGATCAAGCTCCATGACAGCTTCGCGATCCACCCGGGCCCTTGGCTGCTCGAAGAGATCGTGAAGCCTTACAACATGAACGTGTCGAGCACGGCAGACCATCTCAAGGTAACCCGGCCAGCCTTAAGCCGTCTGCTCAATGGCAGGGCTGCGCTGACGCCGGAGATGGCTATCCGCTTCGAGAAGGCGTTCGGTATTTCTGCGGCCACTATTCTGCGGATGCAGTCTACCTATGATCTTGCGCGAGCCAAAAGCGGAACAGAGACCATCAGCATTGAGCGTGTGCGCGAACCCTCTCAGCTTGCATCAGGCGTGCTATCTAAGAACATGCTCCCGATCCTTCGGCGCGCTTAAAGGTAAAAACATGTTTGATTCCTGTTCTTTCTTCTCGGCCATCCGGGTATAGCGATGGTCTCACGGGCACGGTGATTTCCTATCAAGGCACGAATTTCGATCCCGGCGACAGCATCTTTGATTTTTTCAACAGCTGGCTCTGGAGCGCTATCCGCTGGCACTGGCGCTCGGGCAATCGCTGGTTCTGAGCTGGCTAAGCCCCCACATCAAGCCCGCAGCTCAGACGTCCACTCCGGGTCGCTAGCCGAATGGCAGCAGTTTTCGGAAGCGGGGCGAAGCCGCCATACAGCTTTCTGGATCGAGCCGCGGCCCGGCTCATGGCCGGGAATGGGTGGGAAGTTGAATGGCAGCTTTGCCGCTGCGATGAACCGTGCGGGTGCCCTTGATAGGCCGTCAGCTGGTCAGTTTGAAAAAGTCATGTCGATTGTCCCATCGGGGCGGCACCCCTTGACCTTACCGGCGCAGGAGGCCTCGCCTGACACAGCACGGTCTGACATCTCGAAATAGGCGCGCCCCGAAATCCGCTGCAGGAAATCCGCAGGCGAGGTGCTTATCGAGCCATATAAGGCAGCCGATATCGCCAGGGCACCGACGAACCACATCGTCATCTCCGGTGTGGCGCCAAGGAAGTTGCGGTTGTCATCGGCGCGCCAACGCAACTGTTCATACATCTCGCGCTCCCATGCCCGGGCGCCTTTGCGATCGAACACCTGCGCAACAAGCAGCCACAGCCCCGGCTCGCGCGGCACGTCCTGCGGGCGTCGATCAGCAAGCGTGAAGCCGTTCGTCACGACACCAGCGCCAATGGGAACGGTTGCTGCCGCAGAGGCACTGGCAATGCCCGGTTGCAGCCCGCGACGCCCGAAACCGCCTTGAGCTGCCAGAGGTGCGGTCGAGGCCCGCGCCATCGCGGTGCGCGTGTCCCGACGTGTGCGGCCGGGCATGAACAGCTCGGCTGCAACACCCGCCATCGCATCGATGCGCTCGCGCGCGGTAGGGTGCGTGCCGCCCTGTGCGGCCGGATTTCCCGAAAACAGCAGCGCCTCGAAACGTTCTGCACCCTTGAAGTAACCCAAACCCTCGCACTTGGTGATCGCCGATTGCAGCGCCTCGGGAAAATGGGTGATGCGCAGCGCCTCGGCATCGGCAACGAAATCGCGGGTCGCGCGAACGCTGGCGTCGGCCATCCGGGTCAGCCGCCACGCGAGCGATGTCATGATGCCGCCCAGACCGAGCGCCACAAGGAAGATCGGCAAGGCAATCATCACCACCAGATGCCATTGCACCTTGTGATGCACCTGCTTGTCGATCTTGAGCGGATTGTAGGTCTGCAGCCACGCCGCAGTCTGGAATAGCGCGTAATTGAGCGACAGGAAGGCCGCATCGCCAGCGCGGAAATGCGCCAGTTCGTGCGCGATCACCGCGGCTATCTCGTCGTCGTCGAGGGCATCCATCAGCCCGCGTGTGACCGCGATCATCCGTTGGGACGGGGTCGCGCCCACCGAAAGGGCATTTCGGGCGGTTGTTTCGATCACGCCGAATTGCGGGCGGGCGAGGCCTTGCATGATCGCCTGTTCTTCGCCGATCCGGACAAGCCGCGGTTCCTGCCCAGCTGTGACTTCGCGGATGGACAGCGCCTCGGCCACTTCGCGCCGGAAACCGAAATAACGGGTGGCGAGGATGGTCAGCGTGAGCACGATTGCCAGCGGCAGGTAGGTCGCCGCAAAGCCGAGCGGGTCGATCAGGGCCGATCCCATCGCATTGCCCAGAACCAGCGGTACAAGGCCCAGAACGAGCAGCGAGATCGGGACAAAGGTGAGGGCGTATAGCCCGACAAACATCAGTCCGCGCTGCCAGTTGTGGGCAACGTGAGCGGCAAAGCCGCGCGCAGCCATGGCCCGCCTCAGCCGAAGGCGACGCGTTGCGGGGCGGCGATCTCGGCCCGCTGTTCACCAAGATCGAAGCGGGCGTGCTGCGGCATTCCGGACAACGCGGCAAGCCTGGACGAGACAAATCCGCCGCGCGCCGCGTCATATTCGGCGACGGTCGAATTGTAGTAACGGCGCGATGCCGTGACCCGCTCCTCGATCCGGGTCAGCTCGATCCGCAGTTCCGGAAACTGGTTCGAACTCGCCAGCTGCGGCATCGATCCGGCGACATTGATAAGCTGGTTGATGGCATTGCCGACCTCGGTTTCAGCGTTCATGCGATTGCGCCCGAACGTTTCGAGCGCGTTCTGTTGCGCTTCCAGCAGCCGGTCGAGCACTTTGATCTCATGCCCAATATGTTCCTTGGTCACCGCGACGAGATTGGGGATGAGCGCATGACGTTCGGCCAGCAGAGCATCGACATCGCCGAAGGCCGAGGCACAGCGCGCTTCAAGCGCGACCAAATTGCGCCGGATGCGCAACAGCGATGCCACAGCGACGGCGGCCACTACCGCAATCAGCCAGAGCCACCAGAAGTCGAGCAGGAAATTGGTCGACTCGACCGAACGATCATAAAGGCGCGTGTCTTCTGAGAAGCTGTTCGTGGTACTTGAGATCGGCTCTTGCACGGCGGTTTCCCCTGAATTTTCAGAGATGCAATAACCGCCATACCGCAAAAAATCGGTTAACTGCTGCTTGCACAGATCCAGCGCATGACGCCGCTTGCCTAGCGCCTACCGGCAAGCCGGAGTTACGGCAGGAACGGGGTCGATTGCTGCATGGCAGGAATTTTTCAGAATCAGGGCAAAGCCGCCCTTAGTGGCTCGATCGGCGCCGTGACGGCTCCCGACCCAGATCAGGTCGTTCACGAACGATAGGGCGAACGTCCGGTTCTGACAAAAGCTGCCAGCAACCGGCATTCAACGCCTGATTAGCTCCCCGGACAGCCACCGCCGAGCAATCCAAGGAACGCGCCGAGCAGAGCGTTAGCAGCCTGCGGGACTCAGGCTTCGCAGCTCGTGGCCTTATCGTCTGACATCGCTAGCGCCTGCGCCGAACCCATCGAGCATCGCGCGGGTGACCGGGCACATGTCGCCGGGGATGGTGTGCTTCAGCGCCGCGAGTGCCAGCCCAAGCTGGGCCATCGTCGCAAGATCGCCTCCGTTCAGCCAGCCATCGAGCACGCCCGCAGCAAAGGCATCGCCGGTGCCGATCCGGTCGACAATGCCGGTAACGTCGATCTCCTCGGTCTGGTAGTCGGCCGTGCGGGCATCGACCCGCGCGCTGATCCGGTGATGGTTGCTGGTGACAAGGTGCCGCGCGGTCGAAGCGATCAGCTGGAGGTTAGGAAAAGCGGCGAACGCTGCCTCAGCCGCCTCGCGCCGCCGGCCCTCGCCATCGCCGGAAAAGTCGCTTCCTAGCAGCAGCGAGATATCGCGGTGGTTGCCGATGAGGATCGCCGCGTCATCGACCAGTTCGCGTAGGATCGCCGCGGGGTCGTTGTCCCATGCTGCCCACAATCGCGCGCGGTAATTGCCATCAAAGCAGATCGGCACACCCAATGATCGCGCCGCCGCCTGTGCCGCACGCGCCAAAGCCACACCCTTGGGGCCAAGCGCCGGGGTGATCCCGCCGCAATGGAAGAGCCGTGCCCCCGCCAGCGCGCCTCCAAAGTCGATGCTCTCGGGAGCGGCCTCGGCAAAGGCGCTGCCTGCCCGGTCATAGGTGATCGCCGAGGGGCGCGGGCCGGAGCCTGCTTCGAGGAAGTAGAGTCCCATCCGCCCCGGCGCGCGCGCAACATGGCCAGTGTCGATCCCGCAGCCGCGCAAAGCCGCCAGCGCGCGGTCACCCAGCGGATTGTCGCTCACCACGCCCGCGAAGCGCACAGGGTGCCCCAGCGATGCCAGCGCCGAGGCGACATTGGCCTCTGCCCCGCCGATCGCCAGATCAACCCCATCCGCCTGCACAAGCAAGCGCCGGGCAGATGGCGAGAGGCGCAGCAGCACTTCGCCAAAGCAGGTGACAGTCACGGGCTGAAGCTACCGCGCCAGCCAGCCGCCGTCGACCGCCAGCACGTGGCCGGTAACGTAATCGGCCGCGCCCGAGGCGAGGAATACTGCCGCCCCGGCGATATCTTCCGGCTTGCCCCAGCGCCCGGTCGGGATACGTTCCATGATCTGGCGGTTGCGCACCTCATCCGCTTGCAGCGCGGCGGTATTGTTGGTGGCGATATAGCCCGGCGCGATGGCGTTGACCTGCACGCCCGCAGGCGCGAGTTCGTTCGCCAGCGCCTTTGTCACCCCGGCCACACCCGATTTGGCCGCAGCGTAGCTCGGCACCCGAATGCCGCCCTGAAAGCTTAGCAGCGAGGCGATGTTGATGATCTTGCCCGCGCCTTGCGCCATCATCACGCGGGCGGCGGCCTGACTGAGGAAGAACAGGGTCTTCAGGTTGGTGTCGACCACCGCGTCCCAATCTTCTTCGGTGAAATCAGCCAGATCGTTGCGGCGGATGATCCCGGCATTATTCACCAGAATATCCAACCCGCCCAGCGCCGCGACGGCATCATCGACCAAACCTTGCACCGGGGCGATGGTCGACAAGTCAGCGCGCAGATCAACCGCCTTGCGTCCGGTCTTCGCGATCAGCGCCAGCGTTTGCGCAGGTTCGCTTCTCCCGGCCAACCCCACATCCGCGCCCGCATCGGCCAGGGCAACCGCAATCGCCTGCCCGATACCGGTATTGGCCCCGGTCACCAGCGCGCGCTTGCCCGTCAGATCAAAGGAAATCGCCATCACTTACAGCGCCTTCAGATAGGCGGCGATCGCATCGTCCTGACAGTTGGGATAGAAGATCTCGGCGAACCTCTCCCCCGCAATCGCGGCGCGCAGCAGATCCTGATCGACCTTGTGCAGCACCGTGAGCATATCGTGGCACGTCACATCCTTGAGGTTAGCCAATACGCCGCGATTGGCCGCCATGAAGGTGGCGCGTTCGCGGGGGTAACCCAGCCCGGGCTCGTTCTCGAACAGCTTGCGATAGCAGTCGGCAAGGTTGAGCTCAGCCGCCCAGCCAAAGCCCTTGGCATAGGGCATGGAGATGCAGTTACCGGCATTGATCTGGTTGAACAGGAAGGCATCGGTCGGGTCGATCAACAGGCCACAAAACACCCCTGGCATGGCGTTGCAGGCCAGCATCGAACCCATTCCCGTGCCGCAACCCGTGACCACGAAATCCGTCGCGCCCGAGTTGAGCAGAATGCCTGCAAGCAAGCCATTCATGGGGTAGGTCAGGGATGCCTTATCCTCAGGCGTGTACATTCCGTAGTTGAACACCTGATGCCCCATCGGCTCGGCCACGGAAGCGAGTGCCTGGTGAATGGCGGCGTTTTTGGCTGCCTGGCTGTTCTCGATAATCAGAGCGATTTTCATGGGAGGTCTTTTCTTCTGGAGCGAGGTGGGGGATGTTGCTGTCTTTGGAGCCAGTGCGCCAGCCCAAGGTTGGCGGGCCGGCAGGTATCATCCCATCGGCCCGCTGGTTCCTGCAGTGCTAGAACTTCGCGCGAACCCCGATCGACAGGCGCCTTTCGGACAGAGCGTAGCTGTTGAGCGCGATCGGGTTGAAGTTGCTGATCTCGACCGTCGCTGATTCGCGCGGCAGAAGGTTCTGTCCGAGCAATTGCAGCGTCACGTTCTTTGTCAGGTCAATACCGATCTGGGCGTCGAGCTGCGCGTTGGCCGCAATCACGTCGGGCCGCCCCTGCGTGAATTCGAACACAGCATCATCACGCCAGTTATAGGCGACGCGGGCCGAAACCGGGCCCTTCTCGTAGAGCGCGACGAGGTTGTAGCTGTGACGTGATGTCGCCACGAGCGGGAAGCCGTTGCTGTCTTCGCTGTCGGCAAAGGTGTAGTTGGCAATCACCCCCAGCCCGTCCAGCGGAGAGGGCAGGAAGTCGAGGAATTGCGTGATCCCGGCCTCGAAGCCCTTCACCTTGGCGCTGGCGATGTTGAACGGGCGCGAAGTCTGCACCGTAAGCGGCGCGCCCTCGAAGATGATATCTTCCTGAATCGTGCCAACCGAGATAGCATCCTCGACATCCTTGTAGAACACCGCCGCCGAGATCAGGTTCGACCCGCCGGTGTAGTATTCGAAAGAGATGTCGAAGTTGGTCGAAATCGGCGGGGTCAGCTGGGCATTGCCCCCGCCCGAGGTGAGGTTGGTGGGGTTGATAAAGGTGCTGGGCGCAAGATCAGCCAAGCCTGCACGCTGCATCGTCTGCGAAGCCGCGATACGAACCAGAAAGTCGTCGGTCACGTTCACGACCAGGTTTGCGCTGGGCAGCACATTGGTGAAGCTGTTGGTGTCGCGCGTCGGCACCAGCATATTGCCCGGAAGCATCGTCAAGGTGTTGGCCTCGAAATCGGTGAGGCTCACCCGCACCCCGGCATTGAACTTGGCCGGCATGCCGAGCAGATCAAATTCGGCATTACCCATGATATAGCCGGTGTAGGTCTGCTCCCTCAGATCGAAATCGCGCGGGGCGTTACGCGCAAAGCCCATCGGACCATCGCCCGGTTCGCTCGAGAGCACGCGGTCAAGCAGGAAATCGCGATCGGGGAAGAATGTCGCAAATTCACGCGGGAAATTGCCCGGAATGCCGTCGAGGAAATTGGGGTCACCCGGCACGAGAAACGGCGTCAGTTCATCACGGGTTGCAAGGCCGCGGCTCCGGAACGAGGTCTGGTCGGCCCGCAGATCGACATAACGCGCCCCGGCCGTGATCTTGAAACCGTCACTCACCTCGAAACCGAAATCGACCCGGGCGGCATATTCTTCAAGATTTCCGGGAAGCTGGTTGGCGCGCAGTGTCAGGTTGCCCGTGGTGGGAAAATTGTAGACGCTGGGGTCGGTGAGGCTGAACGGCGTGCCGGCCGGGCGCGCAAGGCTTAGGCTAGGCACGGTGCCATTGCGAAAATCGAAGGTGCCTATGATGTTGTTGGGCGTATCGAGCACAGTGACTTCGATTTCCTGCCGCAAAGTGCCGCGCGAATAATAGGCATCGACATCGATGGTGATACCGTCATCGCTGCCATAGGCCGCGTTGAAACCGACTAGCAGGTTATCGGTCGGGTCGGTGCGCCGCTGGTTCTGCACGCGGACACGCCCGGTGGCCTCGGCCGCGACGATGTACTGCAAACCGTCAAATTCCTGGAACACAGGATTGCGGAAATTGAGGTTGTTGTTGGTCGGCAGAATGAAGGTCACCGCCTGATTGAAGCGCTCATTCGCAACGCGCGAGTAGAGCGCATCGGCGGTCAGCGTCAGATTGTCGGTCGCTTTCCACTGGAACGCCCCGCTCACGCCGATGCGGGTGCGATCGATCAGCACGTTTTCATATTGCAATTGCAATGGCGCGAGGCGGTTGGTCGCGGTTGCATCGCCATTGCGGCGGTTCAGGAAATTGTTGCGTTCGAACAATTGCAGGCGCGAGGTGCGCTTCTGATATTCACCCGAAAGCAGGATTCCGAACTGGTCGTCCGCGCCAAAGGTGGTTGTCCACAGGCCCTGGAAGGCCGGTTCGAACTGCTCGGATTCGTCCGAATAGGTGCCGCGCGCGCTAAGCCGGATGGTCGGCTTCTTGAAGTCGAACGGTTTCGGGGTCTTGAGGTTTACTGTCCCGCCAAGACCACCTTCAACTTGGCTGGCGATCGAGGACTTGGCGACTTCGAGCCGACCGAACAGCGATGACGGCACGGAATCAAGACCGGATGAACGCCCGAGATTGTCGTTTTCCGGCGGCGAAACCCGGCCCGAAAAGCCAAGCAACGTGCGCCCATCGACTTCGACGCGCACCTGTTGCAGGCCGCGGATATTGACCGCCTGCCCTTCGCCGAACACACGGGTGATCTGCACACCCGTCACACGTTGCAATGCTTCGGCCACGTTGTCGTCAGGGAGCTTGCCGACATCCTCAGCGGTAATGACATCAATGACCTGATCGGCATCGCGCTTGACCTGAGCTGCCTTGCGCAGCGAATCCCGGATGCCCGAAACGATGATGTCTCTGCCTTCTTCCTGATCGTCGGCAACGGCGGGTTGCTCCCCGGAGCCAGATTCCTCCACCTGCTGAGCGTGTGCCGGTGCAGCCAGCAAGACAGCCAGACAGGCGACCGAGGTCATCAAACCGATTGTGTTGCGCATTTCACTCTCCCTGTTTTTTGATACCGGTGTCATCACCGCGTATAATGCTTCTTCGAATTCCTGAATTCGGACTTATGCTCTTGTTAAACCGTGGCGCGAGATAGTTGAGGTGACAGAATGTGGATTGCCATGACGGCGATGAAGTAGACCGTGGTGCAAATCGCGAAGATGATGGAGTAATCGCCCCCGGTGGCATCGAGCACCAGACCGGTTGACTTGGCCATGATCATCCCGCCGATCCCGCCCATGAAGCCGCCAAGCCCGATGACCGAGCCGACCGCACGCTTGGGAAACATGTCAGGCGGCAGTGCCAGCAGATTTGTCGAGAAGGCCTGATGCCCGGCCAATGCCAGGCCAATCAGAAAAACCGCGAGCCACATGTTCTGAAGCCCAGATACGAAAAGCAGCGGAATGACGCAGGCACCGGCGCAAATCATCGTGATCTTGCGGGAAAAATTGACCGAATGGCCACGTTGGATCAGTCGCGAGGACAGCCATCCTCCAGCGATGCTGCCGACATCTGACAGCAGGTACATCGCGATCATCGGCAGCAGCACGATCTTGAGATCGACATTGTAGGTCGAGCTGAAGTAGCTTGGCAGCCAGAACAGCATCAGGAACCAGACCGGGTCGGTCAGGAACTTTCCGACCGCGAAGGCCCAGGCCTCGCGCTTGCTGATGAGCGCACCCCAGCCAATCTGCTGGATACCTTCGGGCGGATCATGTTCGATCCATGCAAGTTCGGCCTGACTAACCCGGCTGCTTTGTCTTGGTGCGGTATAGACCCACCACCAGATGACAGCCAGAGCCACGCCGAAAAGGCCGGTGTAGATGAAGGTTTCGCGCCAGCCCCACCCCAACACTTCCATGCACAACCACAGGGTCGGTGCAGTCAGGATCACGCCGATCGTTGTCGCCGAATTGACCCATCCAATCGCGTAGGCCCGCTCCTTCTGCGGAAACCATTCGCTGCTCGCTCTGACGACTGAGGGGAAATGGCCGGCCTCGCCAACTCCCAGCACCACGCGCGCCGACATGAAGGCGATGACCGAACTGGCAAATCCGTGCGCGGCATGGCCCACGGTCCATACCCCGATAGCTATCGCATAGCCGACGCGCGGGCCGACCTTGTCGATCAGCCAACCCATGAACAGAAAGCCGAAGGCATAGGCAAACTGGAAGGCGGTTACGATGTTGCCGTAATCATCTTCGCTCCAGCCCAGTTCGCGCGAAAGCTCGGGCTTGAGCAGGCCTAGCATGGTACGGTCGATGTAATTGACGGTTGTCGCCAGAAACAGCAGCGCCACGATCATCCAGCGATAGCGGCCCGCCGCAGCCCGCAAGCCCTGCACGGCGCCGATCGGCTGGCTTAAGTCCGCGACAGTCATTGCGCACCTTCGGGCAGGAGAGCCGGCATGGTGACGCATTCGATGGCGATGTCATCGCCGAAAGTCGCGCGCACATGCTGGCCATGCCTGACGGGATGCACACCTGTAATCGCGCCGCTCGAAATCCATTGGCCCGCCTCAAGCGGCAGCCCGCGCTCTCCCATAAGGCGCGCAAGGAAAGCAAGTGATCCGAACGGCCCATCCAGCATATCTGCAACCAGCCCGGTGCCAATCGTGACGCCGTCAATCGCCAAAGCCGCAAGGCAATCAAGTGCTCCCGGTGTTTTGGCATCGGGAATAGCCGGGCCTACCACCAGCCCGAAATTGTTGCCGAAGTCCGATACGGTCACCGCTGGCCCGTTCTGATTGATGCCTACGAAGGGAGAGCTGGCAATCTCAAGGCCGAACCGGACTTCATCGACGAATTGAGGGGCGTCCTCGAGGGAAAGGTCAGGTGGCGGCGATGCCGAAAGGCGCAGGATGACTTCCGCCTCGACAGCTGCAAAGCCGCTCAACACTCGCATCGGAACCGGTTGGGCACCGGATGGGATGCAGATTGCGTCGCCAAAGATCGGGCCGGCGAGCCGCTCTGCTCCATACCGGCCAGCTTCCGGCCAGCGGATTCTTCCCAGTTTCCAGCCGCCGATCCGCCGACCGGCATAGGCGATTGCCTCATTCTGGATCTGATAGGCCTCCGACAGGGATGCAGGCAGCGGCCCCGGATAGGCGCGCAGCACGGCATCGCGCGCCCGCGCGTCGACAAATGACCGCGCAATAATCCCGTGGTCGTGCATTGGCTGCCCTGACTCCCCTCACTGGCAGGCAACATGACGGTTTTTGCTACCGGTGTCAATTGTGGGGCAAAGGCTCCTGCTGATCGCACCGCTGCGACTATTTCGCTTGACCTTGGGGGTTCATCCGGAACAAGCGAAGGCTACCATGAGCGCTCAAGACCGCAGTAACCGCGACCCGACAATCAACGACGTGGCGTCACTGGCTGGCGTCTCCAAGAAAACTGTAAGTCGGTTCATCAATGGCTTGCCCGGACTGAAAGTGGCGACGCGAGACCGGGTAGAACAGGCGATCGTTGAACTTGGCTATGTCCCCAATCCGCAAGCCCGCGCGCTTGCGCTTGGCCGCAATTTTACGGTGGTCCTGCTGCACGATAACCCCAACGCCCAGACAGTGCAGATTTTCGAGCGCGGCATCCTCGATGCTATCCGGGACAGCGAACTTGGCTTGATGGTCCGTCCGGTGGACCGCAACTCCCCTTCCCTGCTCGATGACATTGAAGCGTTCCTGCGGAAACAGCGGCCTATTGGGGTGATTGTCCTGCCACCCATCTCTGAACGCGACGAGATCGCGGTCGTTTTCCGATCAATGGGTGTGCGGTTCGTTCGCGTCGGGTCAGCAGCGCTTGATGATGATCGTCACAGCGTCACCTCCACCGACAGGATTGCCGTGACTGAGGCCTGTCAGCTGTTGATCGCGATGGGGCACCGGCGGATCGGTTTTGTGCGCGGGCCGCAGGGATTTCGTTCTGCGGCAGAACGCGAGCTTGGTTTTCACGCGGCGCTGGCGGCGGCGGGCATACCCGTGTCCCCAGAATATTGCGCGCAGGGCGATTATCGCTTTGAATCCGGACGCTCGGCCGGGCGACTGCTGCTGGGACTTGATCCGCGCCCGACGGCAATCTTTGCCAGTAATGACGAAATGGCTGCCGGCGTCATGCACGCCGCATTTGAACGCAATCTCCAGATCCCGCGCGACCTTTCGCTGGTGGGTTTCGACGATTCGCCCACCGCCACACATGTATGGCCATCACTGACCACGGTCCGATGGCCGATCCGCGATATGGGCATGCTGGCGGCGGAAAAGCTGTTGGGCGATTTTCTCCCGCAGCGGCGCTTCTCGGGCGATTCCGTCCACTTGCCATCCGAACTGATCGAACGCTCGTCTATCGCGCCGCCGCTATCGGGCGCATAACTGCGCGATCTGCTGCGCAAGGCGTCACTGCTTATCGCATCCGCGCACGCCTCATGGCGAGTTGGTGCTCGTATAACGATGGGGCAGAAACAACCGCCTCGTTCAGCATTTCGGCATAAGGCGCAGGCCGATAATCCAGCATGACCGAGCGATTGCCGTGAAGGCCAACAATACGCGCGCCCGGGCCCTCCAGCCCACTGGTGATACCAACGACCGCGTCATCCGGCACGCTGTCGGGAAACACCAGTTTCAGGTTCCAATGGGTGTTAAACAGCCCATGGCCCGGCTTCCAGTATGGCGCACCCCCGCCTTCCCACAGGCGGTAGCTCCATCCCGAGGCGGTGCGGCGCGGTACCACATGCATCGTGAGTTGATCGAACAGGTTCTGATGGTTCGATCCCGAATGCTGATCGATGATTGCATCGCGGCGCACCTTTGCGCGCAGGAACACGGAGCGGGTCGACCGCGTATTGACACTGACCGGGTGAACCGACGGGTTTTCGACCACGAGATCGCGCACCAGCACATTATGCACAGCACCGACATGGACTGTGTAATGCGCCTTATGCTCACCAGTAGTGCGCACTTTGTCGATGGTTATCGACCCTGCATTGTCCGTCAGGATGCCGCTGTCGGCGTTGCGGATTTCGACATCACGTACCCAGCCGTCGAACAGTCCGGTGAGGTAAATCCCGTTATAGCCCGCCTCCAGATGATGGCCGAACCAGGGATTGTCGGGGAAGGTCAGCCTCATCGCCTCGATTCCGACCGCTTCAAGATGGTGCCATGAAGCGATCACCGCAGGCTGCGTTGGTGAGATGCCATGCAGCAGAGGGTCGCCGATGGTCACATCATTGCCCTTGATCGCTGTGACCCGGGTCGGCTGCGCCACGACTGGCCGGTTGGCGAAAGTCCAGTGATGCGATCCGATCGTGAGCGGGGCCGCGGTCCCCGCTTCGCTCTCGTTCCAGTCAGACAGATCGCCATACATCGAACGCAAGATCCCGCTGTCCGGGCCATCGACCGAATACCATTGGACCTGCACCACCTGCCCGACCTTTAGCTTAGAGGTGTCTTTGACTTTGATCTTCCGGTCGAATTGCTTGCCCAACACCGGATCGGCCAGGACCGGCATACGGCGATCCTTTGCCGGATCATAGGACACCGACCGGTCCTTTTTCGGCCCGACAAGCAGAAATGCACCGGACCAGCTATATTCGCTGAACAAGAAGTTGATGTTCTGATCGGCGTTCACCTCATACTTGTTCTCGCGCCTGAGATAATCGCGCAGCTCATCCTGGCGCATCGGATCGTCGACGATATTCAGCGGCCGGGGAAAATAGAGTTCCGTGCCGTCTGCTCCCGAACCTGCTCCGCGCAAAGTGAAATTGCTGCGTTCCAGCGGAATGACCTCGCCGATCTGGATACGGCCGGACGGCAATTGCAACGTGACCTTGCCCTCAACCGCATCCGCAGCTGCAATCGCGCGCAGCAGCGCCTTGGCGTCGTCCTTCCCGTCATCGGGAACCACCCCGTGCTGGGTTGCGTCGATGATCGTGCCCGTCGCGGTTGGCAAGGGTGTCAGTCCAAAGCCGTAACCGGCATAGCTAAAGTCCGGTTGTCCGCTCCGGGCAGCCTCCAACAGGCGTGGCGAACGGGACGATGTTGCAACGCCGGGCGCAGACGCGACCAGGAGAATCGCAATGGCACCGATGGTGGTCAGGCCCGATCGACTTAACCGTGTCCAATCCCGGAACGCCATACCCCTCAAACCTCTACTCAATCGGCCCCGTCCAGCGGCAGTGCCTCATTTTGAGGTCTAAGTTTTCACTTTTATGCTACCGGTGTCAATCTTCTCCCAAGATATTCGGATAAGGCCGACACCAGTTTCGCCCGCCCGCCGAGCGCGCATCAACCGTGGCTAGTTTCGTCGGTTTCGGGGTCGCTTTCAGAATGGCAGGAATTTTTCAGGATCAGGGCAAAGCCGCAATACCGCTTTCGGGATCGGAGGTAGGGCTGTGCAATGACCGGAAGTGGGTGATTTTGGCCATTTCACCCCGCCCCGGACTTGACCCGGAGCCCCGCTGCTTTCTCGCGTCGGAGCCGGAAAAAGCTGGGTCCCGGGTCAAGCCCGGGACGGGGTGTGGCGAATGACCGAATTGGGGTCGGTTTGCGAATTTCCGCTTTTGGGGACGAACCCCGCCGAAGCAGCCAGACAGGAGTATGGCAGCTCATCACCGGTCAAGTGACAACAGCCCTGCCCTTCCCGCTGGACATCATCGAATAGCAACGACCTTGGCTTTGGCGGCAGCGCCGACTGCCTTCCACCTCTGATCGCTGGTCCACGCTGGCAGACCGTCACGCTGCGCCAGCGCAAGACAGAAGCGATCGCCAAGCGAAAGCCCGTGATCAGCAGTGACAGCCCGCAACCGCCCCGCCAATTGCGCCAGGGCCTTGTCGGTCGGCACAATCGTCATTGGTAGAGGATCGAGCATGGCGTCAACCTCGCGCTCGGGCATGCCGAGATGGATGAAGTGGGTGACCACCTCGGCGTAATTGATGGTGCATATCCGGGCGTCTGCGATCGCCGCGGCGACCTTGTCTGCACCCTTCTCCCCCTTCAGCATGGCGATGAGTGCGGAGGCATCCAATACGATCTCGCTCACTCTCCGCTTTCCTCGCGGCGCTTGGCGAGGAAAGCGTCGACCGACGCATCCGGGTTTCCTTCAGTGTATTGCTTCGCCAAGGCCTGCGCGCGCGCAACAGCCTGAGCGGCCGTTCGCAGCACAAGGCCATCAGGCGTCTCATCCAGATACACCGCGCCGCCACCGACGAGCCCGAGCCGCTTACGGATGTCAGCCGGGAGGCTCATTCGCCCGTTTGGCGTTATATTGACTTGAACTGTCATGTGGACCCCGAAGGCTGCTGAAGTGGTCGACAGCCCTACTCTAGCCAGGATGCTCCGAGAATTCAACAAAATGCAGACTCAGGCACAAGTTGATAAATATGTCTCATAGAGACTTAGATGTCGCAGCGGTCGAAAAGCGCCTCAATGACATATTGTTGCCATTTCGTGCACCTCTCGCAAACGCGATGGCGCCGTGCCGTTGCTTATACGCAAGGGATCGCTCACCGGACACTTTCCCGAGTTCAAGCACGCGTTCCTGATGCTGGGGAGTCAGTCTGCATAACAGAGCACCCCCGCGCACTTGGATGAAGGCACGGAATGGCTTGATCTGGGACAAACCCGTCATAGCACGCGATATGCCGAGCGGCAGCTTTTGTCAGAAGGAGACGTCACCCATCGATGCAGTTAACAGTCCAGAGGGCGATTAGGGATGCGGCGCTGCCAGACGTGCGTATAAGCGTAGTCGGTGCGGTCAGATTCGTTGATCGCCCGCGACAGGGAGGTGAAATTGACTGAAACGGAGCAAGTCTCGGGGGCGGATCAGGAACTTGCCCGGATTGCAGATATGATCGTCGCGCTCACCGATGCGCGTAAGGGCGAACGTCAACCCTATCTGGTGAGCGCGCTCGGGATCGATCTCGGCGAGGACCTCCGGACGCTGAAGCGGCTGACCGGGAAGGGGCTCAATGAATTCATCCAGTCGCAACTAGCTGGACGCGTGACACTGGTTCGTTTCGGCACCCACCGCAATGTGACTGCCATACTGCCTGGAGCCGTTGAGCCTGGCGAGGTACCCGCGCTCGAGACCGTAACGCAGCCTAAGAAGCGCTTTCATTATCGGTTCTGGGCCGCGTTTTCGGTGCCGCTCACGGCTGAAGTGCGGGTCCTCGATCCCGATACTTTCACCTTCGACGACGTCGCTCAGGCCGCAGTGCCCGACGGCGCCTTGACAATCTCGCCGGATGCGATCGCACCGGTCGATGCGCCCAACCGCGATACCGCGATCAAGGCCAATATCAGCGTTTGGCTGGAAAGACATGATTTGCCGGAGGACCGGTTCCTTGCACAGCGGCGGCTGCCACGGACGACAACGCCGTTAGCTCGGGGAGGGACGTCGCTGCTCGATGCGATGATCGCCACACTCGATCGCAAGCAGCTTCAGTCGACCAGCCTCTCGCTCGATGTCGTCGCGACCTTGCTGCGCACCCCGCTCTCCTGACCGACCGCTTCGATGAAGACGGATATTGTCATCGCTGGCCTTAGCGTCCCCGGTTTCGATGCCCTGAAAGCGATTGGCCCGCGCAAATTTGCGCCGTCGGGCGAACTATTCGCCTTGCCTGTCAAGCGTCGCGGTTATTCCAAGCAGCACGCTGGCGGTTATCATCAGGCAATGCGTGACCGGATTATTAAGCTGCCCGAGCCTGAGCGGGTGTCGCTGACCCTGGCGTTCGTAGATTATGGCGACGAGACCACCGCGGCGTTCGTGGATGCGTTTCAACCCTTCGCGCTCGTGCGCCCAATAATGCCGATAACCGACGACTTTGAAAGAATACCGACAACGGCCGAGGTCCGCGGTTATCAGGACTATCTTGCAGGTGAGGCCCAAGAACTGCGTGCTCGCGCGAGCAAAGTCGCCGAATTCACCAACATCCGCAATCTTTCGCCATTTCTTCTCCCCGCTGGCAACTTCGCATCTCGCCATCACCGCTTGATGCTGAATGCCCTGTTTCGCAATCTCGGCACGGTTAATGACGTGACCAAGTTCATGAGAAAGGCGGCCAATAATTTCGAACGCCATCATCCGCGTGTGAGGCCGCCGGAGAGCGATCACAGCTGTTACTCGGACAAGCGTCTCTATTTCTGCAGTCCGGGGCGCGATCGCCACGGTTATTTTCGACACGATGCTCCGGGACATGCTGCGCATTGCGTGCTGTCCGCGCGCAGTCGGTTCGGCGGGAGCTTTGCGCATGATCTCCACTATGACTGCCAGCCCGTAACCCAGCTGGCCGCCAATTATCCCAATTGTCATGGAACGCCGACGCCACCCAAGCCGACCCACGTCAACATCTGTCCGAACGACTATATAATCTGAAAAAGCGGAAGAGAGACTGGTGCCGCCGGGAGCGCATAATGGCTCTCCGGCGGCGAATTTCCGCTTGCTTTGGCAACCTTGGACCGTCTCTCACGAATGATTCATTCGCTCTTGATCAATCCTGCATACCTACGGATCGCACACGGCCATTCTGGAGGCGCCCGGCCGGACGTAGTCCAGAATCTAACCGCAACGAACACGCTCTCATTGATCGCAAGCAACCAACTCGAGCTTCGAACGGCTTTCCAGATAGGCGCGAGGCCTATCCAGTCCACACATATGGGTCGCGCTGCTCGTTATATACGCGCATCCTAGGAGAATACAATCACACGCTTGCCACGTCGTTAATGCGTGCGTGCACTGTGGTACTTGTCACCGTATCTGCGCCGCAACGCTACGTACCGCTGGCTCGCCACACCGCATACGATCGTGTCCCACGGCGTGGTGTAGCTTATCTGGGCTACCGCCGATTTCGGCATCGGTTTGAGCCGGTCATGCGCCAGGCACAGCTGACAGCATGACGATGGGATTGTCGCTGACTGGCGCCATGGTTTCAAGTGTCATGTAGCGTGCCCGCTGGACAGCCCATTCGTCGGATTGTTCCATGAGGATCGCGCCGATCAGGCGGTTGATCGCGCCCTCGTTGGGGAAGATCCCGACGACTTCGGTGCGGCGTTTGATTTCGCCGTTTAAACGTTCGATGGGATTCGTGCTGTGTAACTTGGCCCGATGCTCCTTTGGGAACGTCATGTAGGCCAGCACGTCAGGCTCGGCATCGTCCATCAAAGCGGCGAGCTTTGGCAGTTTTGGGCGCATCTGGTCGGCAACGGAGCGCCATTGCTGACTGGCCGCCTCGGGCGTTTCCTGTGCGAAGGCGGTGCCGATGAACGCGGACACGACGCGCCGACCGCTCTTTCCGGCATGGGCCAGCGCATTGCGCATGAAGTGGACACGGCAGCGTTGCCATGTAGCACACAGCAGCTTGGAGACAGCCGCCTTGATGCCTTCGTGCGCATCGGAGATTACCAGCTTCACCCCGCGCAGCCCTCGGCGCGTCAGTTTGCGCAGGAACGCAGTCCAGAAGGGTTCGGCCTCCGACGGCCCGATATCCATGCCCAGCACCTCGCGGCGTCCATCGCTGTTGACGCCGACCGCGATGATAACCGCAACCGATACGATCCGGCCATTCTGACGGACTTTGACATAGGTGGCGTCGATCCAAAGGTAGGGCCAGTCGCCCTCGATCGGGCGATCAAGGAAGGCGTTCACCTTCTCGTCGAGCTCTTCGCACAGGCGGCTGACCTGGCTCTTCGAAATGCCATCCATGCCCAGCGCCTTGACCAGATCATCGACCGAGCGGGTCGAGATACCGTGCACATAGGCTTCCTGGATCACCGCCGTCAGCGCCCGTTCGGCCATCCGGCGTGGCTCGAGGAAGCCGGGGAAGTAACTGCCTTTGCGAAGCTTGGGGATGCGCAGCTCTACCGTGCCAGCGCGCGTCTGCCAGTCGCGTTCGCGATAGCCGTTGCGCTGGACAAGCCGATCAGCGGACTTCTCACCGTGGCCAGCGCCTGTCAGCCCGCCAACCTCCATCTCCATCAACCGCCCGGCGGCAAACGAGATCATGTCGCGCAAAATATCCGCGTCGGGGGCCTTCTCGACCAGCGCGCGCAAGTGCATCAAGGAATCGGTCATCGTGGTTCTCCAGGTTCGAGCTTCGCAACCCAAACCTATCCGAAAACTGCGGTGACCACCCGCGCTGCTGGCTGGCTGCTACAGCGCTATATCGAAAGCGCGCAGCCAGCCAGCAGCGCTAACCCTCAGAACCTACACCACGGCCGGGGACACGACCCCGCATACAGGCCAAATTGGCGGACGCAGGCCGAGTTTCGAGCGAACGAGCTGGCGGGAGCCCCAAGCGCAGTTCTGATCTCAGGGCAAGCCGGTCCGCGAAACGGGTAGGCTCAGCGTCGGGCGATACACGCGTTCGTGTTGTTTACAAGCTCCTAGCGCAGGATGAATGAGCGGCAGGTTTTTTCGTCATCTTTCAGCCCGCCAAGCGACTGCGGCAGGGATGCATTGCCGACCCGCCGTTTTGCTCGGGCTGACCGGCAGATTTCGGCGCAAGCCGACATACCGAGCGATGGACCAGAACGGCCAATTTTGGGTCGACAGCGGAACTTAGCGAAGCACTTCGACGACGATATCAAGCTCGAGTTGACCCCATGACCGATCGGTGGTCACTGCAACTGCATTGCACGACTTGGCTGCGCTAAGGCAGGCTCGATCCCCCAACGACAATCGGTTGCTTCGCGTCGAGGCACGCAGTAGTCCGGCACACAGAGCCTGACCCTGATCGAACGCGAGTACATCGAAATTCAGCTCGGCAAGACTGGACCTAATGACCTCGTCGGGCACGCCAGCTTCTTGTAGTTTGGCAACAACCTCCGACAAATTCACAGTGCTGATCTGGCTGGAACCAAGCCGCTCTCGAACCTGATCGCCGCCAGCCTCGCCGAGCATCATCGCAAGCGCTGCGGAGGCATCGAGCATGTAGCGTGCATCACTCATTGTCTGCGGCAGCCCGTCGCTCAGCTATCAATTCGTCGGACAAGCTGCGACCTGGCTCGACATACGTGCGCAACTTTGCCTGAACCCGGGCCACAGCCTCCCGATAGGGTCGCACGTGGATTTCGCCATCGACCACTTCGAGTAATACCGTGTCGCCATCGGAAAGAGAGAGCGCACGCCGGATCTCGACCGGCAATTGCAGCCGTCCCCCTGAAACAAGTTTTCCGCGTTGCACGTTCATGGGCCACCTTCCTGTACAATCTTCTGTCAGATACACTTCCCAGGCTCCTGTATCAAGCGAAGGCTATATACATCGAAGAAGAGAAAGGTGCTCGTGATCAAAGCGGATCGCTCACCGGACACTTTGCAGGCACCAGAGGTCAGCCCCCCTATGTTGATGGGCGTGCATTTTTGCGGCAAATTGATCACGGAATTTGGCGCCCAATCTGCCAAAGCTGCAGGGCAGCTTTCGGGACCGCGCTTCGATCCCTCTCATGACCGCAACTGGGTGATGGGGTCGTCTAATCGCGAGCTGTTTGGCAAGCAGTTTCTGAGCTAGCCGTATGCCGGGGTTGAGTAGCAACGGAACGGAAAACCTACATAAGGCGCGTTCTCACGAGTCAGCAATGCCGGTGAAGGGCAGAGCGCGGAAGGTACGCTAAACAACGCTAAGCAAGAACAAGGCGCAAACATCACGCTGCTGGCATCGCAATTGCTCTACCGGAGAAGGATGCTCACCTGACGAGATTCACTTCAACCCCAATGTCAGGCGGCAGCCCTCCCCATGCCCGATCGCATGTCAATGCTGGCAGCCCAAGGCAGCGGGCCAGTGCAAGGCAGCACCTGTCGCCGAGCGACAAACCCTTGTCCGCGGTAAGCGACCGAAGCGCACTCGCTTGGTAAGCCTGATCTTCATCGAGAGGCACAATGCGAATTGGCAGCTCGCGTAATGCCTGCTCAACCTCGTCAGCGGGCATGCCGCCGTGAACGAACGTCGTCGCAACCTCCGCCAGATTGATGGCAGACATTACGGAAGTCGGCAGCACCTGCCTGACAGCGCTGCTGCCGGGCTCATCTTTGAGAAATGCGAGGAGCGCGGACGCGTCGAGCACAGCCTCGCTCATTCGCCGCTATCCGCGCGCCTGTTCGCCAGAAAGTCATCGACCGACGTGCCCGGCAGATCGGCATATTTGGCAAAGGTCGCCTTCACTTTGTCGAGTACCTGTTCAACGGAACGAAGCGTTACCTCCTCGTCGCCTACCTCAACGATCACGGTCCCGCCCTTTTCAAGGCCGAGCCGCTTCCGGATGGCAGCTGGCAGAACCATTCGGCCATTTTCCATCACTCTGACCTCGACCCCCATAAATGTCACTCCAAAGGCCTAATGCCATGAATTGCCCATTAGCACATTGCCCCGCGAGTGCCAATAAATCTCAGTTATGACCCTTCTTTGCCGATGAGGCGCTGCGGCGCCACTTTTCACATGGCCCGAAAGGGATCGCTCATTCGTGACAAATGACCAACACGCTCATCGGATATGCCCGTTGCTCGACCAACAAGCAGGACCTCACGGCCTAACGCTGAGCGCTCAGCTCCACCCGCTGAAAGCGTTTTCAACGACGATCTCGGCGTTTCCCAGACTGAAAAGTCAACGCTGAGCGTGCAGCTTGATGATCCACACCCCAAGCTTGTCAGGGCGCCTCGGGCACGACCCGCAGCTCGACTGGCACCTCGCCAGCAAGGTAGCGCTGGGCGGCGGCCTGAACGTCTGCCGGGGTGATGGCGTCGAGAATGGCGAGCCGCTTGCGCCACCGATCCATCAGCGACGGATTGCTCTGCGCTTCGGCAGCCATGGCAAGCCAGCCCCCGTTCTGCGTTTCGGCCCGCTCGAAATTGGCGCGAACGGGATTGCGGGCACGCTCGAACAGATCGGCAGCCGGTGGCTGGGCGGCCAGTTCCGCGGCAATGTCCCGGATGGCGGCGGCCGTTTCGTCCATCGCTTCGGGCGGGACGGTGGCATAGGCGGCGAAGTAGCCGAACTCCTTCAGGTCGGCTTGCGTGTAGCTGAAGGCTTCGGGGGAATAGGTTGCGCCCAGTTCCTCGCGCAGCTTCTCGGTCAGGCGCAGGCTCATCATGGCGGCCAGCAGATTGCGGGCATACTGGTCGCGCTGATCGCTGGCGTCTGTTGTTGGCCAGCCCAGCACCATGACGCCCTGATCGGCTGCGCCCTTGTGGGTCATGACACGCGGGGTGCGATCGGCGGTGAACTGCACCGGCTCCGTCCCCGCCAGAGTCTCGCTGCGCACCGGGCGCGGGGGCAGCGCGCCCAGCGTCGCGGCAACGGCGCCGATGGCTGCGTCGGGATCGAAATCGCCGACCAGTCCAATTGCCAAGGCGCCTTCCGCCAGCTGCGGAGCGATCACCGCGCGCAGATCATCCAGGCTGACCTGCGCCAGCGCAGCGGGATTTTCGAGCCCGAGCCGCCCGTCTCCACCGGCCATGATTGATCCGAGGCCAAGCGACATGACAGCAAGCGGGTCGGCTTTGATTTGCTCCGCCCAAACCGGCCCGATTCCGGCAAGCTGTGCTGCGGTTTCCGACCGCCAGCCTGTCGCCGTCAGTCGTGCGGCGAGCAGTTCGAGCTGCAATCTCAGATCGGCAGGCGTGGTCTGGCCATCGGCAACCAGCGCGTTGATCTCCCCGTCAAACGGGTTGCTGACCACCCTGCCGGCAAGCACCCGGCGCAGCTCGTCGACATCGTGCTTTTCCAGCCCGTCGATGCTGGCGACCACCGGCAGCAATTCGCGCAGGCCCTCGCGGTCCTTGGGAAAGCGCGCCAACCCGCCGCCGACGCGCATCGAGTACATGACCTTGCCCGGCTCGAAATCCGTTACCTTGAGATTGAGCTGAAGCCCGTTGGCAAAGCGCACGGTGCGAATCCCGAGATCGGCGATTGTCTCGTCTGCCACCACCGTGCCCGGCGCGCCCCATTCGCCATAGGCCCACTGCACCTCTGCCTTCTCGACCGGCGCGGTCACGGCCACAGCGGCGCTCTGTGCAAGCACGGCGGCGATGGTTTCGCTCTCACCCGAGATGGGCTGCTTGGTCGAGACATGCACCACGGTCGGCCCGTCCTGCCACGCCGCGCGGAAAGCTTCGCTGACGGCTTCGGGGGTGAAGGAATCCTTGAGCGTCTCAAGCAGGGTCAGATTGAATGCAGGTGACGTGGGCACCTCGTTGTCGAGGCTGGCCTCCACCAGTTCTTCGGCAAGGTCGGCGCTGAATCGTCCGGCAGCCTGTGCAACCGCGTTGTTCGCACTGGTGATGAGGTTCGCCTTCGCCTCGGCGATCTCGGCCGCCGTAAAGCCGAACTGGGAAGCGCGGCGCACCTCGCGTTCCAGCAGGGCCAGCGTCTCGGCCCACTGACCGTCCTTGGCGACCGCGGACACGCCAAAGCTTTCGGCGCTGCGGAACAGGTCCTCGTCGCTGGCCCCGCCGCCAAGCAGCGGCGAATCCGGCGCAAGCGACAGGGCATTCAGGCGATTGGTCAGCGCGAATGCGGCCATGGCACGCAGATAATCCTCGCGCGCTCCGGCATAGGTGTTGGCATAGGGCTCCCACGCCGAGATGCGTTGCAGTTCGACGAACTCGGGGATCGCCGGGTCAACGAAAGCCGCAATGGCGGGCGCGCCGGTGCCGCCGGGAAGCGGGCTGCGATAGGCCTCACGCGCGGGGCCTTCGCCCTGCCAATCGGCAAAGCTCGCCTTGATGCGCGCTTCCATCGCCGCGACATCGAAATCGCCCACGATGGCCAGCGTGGCGCGTTCGGGGCGGTAATAGGCGTCGTAGAAGGCGCGCAGCTGCGCCGGGGTGATGTTGCGGATCCGCTCTTCGTCCGCGCGCACCCTCTCACCAATCCGGGAGCCGGGCAGCGCAGCCTGAAAGAAATGCGCAATGCGGCGACGGTTCGGATCGTTGCGCACCTGGGCTTCGTTGAGGATGATGCCGCGCTCGCGATCGACCGCTGCCGGATCGATGGTCAGCTCTCCCGCCATCTCGCGGATGACCTTGAGCGCGGTGCTCACCGTTTCGTCATCCGTGCGCGGCAATTGCAGCTTGTAGGTGGTGTAATCCAGCCCGGTTTCGGCGTTGGTATCGGCCCCGAAAGCAAGGCCGAGCTTTTCCAGCATGGGCAGCAATTGGCCCTCGGGAATGCCTTTCGAGCCGTTGAACGCCATGTGCTCGACAAAATGCGCAGCGCCGTTTTCGGCATCGACCTCCTCACGCGCCCCCACTGCCACGGTGAAACGGATGGCGGCTTCGCCCTTGGGATTGCTGTTGCGCTTGATCGCATAACGCATACCGTTGGGCAGGCGGCCGAAGGTGATGTCGGGATCCGCCGGAAACTCCGATTCCGCAATGCCCCACGCCGGAAGACCGCTCGCCTGTCCATTGGTGACAGGCACCGGCTGCGGTGCTGCCTCCTGCGCAAGAACACCAGAGGGGGCAGCAAGAACCAGAGCTGCTGTCACTGCAAGGCCGGAAACGGCACGATGAAAACGGATAGTGGCGCGACCCATCACAACTCCTCCAGAAAATCTCCGACAATCATAATGATGCGGACTTTGAGGGGTTCCCGTGCGATGAAAATCAGGCTGGCACTGCGGCGCCTGCCGCTCATCCGGTCCTCACCAAAGCAGACCATCGTCCGACCCTGCACGAACTGCCATGGGTCGGGCCGGTGCGAGGTCCCGAGAGCTTTCCCGCAGTTCACCGGGGATTTCGCCAGCGGCCGACCCTCTGAATAGGACCGAGTGTGGTCATGTTTTGCGTTGAACCCAGTTTACGATTGTTCGTCAGATGGTTATCCTGCCGATAATGCGTTCGCATGGCATCAGACTAGCAATTGCCCTCGCGGGATTATGCATGGCCCCAGCAGCGGCACAGGACGCCGCGCCTGAGGGGACGACGATCATAGTCAGTCCGCCCCTTACGGAAAAAGAGCGCAAAGAGGAGCTGCGGGAGTTTACGAAGGAGATCGTTCAACCGCCGCGCATGCGCCACCCGGTCGCAAAGTTCTTCTATCCGATTTGTCCGCAGGTGCTCGGCCTCGCCGCCGATGAGGCTAAGGCCATCGCTGAACGTATCCGGGAGAACGCCCGCGCATTGGGTGTCGGTGCGAACACGGATCCGGCGTGCTTACCCACTCTCAAGGTTGCCTTCATGGCACCAACGGCAGGCCCATCACAGAGCTGGCTGTCTGCCGAATCCAAACAGCTCGCGCATCTGGCGATTTATGAGCGCCAGCGAGTGCTCGCCGAGAGCGGGCCTGTTCGCGCATGGAACCGTGTCGCCGTCCGCGATTTCAATGGCCAGCGCATCGAGGTCGGCCAGATGATCAGGATCGAGCCCTATGGCCGGAATGATCCGATCGTCACGACCGAGATCACGGGAGCAGCGGTGCTGATTGCCCGCCAGGCGGCTGAGGGCTTCACGTTTGCCCAATTGGCCGACTACATCACAATGCGAACGCTGATCGGAACCGGGGCGCCATCAAATGAAGCAGGCGTTCCAGCCCGCACTATCCTCACCCTGTTTGACGAGCCGGACCCGCCAGCAGAGATGACCTCGTTTGACCGGGCATTGGTGGCAGAACTTTACAACGCCTCACGCAATTCCGCGCCTCGCCGCATTTACAACGACATTGCCCGCGCTGCTGTCGAATCCGAGAGGATTGCAAGGGCGGAGCCCGAAGCGCCCAAACCCTAGGCTCAGGCCCCATTAGATCGCTTGTGCTGGAGACAATCGGTTGAATGTGCCTTGCACGCCTTCGGCTCCAATGGCGGCGCTGAGGAGGCGCTGCTGTTGTCTGAAGTCTGGATGTTGAGCGAGGCGCAGACGCGCCGGATTGAGCCCTGTTTCCCGTTGTCGCCGGCATCCCGCGGGTCGATGATCGGCGGATCGTGAGCGGCATCATCTTCGTTATCAGGAACGGGCTGCGCTGGCGTGATGCACCTGCCGGCTACGGGCCGCACAAGACGATTCACAACCGGTTCATTCGCTGGAGCCGCCTCGGCGTGTTCAACCGGATCTTCGCCGAGCTGGCGGCCAAGGACAGCAAGCCCGATCAGCTGATGATCGATGCCTTCCCCAGGGCCAAGGCCTTGCTCGCCGATAGGGGTTATGGTGCCGACTGGTTCCGGCATGCACTGGCCGAGCGCGGCATCACTACCTGAATCCCATCAGAGACAAACCACAAAGTGCCCATCCCGCACGATGCAGCCCTCTATCGCAAGCGTCACAAGGTCGAGAACATGTTCGGCAAGCTCAAGGACTGGCGACGGATCCACACCCAATATCACCGCTGCGCCAACACGTCGGCTTCGCCGCCCTTCGGGTCTTGTCCGCCATCTGCATCGCTGCAACCGTCATCTTCTGGCTGCCACAATCGCTCATGAGCCTAACGGCTGATTAGGTGTGGCCTCCAAATACCGGCTCGATGCGTAGCATCGCAGCCTTCAGCCGGTCTGGGAAAATGCGCCTGAATGTGGCTGGGCGATCAGGCCGCCTGCAGCACGTCGCGGGCCTGATCGGGCAGCTTTGCGATGACCGACAGATAGGCGCTGGCGGTGGCATCCGGCTGACGGCGGCCCTGCTCCCAGCCCTTCAGGGTAGCGAGCGGGATATGGTAGGCGCTGGCGAAGGCCTGCTGCGACAGGCCGAGCCCTTCACGGATCGCCTTCACGTTGGGCACCTCGATCGTGTGGACGCGCGCGACGGTGCCCTTGCCCTGGGCATGGGCCGCGGCTTCTTCCATCGCCGCGATCAGCTCCTTGCCAAACTCCGTCATCGCCTGTGTTCCTTCAATCCACTGTGGCCTTGCTGGTCGCTGCGAAGGCGGCCACCGTCTTCTTCTCGTCCTGCGTCAGGTCCGTTGCCTGCGCCTTGTCATAGGCCAGCAGCAGGTAGAGCGGACAATCGGGGCGATAACACCCGCGCCCCGCCACGCTTGCCGCTGCCAGGCCGGCCCCAGCGCATCTTGCGCACCCTGCCCGTGCCGGGGATGACATCGCCCGCTTCCGGGTTATGGGCGACATGATCGACCAGCGCGGCCAGTTCCTCCTCGCTCCATATCTTCGCTGCCGCGCGGGCGAAGGCCTGCGTCTCGGCAACGGTGATCGGGCGGTACTGCACGCGCCGTCTGTACGTCAATGACGCCTAGAAGGCAATCCCCTCTCTCAGCCGCTTGCAGCGCCGCGCCCATACGCGCAGGTATCTGAAAACGCTCTTTGACAGCCGCCCGCGTCGGCACTGAAAACCGCCTTAAGGGCAAAACCGGCCCGGACCCGATCCGCGCCAACGCGTGTGCGCGTGAGGCGCTGCACCGCCTCAAGAAATTAGCCGTCCTATGACGGAACCGCGTCAAGCGGTTCAGTTCTAGGCATCGCGCATCTGCATGGTTGGCTAGCCAGCATCCGGGGTGCGCCTTAACCGGTGCATCACTTTGGCTAGCGTCGGTTTCTGCCCGGTCGCCAGCAAGCTGGCGCGAAACAATCGACCCACAAGCACAAGTTCAACCATGATTGCCAAGGCAAGCACCACGGCTGAACCGATCAGTTCCCATGCCTCGATTCCCGATCCCAACCGAGCCAGCACTGCAAATGGCGTCCACAGCGGCACCCATGTGAAGATCTGGACCATGATCCCGTCATTCCCGGCAACCACCGCCTGCAAAAGGAAGGTAATGGGCAGCAGGATCGCAAAGAGCACTGGCATCATGTAGCCCTGCGCCTCGCTCATCGAATCTGCCATCGAACCGATGGCCACGAAGATTGCCGAGACCATGATGTAGCCTGCCAGAAAAAAGAAGATGATCGCCGCAATGATGCCGGGCGACGAGATCGGCTCCAGCGCAGGCCGGATCATGTCGGCAATGACGCCCTGGGTTGCATAGGCGGCCACACCGGCGCAGCCCACCCACACCGACAGCATCATCAGCCCGACGACGAGACCGCCTAACAGCTTGCCATACATCAGTTCTTCGGGGCTGATGCAGGCCAGCAGGCTTTCTATCAGCTTGTTCGAACGTTCCTCCACGGAACCCTGCAGCATCCAGCTGCCCGACAGGATCAGGCTCATCATGAGAATATAGGAAAGGGCAATCGGCACGGTGGAGCGCACCAGAAGAACGTCGCGTGCACCGCCTCCGGGCGGAGGGGAGTCGATGGTGATGGTCGGCGCTATGGTCTGGACCAGTGTCGCGCGCTCCCCCGTCACCCCGTCTTCAGCCAAGAGGCGGGTGCGCAGGTCGCCTGTCAGCACTTCCTGCAGCGTAGAGATGAAGCTCCCGCGAACATCATCTCCCGCATAGATTCCGATTGCGCGATCCGCCGGATAAGCTTCGGGAATCATCACGATGATTTCAGGGTTGGTGTCATCCGGGTCATCAGCGAACAGGCCGCGTGCAGCGGCAGAGAAGGCATCGCCCTGGGAGGACAACAATGCGGGCGGCGGTGGGACAAACTGGTAATCGTGGGTCGGAATCTCGAACCGGGGCACACCGTCGGGCCGAACCGTCTCGATCTTGGCCAGCGCGGCATCGATCCCACCGCTTGCCTCGAACGCGACGAGGTCGTTTGTCGTGTACCAGCGGTTCTGCCTGGCCCACACAGCGTTGCGGTCGGCAGCCTCAAGATCATAGCGCTGGACGTAGCGCGACAATTCACGCAGCAGGTATTGGGTTTCGTCAGCCGTGAAACGCGCCTCGAGCGCCTTGGCTGCGCCCGTGCCCGAACGGTCGATGACGGCAACCCGCGTGGAATCCGTGTCCGCAAGGGTTTCTCCCAGCAGTGGCCCCATTGCCAACGCTACGGGCAAGATCAGCAATGTCAGCCAAAAGCTGCGCATCTTGAGGATCTGAGCCATTTCGCGCCGGGCAATGAGCCCGATATTGGCGGTGTTCATGGCTTGACCTCCTCGGGGCCGACAAGCTGGACAAAGACATCATGCAGGCTCGCCTGCCGGTGGTCCCAGCGCCGCAAGGCGATACCCTGCGAAGAACAGTGCTCCAGCACCGTGCCTGGATCGATGCCGGGCGCTAGGGTCAGCGTCCATTCGCGCCATTCCTCGCCGCCTGCACCTTCACCGGACACGGCGACTGCTGACATGACGCCGGGCAAGACGGATAGATCAGTCTTGGTGATAGCGATGAGAGTGGCCGGCAGCTGCGCGCGCGCTTCTGCGATCGTACCTTCAAACCGCTTGCACCCCCTCCTGAGCAGCAGCAGCCGGTCGCACAGTCGCTCGGCGTGCTGCATCACGTGGGTCGAGAAGATCACCGCCGCACCGCGCCGGGCGGCCCGCAAGATCTCGGTTTCGAGAAGCCCCTGATTGACCGGATCGAGACCGGAGAACGGCTCGTCGAGCATCAGCAGTTCCGGCTCGTTAATCAGCGCAGTGGCCAACTGCACCTTCTGCGCCATTCCTTTCGACATGTCGCCGATCCGGCTTTTCGCCCGTTCGGCCAAATCGAAGCGTTCGAGCAGTTCCATCCCGCGGCTGCGGGCAAGCGGTTCGCGCAGTCCCTTCAGCCGCCCGAAATAGACGATCGTATCAATTGCCGACATCGCGGAATAAAGCCCGCGTTCCTCGGGCAAAAACCCAATCGCCGACGTCGCACGGCGATCCGGCGCTGCCCCGAAGACTTTGATTGTGCCCGACGTCGGACGGATGATGTCGAGCACCATGCGCAAGGTCGTGGTCTTGCCGGCGCCGTTGCCTCCGAGAAAGCCGAAGATCTCGCCGGCGGAAACAGCAAAGGACAGATCATCAACCGCAAGCACGGTGTCGAAGCGCTTGGCCAGATGGTGGATTTCAAGGACTGACATGATGGAGGGTTCGGCTTTCTCTGGTCGGTCGCCGCCATGAAGCCGTCGGGGATGCCGACAGCAGGCAAGATACCGAAAGCCTTGTAATTTCTTGGCACAAGGCCGCAAGGGACTTCTGATATTGTCGGCCATGCCAGATAAATCGCCGTGCCGTTTCCGCTCACGTCTGGTCACTGGCGGCGTGGCGATGCGGTCCCGAAGACTGGCCGGCCGCTTCGACGGGATTCTCGCCAGAAGCCGGCCACAAGGAAGCGGCCAGCGGCCCTCCCCTATGGTCAATCATGTCACGGCTTGTGCGCGCAGAAGCGGGATCAGGGTTCAGGATTTCATTCTTTGCGCCGCAGGGTCGGAAACGAGGCTATCGTGTTGCGCCTGTGCTGTTCGAAATCCACGGCCGGGGTTCATCGATAGGCGGATAGACCTGAAATTAACCTTCATCCCGTAATCCTCGCCGGAACGATTGACGAGATTTGGATTATGGGTGTCATCTCCTCTCAGCCTGCGCCTGTTGCTGAATCTCGGGCGGCCGCCGATGACGGTGGGGAGCGCCGGGTCGAACTGCTTTCTCAGCGCTACTTTCTTGAGAACATCGCCCGCTGGCAATTGGCCAACCTGCTTCCGCTGGCGCTCATTGCTCTATGCAATCTTGGCCGGCCCGGCTTTGGTCTGACCTTGTGGATTGTCGCCGCCAACGCGGCTTGCATGGCCGCAATGGGGGGTGTTTGCGCGCGCCTGCGCACGCATGATGATCCTCCCGCTCAGCACCGACTCTGGCATCTCTATCAGGGGATGGCGTTCGTGTCGGGAGCGTTGTGGGCCAGTCTGATGTTGCCGGTTGCCACGACGCTGGGCAAGGATATTGCGTCCACTTTCGTGTGCGTCATCATCATCGCCACTGTATCGGTGACCAGCATGGTGATCGCCACCCGGAGGAACGGGTTCATCGCCTTCGGGGCCGGATTCTTTGCGGTTCTGCTGCCGCAGACACTATGGTTTATCGACGTCATCGGGCCGATCCCGCTGATCGCAACGGTCTTCTTTATTCCTGCTTTGTGGAGCCTTGCCAAAGCGGTTTACACGCAGGACCGTTCGCTGATCCGGACCCAGCTGGAAAAGGAAGACCTGGCAGCAGAGCTGACGCGCGCATTGGAGCGGGCGGAATATCTCGCCACGCGCGACAGCCTGACCGGGCTGTACAACCGGCGTGCGTTCGAACAGGTGGCGCAGAGCCTGCGGGCGGCATCGGATAGCGGGCCGATCAGCCTGATCCTGATCGATCTCGATCATTTCAAGGCAATCAATGACCAGCATGGCCATGCTTGCGGCGATTGCGTGCTTCAGAAGGCTGCAGAGCTTATCCTAGAAACCGTACGGCCGGTGGACGTTCTGGGCCGCGGGGACAGTGCGGTCGCCCGCTGGGGCGGGGAAGAATTCCTGCTATTGCTGCCTGAGTGTTCCTTGCCAATGGCCGTCCTGGTGGCCGAGCGCCTGCGCCAGCGACTGGCCAGGCTGACCGATCCTTCCTGGCCGCCCCACTTGAAGGTTTCGGGATCTTTCGGGGTTGCGTGCTGGCGCCCCGAAGTCACCTTGCACCACTGCATTAACGAGGCCGACCAGGCCATGTACCGAGCCAAGCAGGGCGGCCGCAACCGGGTGGTTGCTGGTCAGGGGGCCAAGCTGGAAGCGCCTGCACCCGGCGATGAGAGTGCCCGCACCGCCACGGGCTGAAGCCCACTCATCGTGCTGCGCGCATCATCCCCCAGAAGCGCGGGCCTTCGGGCACCTGCCAGGTCTTTACAACTTCGAACCCCAGCGATCGGTAGAGCGCGAGATTGTTCACATCGGCTGTTTCGAGCCATGCTCTGGCCCGATCCGCGTCGGCGCGTGCCAGTCCGGCGCGGATTGCCGCGCCGCCGAACCCCTTGCCGCGGTGCTGTGATAGCGACCCTGCATAACGCAGATACCAGCAACCCTGAGGGGGCAGGTTCGCTTTGATCAGATCAGCGACGGTGGCCGCGCGTCCGATCGCGGTACCGAAGGCCAGGAGGTAAGGCAGCCGCGTGCGCAAGGCTTCCCAGCGACCTTCGCGCATTTGCTCCGGGCTGCGCCATAGCGTTACTGCTTCGGCCTGATCGGTCAGGAATACCGCGCCGGCTCTTGTGTCTTGGTCGAAGGCGATACCGAAGGCGCGCATCAGTGCGCGGCTTCGTGCCGCGTGATTGG